>CANJRZ010000159.1 GCA_947476735.1 Sphingomonadaceae bacterium
CCTTTATCGAAGGCTTCCATTCCTTCGCCTCCCATCCGCAATACCTCTCCAGTTCACCAGACGACTGCAGCCAGCAGGACGTCTACGCCGATGAGCCGCATATCAGCCGTTACCAGGCAATCATCGGCGTGCCGTCACCGCGGATGGACCCGCCACCAAGCCCGCAGGAGACTTTCGAAAATGTCTGCCGCCTGGTCCTGCCCGAAGCGATCGGTACCGAGGAAGGCCGGCTGCAACCCGGCGAAGACGCCCGTGCCGGACTCGCCCGGATCTACCGGCGCTTTTACGACAAGGCTTATGGGCTCGATACCGCCGCGATGAGCACGACCGAGCTGATCGACCAGGTCGCCTATTATGTTTTTCCTAACACCATGCCCTGGCCGACGCTGTCCTATCCATTATTCTACCGGATGCTGCCCGATCCGGAGGATCCGGAATGGTGCACCTGGGAGACGATGCTGTTCGTGCCGTTCAAGGGCGAGCGCCCTCCCTCCGCGCCGACCCTCAAGCTGGGGCCTGATGGCTCTTTTGAGGACTTCGGTCTGGGCGAAGTCGGCGTGTTGTTTCAACAGGACGCCGAGCAGCTTCCGGCGGTCCAGCGCGGCATGCACAATCTCGACAAGGGGCTTCTGACACTGACTGAATATCTCGAGATTCGCATTCGCCACTATCACCAGACGCTGGACAGATATCTCGGGGACGATGGCTGAAGCACGAGCAGTGATCAGGGTGATCCGCGCGGCCCGAACTCAGCTCCAGCGCAACGGCAGCTCCTTGATGTGGATCACGCCGCTCAGAAAGAAGGGAACCTTGTAACCCGGCTCGACGGTGAAGGCGGGAATGGCCTTGAAAAACTCCTCGATCGCGGTCTGCAGCTCGCGTCGCGCAAGATGCTGCCCGAGGCAGCGATGGATGCCATTGCCCAGGGTGACATGCGACGGACGCCGGTCAAAACGGATCTCGTGCGGGCTCTCGTAGAACTCCGGATCACGCGCCGCCAATGGGCTGCACAGCACCAGATAGTCACCGGGCATCATGACCTGTCCGTCGAGCTCATAGCGTTTGGCGCAGATCCGATAATTCGACACTGCGGCAAAGGCCCGCAGCAGCTCCTCGATCGCAACGACATTGCTGTTGTGGTCGTTGCGCCGCATCGTCTCCTGGTCATCGGGATGGGTCGCGAGATGGTGGAAATGCAGGCCCAGGTTCGAGGTCACCGTGTCAAGCCCGCCAATATAGAGGTTGAAGGCGTGACCGAATATCTCGCGGTCGGTCCATTTGCGTCCGTCCACCTCCAGCGTCATCGCCTGGCTGATCAGATCCTCGCCCGGGTTCCGACGGCGGTCCGCGATCGTCTCGACCAGCAGCTGCTTGATCGCGAGGACGGCGGCGACGCGGAGATCATGCTGGTCGCGATGAATCAGATCGTTCACCCATCTCACGAGCTCGTCAATCCGATCCTGCGGCAGGTTGAGCAGATCGAGGAAGATGCTGACCGGAAAGCTGACCGCGAAATCGCGAACGAACTCGCATTCGCCGCGGGCGCGAAACCGCTCGATAATTTCATTCGCCCGATTGCTGATGCTGGCTTGCAACGACATCATCCGGGTCGGCGAATAGATCGGCGCCAGCTGGCTGCGGAAGCCGTGATGCACCGGCGGGTCGAGCTCAGTCGGGATCATGTCCCAATCCTCGCCGATCAGCGCGGCAAAGCCGGTATTGCCGCGCTTGTGAAAATATTCGGTGTCGGCATAGAGCCGCCGGATATCAGCCCCGCGGCGGACCACCCAGCCCGGCTGGTTCACGCTGATATTGTCCGCGAAGAATACGGCTGGACCCTCATGAATCGCCGGAATGACGGTCTCATAGGGATTGTCGTAGGTGGGGCGCCGATCGAACAATGAACAATGTCGCACGATTGCCGGGTCGACATGCGCGGGCAGTTTGATGGTTGTCGTCGCCATGCGGGCTCGTCCTCTCCCGATATATTTCTTGTTCCGGAACGCGAAGCAGAACACTTACAACAGGACATTGGCCAGACCGTCGTTTCTACAGGAACACGACGCAATAGGAAGGGGAGCGGATGAGCGAAACGGCTGCGACCGCGCTGGACAGTTTCGATACAGGCCGAACCGGAACCCCGATCGGTCCTGCACTGACCGTCGGGCACGCGGAACGCTGGGACGATGAATGCGATCTCCTGGTGGTCGGCTGCGGGCTGGCGGGCGCTACAAGCGCACTCAAGGCTGCGGAGAACCCGGCTGTTACAGTCATCGTCATCGACCGCTTCGATGGCGGCGGATCCAGCCAGCAGAGCGGTGGCGTCCTGTATCTGGGTGGAGGGACGCCAGCTCAGCAGGAACTGGGTCTCACCGACACCGTCGAAGGGATGGTCAACTATCTCTCGCTGGAGACCGGCAACGCCGTCAGCCGCGACGCACTGGAGCGCTTTTCTCGCGATAACAATGCGATCATCGCCTGGCTGGAACGGTTTGGCATTCGCTTTGGCGGCCCGGCTACAGAAGCAAAGACATCCTACCCGAGTAGAGATTATCTCTACTATTCCGGAAACGAGCGGCTTCGCGAAAGCACCGCGGTTGCGCCACCTGCCCCACGCGGCCACCGGGTCAAACCCCGCCCCGGAGGCGGGGGAAGTGGCCTGAGCGGCGACGATCTGATGATCCCCCTGAAGAACGCGCTGGATGCCGCTCCCAATATCGATTTCCAACGCCGGACCTCGGCGACGCGCCTGCTGCGTGATGTTTCCGGCCGCGTCTGTGGTGCTGAGGTCCGCCAGATCCCACCCGGCTCGATCGCGGCACGTCTTCACAGGAAGCTGATGCAAGCAAATGGCAATATGACGCTAGCAATGCTCGGCATCAGCCGGCCGATGCTTCTGGCGGCCCTCGCCATCGAGCGGTCAAAAGGACGACCGCGTCGAATCCGCGCGCGTGATGGCGTCGTTTTGGCCAGCGGCGGTTATATGCACAATCGCAGGATGTTGGCCGAAGAGTCACCAACATACCGGCATGTCGCGCCTATGGGAACGGCGGGGGATGACGGTTCCGGTATCATGCTCGGCCGGAGCGTCGGAGGTGCCTGCGCCCGACTGGAAACTGTCTCAGCCTGGCGCTTTCTCTATCCGCCAGCTGGTTGGTCAAAAGGCGTACTCGTAGGTCCTGACGGGGAGCGCATCGTCAATGAGGAGGCCTATGGCGCGCGAACCGGGGCGGCGATGTTCGAGCGCGCCGGCGGTCGCGCCTGGCTTGTCCTGGACGACCCGCTGCTCAAGCTGACCCGTCGACAAGCCAAAGATCGCGCGCTGCTGGGATATCAACGCATGACCATTGGCGCGGCGCTAAGCCTCTATACCAAAAGCGCACCAACTCTTGCCGGCCTTGCCCGCAAAATAGGGTTGCCGAGTGACACGCTGACGCAAACGATCCTGCAGTATAATGGCGATATAGAATCGGGCCGTCCCGACCAATTTGGCAAAGCGTCCACGCTGTGCACGCCCATTTTAAAGCCGCCCTTCTCGGCGGTTGATCTGTCCCATTATACCCGACTTAATCCGCTTCTCGGGATCACCGTTGGTGGCCTTAAGGTCGATGAGACAAGTGGCGCTGTTCTTGATGAAAACGAGCGACCAATCGCAGGCCTCTTTGCCGCTGGCCGCACTGCTGTCGGACTGCCTTCCAACCTCTATGTCAGCGGCTTGTCGCTGTCCGACTGCCTCTGGTCCGGCTGGCGTGCTGCCGAAGCGGCCACTGCTGCCGGAGGATCGCGGCTTTCATAGGCAGATTGACCGTTTCCGACGCATCTCCCCAACGCATATGGGATACGGACGTCGACAGTGGACTGCCGTTCGTGAACGGTCATGCTGTCGCCATCCGCGCGGAGGGTTATGCCATGACGAATGTGCGCCGACCCCTTGCCCGACAAAGTCCGGAGGCATAACGTCTCGACTGCCTCAAGATGCCTGCCATCGCTTAGCTTCGGGCTGAACCGACAATAGGAAAGCCAAATATGGCCGCGCAGCCCATCGTCATTCCGCCCCATGTCGACCCGGCAAATGTGCAGCATTGCGCGCTGTTCGATCGCAGGCTGGTTTACGAAAATCCCTACGAGACGATCATTCCCGCGATCCACCGGGGACCGGCTGTGTTCTTTGCCGACAACGTCATGTTCCGGCAGCCCGGATGGGTGGTGCGGCGTAACGCAGACCTGCGCGACATCCTCGTCGATGCGGAGCATTTCACCAAGAGCGGCGCCTACGGCCTGGCGCGGCTGCTTGGCGAGGATTGGAATGTCATTCCGACCGAGCTCGACCCCCCTATCCACACCGCCTTTCGCTCCGCGCTGAACCCGATGTTCTCGCCCAGCCGGATGATGGCGCTCGATGGCCGTGTGCGGCAACGTGCCCGCGATTTCATCGCCCGCTTCAAGGATCGCGGCGAATGCGAGTTCGTGCGCGATTTCGCCGTGATGTTCCCGATCTCGATTTTCCTCGACCTTCTCGGCCTGCCGCAGGACCGACTGGACGAATGCTATCAATGGGAATGTGGGTTGATCCATGGCGCCAGCATGGACATCCGCATCGACAGTATGCGCGCGATCAAGGCGTTGTTGCTGACGACGATCGCGGCCCGCAAGGTGAACCCGGGCGACGATCTGATCAGCCAGGCGCTAACGCTGGAAGTCGACGGTCGGAAATGGACCGACGAAGAAATCTTCGGCTATTGCGTCAATCTCTACCTCGGCGGACTCGATACCGTCACGGCCAACCTTGGCCTGCACTTCCGCCACCTCGCGGAGCACCAAGACGACCAGCGGACAATGCGTAACAACAGCCCCCAGCAGAACGTCGTTGCCATCGAGGAACTGCTTCGCGCCTATGCCGTCACATCGACCAATCGCATCTGCACCAGGCCCTATGTGGTTGGCGGCCATAATATCATGCCGGGTGATTATGTGATCACATCGCCCGCGATCGCCGGCCGCGATCCTGAGGCCTATGAGGCACCGCAGGAGATCCGGCTCGATCGCCGCCCGTCGCACATCACCCTTGGCCATGGCATCCACCGCTGTCTCGGGCAGCACCTCGCCCGACGCGAGCTGCAGACGGCCATCGAAGAATTTCTCACGGCGATCCCGACTTTCCGTATCGAGCCTGGTTACAAAGTCGGCTTTTTCCTCAGCAATATCATTCACGTGCCCGAGTTGCCGCTGACCTGGAACTGAGTTCCTGTCGGGATTAGCGCCGCGCCTGCTGAAGCTGCCGAAGCTCCGGCATCACCGTCTCGAGAAGTCTCAGGCTGTTCCAGCCGATCGCCGGGTCGAGACCGCCGAGCAGCGGCATGAAGCCAAGCGTCACATTCTCGGCCTCGCGGGCCCTGGCGAGCAATTGCTCGGGAGTCCACACCGCGAACATGCCAGAAGCACGCAACGCCCCTTCCTCGAGCAGGCCCTTGAATGGCGAATTGGAGTTCTGCTCTTCTTCGGCCCATTTCGCATAGGTGGTCGCGACATGAAGCGCATGTGCCTTGACCTCGAGCCATCCCCGGTCAACGTCCGTCGCCAGATGAATGGCGACCGGGATCGCCGGGGCATGATAGTCGCGAGGCTCGCGGCCATGCTCGCGGCATGCTGCTTCGTAAAGCGGCAGAAGGTGGGGCACCATCGGCGCAAAGCCGATATCAAACCGTGCCGCGCGGCGCGCTGAGGCCTCGACCGAGCCGCCCGCCATCAACAGCTCCTCGGGTTGCTGAACCGGCAATGGCCTGACGAATATCTCCCGACCGTCAGCCTCGAACCGCTCACCGCGAAGCGCTCGCTGGATGATGTCGATCCCCTGATCGAGCAACTTGCCGCGGTCGCGCATCGATACGCGGAAACGGGCGAACTCCGATGGTACGTAGCCGGCACCGAAGATCACCTCGAGCCGGCCGCCACTCATCTGATCCAACACGGCGATGTGCTCTGCTATCTTGACCGGGTCATGCAGTGGTAACAGTACCGCACCGAGACTGATCCGGCAGTTGCGCGTCCGCGCCGCAACGCCCCCGCCCATGACGAAAGGGGACGGAAGATATCCGTCCTCGGAGCCATGGTGCTCCATCAAGCCAACATAGTTGACACCGATCTCGTCGCCGAACGCTGACATGTCGAGCGCGGCACGGTAGAGTTCGGTGGCCCCTGCTCCAAATGCCGGCGCTCGCATGTCGAAGAGAAGCGCTGTCCTAAATCCACCCATGACACTTCTCCGAGACACGGCCACTGCCCGATCGCGACCGCACCAATACAGATTTGAACCAGCGCAGGCCGCCCGTTTTCAGGCCCGATGCCCGCGCGCTTCCAAACAGCTAGACTCATTTGCACTGGAAGAGAATAAGATGATTGCTCATTGCATTTGGTTCTCGGGCATCTTTGCGCCGCCGCATCATGCAATAGCGTCCGGTCACCGAGGCACCCTTCATCACGAGGCCAGCCATTGCGCATATCGATCGCGACCTTTTTCGACGGTAATCAGACCGGTCCACTGAACGACCATGTCGCGGGGGTGGCCCGGGCGCTGGAGGAACGCGGGATCGGCGGCGTCTGGCTTTCCGAGCACGTCGTCTCCTTCGACCATTATGATCCCGCCTTCCCCTACCCCTACACCGAGGATGGCGTGCCGCCGGCCTTTCTGTCGAAGCTGGGGATCCTCGATCCGATGACCACGCTCGGCGCTCTCGCCATGCACAGCACGACCTTGCGCCTTGGTACAGGCGTCGTCATCCTGCCGCAGCGCAACCCGGTCTATTTCGCCAAGGAAGGCGCGGCCGTCGACCTGCTGTCCAATGGACGCTTCATCGCGGGTCTTGGCCTGGGCTGGAGCGGCCAGGAATTTGTGGCCACCGGCACACCCTTCGGGAAACGCGGGGCGCGTATGCACGACTATCTCCAGGTGGTGCGTTCGCTCTGGGAAGATGACGTCTCGCATTACGAGGGGGAATTTTACTCACTCCCGGAGTGCATCATGCTCCCCAAGCCGGTGCAAAAGCCGCATCCGCCCTTCTATTTTGGTGGCGAAAGCAGCGCCGCGTTCCGCCGCATCGCCAAATTCGGACAGGGCTGGTACACGGTGCAAAGCCCGGTGGGTCTAAAGGCGCATCTCGCCTTATTGGCGGACATTCTGGCCGAGCATGGGCGAAGCCTCGACGATATCGCGATAGCTGTCGCCCCCGAACCTGGTGGCCCTAGCGGCGAAGGCATGATCGAAGCTTACGCCGCCTTGGGCGTGAACGAGATTGTGCTGCCATGCTTCGGCAACTCGCTCGACGCGTTTCGAAAGCAGGCCGATGACATCGTGCGAGATGCGGTGAGGCCGGCCAGTATAGTTTAGTCACGCAGACCCCGGTGCTGTCAGAGGGAAGAGCTCGCCTGAATCGAGCCGATAAGCCGGGGCGCAGGTACAGTCACATAAATGATGGCAGTCGCGGCCCGAGCCGGTAATTCTCGGCGATGCCGATCTCGTACGCTCGTGACCGCTTCCCGCCGGAGGTCAGTCAGCATTCGGTCTGGCTGTATCTGCGGTTCACGCTGAGCTAGCGTGACGTCGAGGACCTCCTAGCTGAACGCGGAAGGCCGCCATCCGTCTTATGCGTAAGCGCTCAGGAAAACCGGCGTCGCTCCCGAGCTTCTGGTGACCGACAAGCTGCGCTCCTACGGCGCAGCGTTTCGCCGAAGGATCGGTCCTGTCCTATGCCTGCAAACGATGGTTCTCCGCCTCTCCGCGCGAACTCCGCCGTCGGATTCTGCAGCAGCCTTGACGAAATACCGCGCCGAACGGCGCGAACCGATGCCAGCGGGATCAGTGCCCATTCTCATTTCGCAACGGCAAAGCTCCCTCGATCCAGCACGAGCCGCCCGTCACCCGCGAGGGTTTCAAACCTGCCGGCATCGTCCACCAGCCAGATCCGGGTGGTAAGCACCTCGCCCGGGAAGACGGGTTTTGCGAACCGCGCGCTCATCGAACGGAACTTTCCGACATCACCTCCGCAGAGCCGCTCTGTCAGGGCACGGCAAGCAAAGCCGAATGTACCGAGGCCGTGAAAGATCGGCTTTTCAAAACCATCGGCTCGCGCGCGCGCCGGATCAGTGCAGTGTGGATTACGATCGCCCAACTGCCGGTAGATCAGGGATTGCCCGGCACAGGTCCGGTGAACGACGGTCATGTCGGGTTCCCGGTCGGGAGTCGGTTGTGAAGCCGCGCTGGCGGGTTGCGGCGTTCCGCCCCAGCCACCCTGACCGCGGACGAACATACCCGCTCGAGCGACACCGAGCAGTTCGCCAGTATCAGCAAGATGGACAAGCGTGTCGGCGATAACCAGCGCCCCCGAAACCTTGTCATATACTCCGACCAGAACCACCGAGACGGTGGCGCGGCCGCTGGTGGGCAACGGGCGGGCGAGCGTTATGCCCTGTTCGCCATGTACAAGCCCGTCGGGCCACTCGCCATTCGAGTTGTCCCAGGCGCGTTCCCTGAAGCCGAGCGGCTTCATCCACCGTTCGCCTGTCGACGCCAACGTCAGAAATGAGGGGATGACCTGTTGAGGCAATCCCTCTGTATTGTCCGTCGTGAACTGCAACTCGTCGGTGGCACTCTCAATGCCCGCACCAACAGCCAAGGCATAAAGCTGAGGATCATTGGTGTTCCAGCTCCACGTTCCGTGGGCCAGCTGTTGGCCAATCAGATGATCATATCGTCCCATCATCGTGCCCTGTCGTCCTTGCGACCTTATTCTCTCTGGTCCATCCCGGTTGATGCCGGCGGCGAGCCGGGAGCCTACCGAAATGACAAACGGACGGAAGACATTTTGCGAACATTTTCCCGATTGTTTGTCGCCACATCACTCGCTTCAAATAAGTTGAAGAAATATGGCGCTGGTTGCCCAGGGCCTATAGTTTCGGCCAGAAGATTGGCGGCTCTGAAGTCGAACTTGATATTGATGCCATAGGTGCGGGGGCGGCAAGCACGCCAGAATCGCCTGTGCTGCCGAGCGGATCCCAATCGATTTGAGCATCCATATGGGTGTGCACATTGATGAAGCCGGGGGTCACGAGCAGCCCGTCGGCATCGATTTCACGCGCTCCGCGACCGGCGACGCGACCGATCTCGACGACCCGGCCATCCGCTATTGCTATATC
>CANJRZ010000160.1 GCA_947476735.1 Sphingomonadaceae bacterium
ATCGTGTCGCCCATAAGCTTCTGGGCGAGTTCGTTGGCGCGGATCAGGGCAATATTCTCGCCCTTCACCCGCGCCTCGATCGCGCCGAGGAAGCGCTGGGCGCCGAGGTCGAGATCGGCCTTGGTCTGGAACTCGCCGGTCGGCGCCACATCCTCGTTGGCGATCACCCGGGTGTCGCCGCGGATCGTCCGGGTCACTTCGGGGCCGGAGGCAACGATCAGGTCATAGGCAATCAGCACGTCGGTCTGGCCTGCGCCAAGCCGCGAGCTCGGGATGTTTTCGACATCGTCGCTGAACCGGACATGGCTCATCACGCCGCCGCCTTTCTGCGCCATGCCGGTCATATCGAGCACCTTGGCCCGCTTGCCTTCCATATGGGCGGCGGTGCCCAGGATCGCGCCGACTGTCAGCACACCGGTGCCACCGATACCGGTCATCAACATCGAATAGCTGTTGCTGATGTCGACGATGGTCGGTTCGGAAAGTTTGGCGATCAGGGGCTGGAGCCCGGCGGTGTCGAGCGCTCGCTTCGCCGGTTTGGCCCCGCGCAGCGAGACGAAGGACGGGCAATAGCCCTTGATGCAGCTATAATCCTTGTTGCAGTTCGACTGGTCGATCTGCCGCTTGCGACCGAATTCGGTCTCGAGCGGCTGGATGCTCATGCAGTTGGACTGGGTCGAACAGTCGCCGCAGCCTTCGCACACCGCGGGGTTGATGTAGAGCCGCAGATCGGGATCGGGATAGCTGCCGCGCTTGCGGCGGCGGCGCTTCTCGTTGGCGCAGGTCTGCTCGTAGACGATCGCCGAAGTGCCCGGGATCTCGCGCAGCTCGCGCTGGACCTTGTCGAGCTCGTCACGGTGATAGAGCTTCACGCCCTGCGGCAGCTTGCCCTCGAACTTCTCCGGGTCGTCAGTCACCAGTACTACCGGGGTGACCTTCTCGGCGATCAGCTCGTGGAGGATCGTGTCGACCGTCAACCCGCCCTCGATCGGCTGGCCGCCGGTCATCGCGACCGCGTCGTTGTAAAGGACCTTGAAGGTAACATTGCTCTTCGCCGCGACCGAAGCGCGAACCGAAAGGATGCCGCTATGGTTGTAGGTGCCGTCGCCCAGGTTCTGGAAGGCGTGCTTCGCTTCGGAGAAATGCTGCCCGGCGAGCCAGGGCATGCCTTCGGCGCCCATGCCGACGACGGGCAGGGTGCGCCGCTCGGGCATGAAGACGGCGAGGCCGTGGCAGCCGGTGGCGCCCAGCGCGAAGCTGCCGTCGGGCACGACCGTGCTGGTGTTGTGCGGGCAGCCCGAGCAGAAGAAGGCCGGGCGGATCGCCACGACCGGCGAGGTCGCTGCGTTGTCGATCAGGGTGAGCTCATCGGCGCGGCGGCGGATCTCGTCGTCGATCAGTCCGAGCGCTTCGAGCCGCTCGACCAGAACGCGGCGAGTCATCCCCGGGTCGATCACATTGTCGAGCGGGAACAGCGTCTTGCCCCTGTCGTCGCGCTTTCCGACAATGTCGGGGCGGTCGCCGCTCAGGCCGTAAAGGGCCGTCGCCAGCTGCTCCTCGATCACCGGGCGTTTTTCCTCGACCACCAGAAGCTCGCGATGCCCGGCCAGCGCGGTACGCGCGAATTCGCCATCGAGCGGCCAGGTCATGCCGAATTTGATAAGGCTGATGCCGAGCCGGTTACAGCGCGCCTCGTCGAGGCCCAGGTCGCGCATCGCCTGGCGGACGTCGAGATAGGGTTTTCCGGCGGTGACGATCGCGAGATTTTTCTTATCGTTGCCGATGACGACCCGGTTGAGGCCATTAGCGCGGGCGAAGATCAGCGCGGCGGGCAGCCGCTCGTTGACGACGAGCGATTCCACCTGGAGCGGCGCGAAGATGCGACGGATGTTGAGATCGGTTGTGCTGGACAGGTTGGGTCGAACGATGTTGATCTGGGGCAGCTTCACCGACGACGTCAGATCGAGCGTATCGGTGACCGTCTTGAGCCCGATATACAGGCCGCTGAAGCGCGACATCTCGAAGCCCAATTGGCCGTAGAGCAATATCTCATCGGTGGTCGATGGCGCCAGGATCGGAATGAAGCCGACGATCAGTGTGTGCTCAGATTGATGCGCCGAGGCCGAGCTCTTGGCGGCATGGTCGTCGCCGGCCACCACCAGTACCCCGCCATAAGGCGAGGTGCCCTCGAAATTGGCCAGCTTGAGCGCCTCGCAGGCCCGGTCGACCCCGAGGCCCTTGCCATACCACATGCCGAACACGCCCTGATATCTGGACGCGCCGAACCAGTTGTGCTGCTGGGTGCCGCGCAGCGAGGTCGCCGCCAGCTCCTCGTTCAGTCCCGGCTCGAAATGAATGTCATGCGTGGCGAGCAGCTGCTTTGAAGACCAGAGTTGCGCGTCCAGCGTGGTGATCGGAGAACCGCGATAGCCGGTGATATAGCCGCCGGTGATCAGCCCCGCCGCACGATCGCGCCGGATCTGATCGACGGGCAGACGAACGAGCGCCTGCATCGAGGAGAGGAATATCTCCCCCTCGAGCTGCTCGTAGCGATCGCTGAGCGTTACGACAGTCTTCGTCACCTACGTGCTCCAGCAAAGGACCATGCCCACCCGGCGGCGGCATGATCCATATAGGCCACCATAGCGGCCCGGGTCGAATGAAGCTTGCACGCAAGCGCCAGATCAATTGCTCCGATGCGAACAATCACTCCGGCGATGCGCGATGAGAACGGGTTCAGGCGGTCGCGCGCCGCTTGGCGGCCTGGGTCTCGTTCTTGTGGAACTGGCCGTCCTTCATGATCATGACGAGCCGGTCGTGGTCGGTCATGATCCGGACGTCATCGAGCGGGTTGCCGTTGACTAGCAGCATGTCGGCCAGCGAGCCTTCTGCCAATGTGCCGAGATCGCCCTCGTTACGCATCGCAAGACCACCGTTGCGGGTCGCACAGATCAGCGCGCCTTCGTTGCTGAATCCGAAATCCTCGACGAAATATTGCAGGTCGCGGGCCTGGGTGCCCTGCGGGCTCCAGGCAAAGCCATAATCGCCGCCGATCAACAACCGAACGCCGCGTTTGCGCAGCTCGCTATGGGTACGGATCGACGCTTCGACGACCTTGTCGACCCCCATATAGATGCCGACTTGCGCCGACAGGCCCGCCGCCGCGCCTTCGTTGTTCATCACCTGCTTGAACAGGCCCGGGGTCGGCACGACGAAGATGCGATCCTTGGCCGCTTCCATCATGTCAAGCGCTTCCTCGTCGGCAAACTCGCAATGGAGCAGGCCGTCGACACCGGCGCGGACGCAGTCCTTGATGCCCTGTGCCGAGCGGACATGCGCGTTGACCTTGCGGCCATAGGCATGCGCGGTCTGGACTGCCATCAACAGCTCGTCATAGGCCATCGGTGTCGAATTGCCGGGTGTGCTCGGATAGAAGGGATCGCCCGACACATCGAGCTTGATGTTGTCGCAACCCTCGCGGCAGCACAGGCGCACCGCCTTGCGGATCTCCTCGGGGCCGTTGCAGATGATCGAGGGGCCGATACGGGGATTATGTTCCTTGCCCTCGTCGCCCATCGCGCCCGTCACCGAGATTTCGAGCGAGCCCGCGCGGATCCGCGGGCCCGGGATACGACCGGAATTGACCTCGTCGCGGACCGCGACTCCGAGCCGCATCTTGGCTTCCGAGGCGCCATAGACGCTGGTGAATCCGGCATCGATCATCGCCTTGGCGCCGCGCGCGGTGGTGAACACCATCTCTTCCGGCGTCGGCGTGATCAGATTCTCGGTCGCCGTCACATTCTCGAACGAGAGGTGGCCATGGCCTTCCGTCATGCCGGGCATGAGAAACATGCCGCCGGCGTCGATGACCTGCGCATCGACGCTCGACAGCTGTCCCGGAGTCCGCGCAACCGCACGGATCCGGTTGCCCTCGATCAGCATATCGCCTGAAAAGGCCGCGCCACCGGTCGCGTCCCAGATCTGGGCGTTGGTGATCAGGATGTTGCTCATTGCTCTATTCCTCTCCGATCAGCGACTTAGCGCTTGATCTGACTGCGACGGAACTCGGGCCGGTAGGGCTCCATGGCCATATATTTGTCATAGGCCTTGGCGAAGTGCCGGATACGGATTTCCTGGTAGTTGGCGAGAGTCAGGCCATGCTTGGCGCTGGCCTCGAGGCCTTCCTGCTGGAGGATGAGATTCTCGGTGTCCTGATCGAGGATGGCGCCGAAGCCCGCATCCATGCCTTCCGCCTCGCCGAAAATCTGATCGTGAGTCAGATGGGTCGGCTCGGCCGGATCAGGGATCGAGCCGTCGGTCGGCAGCGGACGCAGGAACATCACCTCATAGAGGCTTTCGCGATGATCCTTCGGGTTCGGCCGGAAGCGATAGACCATCGGCAGCGAAATGCCCGGGAAGACGAACATGTTCGGGAAGACCGTGTAGGAATAGCAGTCGAGAATCTCCGAGTCCGAGACGTGGCTCAGATCGGTGTTGGTTCCCTTCTCGAACATGCCGCGGAACATGTCCGCCATGATCTGGCGCGCATAGCCGCCCTCGGGGACCTGCGGCTTTTCGGTCACGAACGACGAGTCACCGACAGTGCACTGGTCGAGCACATCCTGCTCGGTGATCTTGCCGTAATAGACCGGGCTCATCACGCCGAGCGGGGTGATGAAACGGTTCACATGCTCGTCATAGGTGTCGTATTGCGAGTTCAGATCGGCATTGGCCGGGCACACCTGCGGATGGGTGTCGGGCACATGATAGGCCTCCATGAAGGCCTCGATGTTGAGCTTCCAGTTGCACGGGATCGGCTTGGTGACGTGGCAGACCGTGTAGCGGTTCTCCAGCTTCCATTCGGCGAACTGGGCGACGATCGTCGGGCCGAGATATTCGGCGAGGGTCGGGGCATCCGGGTCCATGTTCACCCAGACAAAGCCACCCAGCGTCTCGACCCGGGCTTCGGGGAGGTTGAGTTTTTCACGGTCCACATGCGGGAAGTCCCACGGGCAGGGGACGTCCTTGTTGGTGCCGTCGACGTTCCAGCTCCAGCCGTGGAAACTGCACTTGAACTCGCTGGCATTGCCTTCGCTGCCCGACGATCGCAGCTTGGTGCCGCGATGGAGGCAGGCATTGAAATAGGCGCGGATCTCGTTCTTGGCGACTCGGGTGACGATGAAGCTGTACGGGCCGACATCATAAACCTGATAGTCACCGACGTTGCGGATATGCTCCTCGCGGCAGGCGAACTGCCAGGTGCGGGTCCACAGCCGCGTGAACTCCTCAGTCGCGATCGCGGGATCGATGTAGCGCTGGGTGTCGATCTCCTCGTCGCCCAGCCATTCATAGGATTCGGAGCGGACCCAGCCCGGCGCCTCCACCTTGTCGCGGGCAATGATCTCCTGCGTGGTTTCGGCCGGGTGGCGGGCCTGTCCGGGCTTCAGCTTGCCAGTCTCGACGTTCATTCCAACTTCTCCAGTTCAAGTTCAGTCTCGCAGCGACGAGATCTCATCCTCTCTCGCGGGACTGTCCCTGCGGGGGACAGCTGCAATATTATCCCATTTAGCACCTAGATAGAGTGTTTTCTCACGAATGGCGAATGACCGGATATGCATCTCCGCTTGTCTGTTTCTGCTAGTCTCATGCCTGCCATTGTCTCGCCTGGCGTTCTCGGCCATTTTCGGTTCTCAGAAAGCGGTTTGCAAGAGCCGGCGGAGATGGAAGGCACGAAATGATCAGAGGTATTCACCATATCGGCATCAATGTCCGGGATTTCGACCGGATGCTGGAATTCTACCAGAAGGCGTTCGGCTTCGAGATCGTCGGCGAACCCTTTGCCTGGGAGAAAGAACCGCTGCTCGACACGCTCGTCGACGTGAAGGGATCCGCCGCCAAGGGCGTGATGCTGCGTTCGGGCAGCGTCTATATGGAGATGTTCCAATATTCGGCGCCCGAGCCCAAATCGACCCGCCCGCTCGATCCGCAGGACAAGGGCTATACCCATATGTGCGTTGACGTGACCGAGATCGAAAAGGAATATGAGCGGCTGAAGGGCCTCGGCATGACCTTCGGCTCGCCTGTTCCCCTCGACATGGGCCATGTGAAGACCGTTTATGGCCGCGATCCCGAGGGCAATTTCATCGAGATCCAACAGACCCAGGAAGTCTGCGACTTCCCGCTCGAAGGCGGGAAGAAGGAGCCCTACTCCGCGGTTTGAGGCGCGGGAAGCTCCATCAGTTCATGGCCGGCCACGAGTGTCAGGTGACCGGTCTCGTTCACACCGGGCTTTGTCAAAACATGCTCTCATATTCCGAAGGCTGGGGCTGCGCACAACCGGGTGATCCACGCCGCCGGACGTCTGTTTCGCTAACTTGACAGTTGTGAACCCAGGTCACAGTCGCTTTGCCGTGTTGAAACGGCAACGGAACCAGCGTGGCGAGGGCGCGCGCCTCAAGGTCGAATTGAACGAAGCCGCCATGCCTATTCTCGATCGCAAACCCGTAACCGAACTGAGTCTGCGCATGGTAGCCCGCGAGGCGCGGGTGTCCCCGCCATCGGTTTATTCACATTTCCTGATGCGCGGAGTTTGACTACTGAGGTTGTCCGCGAATGCTGGCGCCAGATGGGCGAGGCAGGTTCATAACATGGAGGAGAGGAAGCCCATGAGCACGAATAATGGCCGGTTGGCCGGCAAAGTCGCGATTATCACCGGCGCCAGCACCGGCACCGGGCCAGTGATGGCCAAGCTCTTTGTCGAGCAGGGCGCACGCGTCCTGATGTCCGCGCGCCGCGAAGATCTTGTCATGGCGGCTGCCGAGCAAATCGGACCGGGTGCCATCGCGATGCGGGCGGATGTCACCAATGAGGACGATGTCCGCCTGATGGTCGACCGGGCGATGAACGAGTTCGGCCAGGTCGACATCCTGCTCAACAATGCGGCGGCGCCCGGCCAGGACAAATATATCTGGGAACAGACCCTCGAGAACTGGAACTCGACGATCGCTATCGATGTGACCGCCGCGATGCTGTGCTCGCGTGAGGTGCTCAACCGTTCGATGCTCGAGCGGAAGTCGGGTTCGATCATCAATTTCTCGTCGACCGCCGGTTGGGCGGGCATCCCGCGGAAATCGCATTATGTCACCGCCAAAGCGGCGCTTCGCGCCTTTACCAAGGTGGTCGCGCTCGAGGCCGGACCGCACGGCATCCGCTGCAACTGCCTGGTGCCAGGCGGCATCGATACGGAGTTGCTGCGCAACTATGGCAGGCGCATCGCCGGCGAGCAGGGCATCACCTATGAGGAATGGCGTGAGAAGTCGGTCGCCGGGGTGGCGCTACGCACCATTTCGACCCCTGAGGATATCGCCAATCTCGCCCTGTTCCTCGCGAGCGACGAGAGCCGGACGATTACCGGGCAGTCGATCAATTGCGATGCCGGCGGATTCATGGTCGGCTGAGGGGAGACAGCGAGAATGACGAACAGATCAGTCGAGGCGCGGCTTCAGGCGATGGAGGACCAACTCGCCATCTATCAGGTGATCTGCGCTTACGGTTATTCGGTCGACGGGCTCAATGCGGCATCGGTCGGCTCCTGCTATGTCGACGACGGCGTTTATGCCGTCGGCGACATCGGGGCCTTCGAAGGGCGCGAGCGGATCGAGGCGATCACCCGGGACCCCGGTCACCTCAAATTGGTTGGGGCAGGCTGCGCGCATATGTCGACCCTGCCGCATGTCGTGATCGAGGGCGATAGCGCGGTTGCCACGTGCCACACGATGGTGGCGATGCATGGTGACGACGGCTTTTTCATCGGCCGTCTCAGTGCATCGCGGCTGCAGCTGGCGCGCCAGCCTGAAGGCGGCTGGAAGATCGTTCATCGCCAGAATTACATGCTCAACGGCGATCCTGCGGGTCCGGCGCTGCTCGGGCGTCTCAAGGAAGGCCCCAGCGCGGCATGAAATTCACGATGAACATCCCGGTGGGCGACATTAAGCCGGGCGAGTTCCAAACCGCCGCGGCGATCAGCGAGATGGCAAAGGCGCTGGAAGCGGCCGGGATCGACGCCTGTTATGTCACCGATCACCCCGCGCCCTGTGCCGACTGGCTCCATGCCAACGGCCATGATGCGCTTGATCCGTTCACGGCGTTCGCCTTTGTCGCGGCAGCGACGAGCAGGCTGATGATGCATACCAACATCATCGTCCTTCCCTATCGCAACCCGTTCATCACCGCAAAAGCGGCTGCGACCTTGCAGGTGTTGTCGGGCAACCGGCTGATCCTCGGCGTTGGAGGTGGTTATCAGAAGGTCGAGTTCGAGGCGCTCGGGGTGGATTTCCACAAGCGTGGCGCGCTGCTCGATGAAGGGCTTGAGGTTCTGCGGCTCGCATGGGCCGGCGGGCCGGTCGTGAAGCAGGGCTCCAATTTCAATGCGGCCGGCAATGAGCCGCGGCCTGTTCCCGAAAAGGCGCCGCCGATCTGGATAGGCGGCGGGAGCGACAAGGCGGTCGAGCGCGCCGCGCGCGTCGGGGACGGATGGTGCCCGTTTTTCGCGGCGGCTTCCATGACAAGCCTCAACCGACATGCCGGGGTTCAGTCTGTCGCCCATCTGCGCGAGAAAATTGCGAGGCTGACCGATTTGCGGGCCACCCAGGGCAGAGTGGGTCCCTTTGATATCGCCATCGGCGCGCAAACCGGCCTTGAATATGGTTCCCGGGAAAGCGCCCAGCGCTATCTTGAGGCGCTCGGCGAGCTTGCCGAGGCCGGCGTCACCTGGACCAGCGTCAGCCCGCCCCATCCGACGCGACAAGCCTATATCGAGAATGTCCAATGGTTTGCCGAGGAGGTCGCGGCCAGGGTGCGTTGAGCAGGCAGCGGTCGACCTGGGAAGTCTGCGACCTCCGGGTCGAGTAGGGAGCTCGGAGACTAGTCAGGGCGCGTGGAGGTCTTTCCGACTATTAGTCATCGCGCGGCGCGCCGAGCAGGCCGGAGAAGTGCCTTGTATCGCGCCATATCGCGAGGATGTCTTCGCCGCCGGTGACCGGCCAATGGCCACCATGATGCGGGGTCCAGAAAATAGCCGGGAGGGTCCGCTGTATCTCCAGGTGGGCGGCCTGAACGTCGGTGTCGCCACCGGGCATGTGGTACAGGTCGAAGTCCCTTACGAGGTGCGGCGGCACATGAG
>CANJRZ010000161.1 GCA_947476735.1 Sphingomonadaceae bacterium
AGCAGCGCTCAGGCCTGATCCAGTCGCTCGCCGAGGGCCAGGTGATCGAGGGTGTCGTCAAGAACATCACCGATTATGGCGCCTTCGTCGATCTGGGCGGCATCGACGGCCTGCTCCACGTCACCGACCTCAGCTACAAGCGCGTTGGTCATCCGAACGAGATGATCAACATCGGCGACGTCGTGAAAGTGCAGATCATCCGCATCAACAAGGACACGCAGCGCATCTCGCTCGGCATGAAGCAGCTTGAGAATGATCCGTGGGAAGGCGCTGCTGCGAAATATCCGCTCGGCGGCAAGTTCTCGGGTCGCGTCACCAATATCACTGAATATGGTGCGTTCGTCGAACTCGAGGCCGGCATCGAGGGTCTGGTCCACGTCTCGGAGATGAGCTGGACCAAGAAAAATGTTCACCCGGGCAAGATCGTCTCGACCAGCCAGGAAGTTGAGGTCGTCATCCTCGAGGTCGACGCTGAAAAGCGCCGCATCTCGCTTGGTCTCAAGCAGGCGATTACCAATCCGTGGGAGGCCTTCGCTGAAGCGCATCCCGTCGGCTCGACGGTCGAGGGCGAGGTCAAGAACGCAACCGAATTCGGTCTGTTCGTCGGCCTCGACAATGATGTCGACGGCATGGTGCACATGTCCGATATCGCCTGGGGCGTCTCGGGCGAGGAAGCGCTGGCGCTTCACCACAAGGGTGAGATGGTCAAGGCGATCGTACTCGACATCGATTCCGAGAAGGAGCGTATCTCGCTCGGCATCAAGCAACTCGAGCGCGGCGGTGTCGCGGCGAGCAGCGTGAGTGACGGCTCGAAGCTCTCCAAGAACGCGATCGTCACCATCACCGTACTCGCCATCACCGACGGCGGTCTTGAGGTGCAGGCTGGCGACGATGGTGTGGTTGGCTTCATCAAGCGTGGCGATCTCGGTCGCGACCGCGACGAGCAGCGTCCGGAGCGTTTCCAGGTCGGCCAGAAGTTCGACGCGATGGTGAGCGGTTTCGATCGCTCGAAGAAGCCGACCTTCTCCGTCAAGGCGATGCAGATCGCCGAGGAGAAGCAGGCCGTCGCGCAGTACGGATCGTCGGATTCGGGTGCGTCGCTCGGCGATATCCTCGGCGAGGCGCTCAAGAAGCGCGACGGCAACTAAGCTTCACGTTTCTGACATGGATAGAGGGCGTGGAGAGCAATCTCCACGCCCTTTTTCTTTGGGTCGCGCTGCGGAATCCGCTAAATCTGTCGCATGGTACCAATCCGTCCCGCCCGCGCCGACGATGTTGCGGCACTTGCCGAGCTCAAGCTCACCACCTTCCGCGAGACGTTTCTCGAAGAGGGGTTTGGCATACCCTATCCGCCGGCCGATCTTGCGATCTTCGAGGTTGATTCCTATGCCGAACCAGCGATCGCGGCCGATCTCGCCAATCCCGCAAAGCGGACTTGGGTGGCTGAACTCGACGGCCGGTTGATTGCCTATGCCCAGGTCGGCCCTTGCAAGCTTCCTCACCCTGAAGCCTCGCCGGAGCATGGCGAACTCTACCAGCTCTATGTACGGCGTGAAGCGCAGGGCCTGAAGCTTGGCAAGCGGCTGCTCGAACTGTCTATGGACCATCTGACCGAAAGCCGGCCGGGTACGCCAATCTGGCTCGGCGTCTGGTCAGGCAACGAAAAAGCCCAGCAAGTCTATCTGGCAAAGGGCTTCGCCAAGGTCGGCGATTACCGGTTCAAGGTCGGCAGCTGGTACGACGAAGAATATATCTTTCGCCGCGATTGAGCGCCGCAGCGGAAATCATTCCGCCGCTTGCGCGGTCCCCGCAATATGCTTGGTCAGGTCGATGATCATCGTCGACGCCTGGACGAGGCGGGCGATCGAGCCCTGCACAAGCATCTCGATCCCCTCATCGCTGGCGAAGCCGCCATAGACCAGGCAGCGAGCCTGAAGCACGCGCGAAAAGGCATCCCAAATCCGAGGATCGGGAGGCGTCGGGCGAGTCCAGAAGGCATCGAGAGGCCCATCGAAGGTGATGCCGGGAATATTATAGACCGCCTGACCGAGAGCGATCACCGGGATGCCGGAGGCGAGTGCCAGTGTGCCCGTCGTGCTGTTGACTGTCACCACGCCGAGCGATCCTTCGACGATGTCGCCGATATGGCCGCCCTTGGCGAAGATCACTCGATGCTCGACTCCGAGCCGCTTCGCCTCGCGGCGGATGAAGCGCATCCAGCTGAACAGGCTGCTGTCGAGTGGATGCTCCTTGACGAGCAGCAGCGTGTCGTCAGGCGCCGACCGCGCGAAGCTCTCGATCACATAGGACGCGCCGGCCTGCATCGTACCGAACAGGGAATGGATGCGGATCTGGTGATCCGATGACAGCTGCAGCGGTAGGGTGAAGTAACGCTTCCCGCTGAGCTTCGAGATGGCGGCCTCTGCCTGGTCCTCGTGGTGCTTGCGGAGCGCGAACTGCTTGAGCCAGCCCAGCGCCTCGGCGAAGGCCGAACGGTCGCGGTGCGACTTGTAGTACGGGAAGCGAAGCTGGCCGAGCGAAGTGCGGGCATAATAGCTGGTCGCTTCCTGGGCGCGACGTCGGAAGCGGGATGGCACCGTCGGGAGATTGGCGAGCGGTGGCAGGTTGCGCGCCGCATTGAGATACCACTGCGGATCGCGCGGCAACGTCGAATGGCCGTTCACACCATCCAGCTCGAGCGTCACCCAGTTGGGCCGGATATAGCCCTCCTCGAACACATGGACACGCACGCCGCGCAGGCGTGCCATGCCGCGCGCAGCATTGTGCAGCGGCCGGCAATCGCCGAACAGGATTACGTCGGTGATGGCATGTTGAACCAGATAATCGTCGACATAGCTCGGCCAGCGTTCTGGCGTGCCACGATAATCGATCGCGGGGCCATTCCACGAGGCGACGTCGCCGGTGTTCAGATTGATGCGGTGAACAGCGTGGCCCTGCCGGCGCAGCGCACTTCCCAAGCGATCAAAGAAAGGACCTGGCGGTCCCTGCAGGAACAGAAAACGTTGCTTGGCTATGTCGTGTAGCTTCACGCCCTGCCTCCCGCGCCGACCAGCCCGCGCCGGAGCCATCCCTGCATCCGCCGAAAGCGGGTCAGCAAGGTTTCCTGCGGGACAGGCTGCATCGCCAGCCTCTCAACCAGTATTTCGGGTGGACAAGGCAATTTTGTGACCGGATCGAGGTAGCGCGGATAAAGGATCAAGGTTGCCGCCACGAGCTGCGCCTTTGTGATATTGCGGCCCCTGCGCCGTTCCATGGGCGGTGCCAAGTCTCGCGTCAATCCCCAACCTGCATAAAAGGGTTGACCATGGGTCACAATCTCGCATCCCCGAATCAATCCTTCGAACCCCGCAAGCGACGTCAGAACATGTACAGCATCGACGGTGTCGAGCAGTGATGCCATTGGCACATCCCGAACTACCTGGTCAACAATCTCAAGCGCTTGGCTATCCGGAATGCGGCCGCGCCGATGTCCGGCATCGACATCGGGGTGCGGCTTGAAAATCAGATAGGCATCGGGTTCGACGGCCCGCGCGCGACGAAGGAGGTCAAGATTGCCCTCAACGCCCCCGCCGCCAAGCAGAACCGACAGATCATCCTCGACCTGGCCGGTCACGAGAACGATCCTGCGCTGCTGCACCGGGCGGTCAAACGGCCGTCCGCCGCTGGCATATTTGCTTATCCCCGCATCGACGACATAGCGGATCAAACGCTCGGCGCGGGCGATCATGACGGGGTTGTCGATCGGAGTAGCGATCAGCCTCTCGAGTTCGGACGGACGGCTCGGATCGAGATGCAGGCCTTCGCGATCGAGGATGATGGAATGGGGAGGGTGGCAGTCACTTCCCAGGCCAGCGGAACGAAGAAATCCATCTTCGACCGGGTGGACGGTGACGCCATGGGTGGCGGCTTCAGCCTCGAGGCCCCTGGGGGCCTTGGATGGCCAGACGGCAATAGCACCCTTGCCGGCGCGTGCGTTGCGCACGGCTCCCTTTGCGGTGCGGGCGAAGACCAGGGGCTCGCCGGGCCACAGCATTGCCTCGACCTCGCGACGCTTCCATCGCGCGATGCCGACAGCGACGACAAGGCCGCGGTTGCGGTCGATCGCGTGGCGCCAGAAGGCAAGCTGTTCGATCGCTGCCTCGATGGTAACCGGCCGGCCGGAATAAGGATCTCGATAGTCCGCGGCATCGATCAGCCAGATCGTAATCGCGCGTTCGAGCGCATGCGGCAGGCCGTCGCCGGCGATATCGGCGAAGCGGCCGCCGCTTACCCATTCGACGGTGGCTCCGGCGATCCAGCCGAGCAAGCCGGCCTCGTCATCGCCCGACACGATGATCGGGCCATTGCCGCCGATTGCCTTCCACGGATCGCCGCGATCCGCGGCCCAGAACCGGCCGCCTATGCGTTCGGCGGCAATCTGCGCCGCGATCCGGCGCGCACGCTCAAGTTCAGCAGGGGTCAGGTCGTCATGTGGTGAAGGGGTCGGCCGCCCCGTGCTAACCGCCGCGGTGGCGGCGGGCGTGCCCGGAAAGGGGGGGGATCGCAGCACCGGCTCGAAGGCCATCAACAGTCGCCCGTACGCAATAGCTTACCCATCGCGGGAAAATACGCTCCCGCGGTCAGCGATCAAGTCCAATAGGTCAATCGTGACCGTTTTGGGATCGGTTCGTCCCTTATTTGATTCGGTCTGCCGCTCGAACCATGTCCGAGGTCAGAATGGCACGTCGTCGTCGAGATCGCCCGGGTCGAACGGATCTGGTTTGCGTGCTCCGCCGGCGCTCGCCGCGCTTCCGCTCGCTGGGCCCCGGCCGCTGCCGCCGCCGAAGCCTGATCCACCGGCATAGCCGCCGTCATCGTCGCCCCAATTGCCGCCGCCGCCGGCCCCCATGCCGCCGCCGCCACCGTCCGGTCGGTCGAGCAGCACCATCACCGCGTTAAAGCCCTGCAGCACGACTTCGGTCGAATAGCGTTCCTGGCCCTGCTGGTCGGTCCACTTGCGGGTCTGAAGCTGCCCTTCGAGATAAACCTTGCTGCCCTTGCGCAGAAAACGCTCGGCGACGCCCGCCAGCGCCTCGTTGAAGATCGCCACCGAATGCCATTCGGTCTTGTCGCGGCGTTCGCCGCTGTTGCGATCCTTCCACTGCTCGGAGGTCGCGACGCGCAGGTTCACCACCTTGCCGCCATTGGCAAAGGAGCGGCTTTCCGGGTCACGCCCCAGATTGCCGACGAGGATCACCTTGTTCACGCTGCCTGCCACGGGATTCTTCTCCTACAAACCGAGAGCTATCGCGCTCCAGTATGTAGCGCCTGCGGCGACGTATGCCAGCGCGAAGAGATAGGCGAGCATGAACCCGGTCCATTTCCAGCCGTTGGTCTCGCGCCGGACCACCGCGATGGTCGAGATGCATTGGGGAGCGAAGACGAACCACGCGAGAAATGCGAGCGCGGTCGGCAGGGACCAGCGTCCACGGAGGCGATCGATCAGCGATCGTTCCTGGATCGTCTCGTCGCCGGCATCCACCGCATAGACAGTAGCGAGCGCAGAGACTGCGACTTCGCGCGCCGCCATCGCCGGGATCAGCGCGAGCGCCATGTCGCGGTTGAAGCCGATTGGGCGAAATACCGGCTCGATCGTGTTGGCGATGCGCCCGGCGATCGAATAGTCTATCGGAGGATGAGCAAAGTCAGCGGGCGGCTTGGGATATGAGACGAGCAACCACAATATCACCGTGGTGGCGGCAATGATCGTGCCCGCGCGCCGGAGGAAGATCCAGGCGCGCTGCCAGAGGCCGAGCAGGATATCGCGCAGGATAGGCATTTGATATCGCGGCATTTCCATCATGAAGCCGGGCGGAGGTCCCTTGGTGACGGTGTGCCGGAGAACAAACGCGGTAAGCATGGCGCCGGCGATGCCGGCTAGATAGAGAGCGAACAGTACGAGTCCCTGCAGACCTACTCCCGGGCCGATATCGCGCGCCGGAATGAAGGCGGCGATGATCACCGCATAGACCGGCAGCCGCGCCGAGCATGTCATCAACGGAGCAATCAATATGGTGGTCAGGCGATCTTTTGGGTCGTCGATAGTGCGCGTCGCCATGATGCCCGGGATAGCGCAGGCGAAAGAAGATAGCAGCGGTATGAAGGCCCGGCCCGACAGGCCGACCCGCGCCATCAGATGATCCATGATGAAGGCGGCGCGGACCATGTAGCCCGACGCCTCAAGCAGCAGGATGAAGAGGAACAGGATCAGGATTTGCGGCAGGAAGACCACGACCGCGCCGACGCCGGCGAGCAAGCCTTCGGTGATCAGCGAGCGGAAGAAACCGGCGTCCATCGAGGCGCTGACCAACGCCTGGATTTGCTGGATGCCCTGATCGATCATGTCGGCTGGCACCGCCGACCAGGCGAACACCGCCTGGAACATCACAAACAATATCGTTGCCAGCAGGATCGGTCCGATGATCGGATGCAGGGCCACGGCATCGGCGCGATGAGTCCAGCGTCGCCTGAAACTTTCCTCGGTCGTGGCCGCGACGGCCATTGCACGGGCGCGGCGCTGCAGTTCGACGATGTCCTGATGAAGCGCGGGATCGTCGCCGTTGATCTTCACGGCACCGCCGGCAGCGAGCATGCCGATCGCGGCCTTGAGTTCGTCGATTCCCTTCTTGCGGACGGCGACGGTGGGAATGACGGGTACCCCCAGTTCCTCCGACAGCTTCGCGGCATCGATGGTCAGGCCGTCGCGCGTCGCCATGTCGATCATGTTGAGCGCGACGACGGTGGGCAGGCCGAGCGCGATCAGCTGGAGTGCGAAGCGCAGATGATTGTCGAGATTGGTGGCGTCGACCACGATCAGCAGTGCGGAGGGAAGACGCTCTCCCTCTTGCTTGCCGAGCAGCACGTCATGGGTAACCGCCTCGTCGGGGCTCGAAGGCGTCAGGCTGTAGGTACCCGGCAGGTCGAGCATTTCGACCGGGCGGCCGTCGGCGAGCATCATCCGGCCAGATTTGCGTTCGACTGTCACGCCGGGATAGTTCCCGACCTTCTGGCGCGCCCCCGTCAATGCGTTGAACAGCGCGCTTTTCCCGGCATTGGGATTGCCGGCCAGTGCGACCAGTGGGGTGGGGTTCATTCGCTCGCGCGCGGCCTCACCGCAATGGCCGCGGCCTGGGCGGAACGCAGCGCAATGGTCATCCGGCCGATCCGGCAAGCGATGGGGTCAATGCCGAACGGGCCCTTGTGCAGCTTCTCGACTTCGACACCCTCATCCACACCAAGCTCGCGCAGCCGCCGCGCGTCTTTCTCGCTGAGGCTGTCCCAGTCGACGCCCACGATCTCACCGCACGCTTTGAGCGGAAGCTTGTCGAGCGTTATCAAGGCGGTCAATATTTCCATGCTGCGAGTGATTATCAATAACGCTTGTAGATTGCGAGTCTAATCGTTGCCGCGGACCAGGCAAGCGTCATGGCTCAAGCACGATTTTGCCGCCCACTCCGCCCGCTTCCATGAGACGATGAGCCGCTGCTGCAGAAGCGAGGGGGAAACGCCGAACGACCGGCATCGAGCATTTGCCCCGGGCGATATCCTCGACGATCCGGGCGAGGCGCTCGCCTTCGCGTGTGTAGGCGAAGAACTCGACCGGTGAAGGCAGTCCCTGCGGGTCAATCGGCGTCGTGGATACGGTGACGATCTTGCCGCCGGGCTTCACATTCCGGCAGAGGCTTGCGACCTCCGGGCCGCCCACCGTATCTGCGACATGATCCACCTGCGGTGCATCCGCGCTGCCGTCGAGCAGAATGACCTGATGCGCACCCAGCTGAAGAGCTTCATCGACATAGGCGGGCCGCACTGCGGCGATCACCCGCGTGCCCATGTCGAGCGCTGCTGCGAGAGCGAAGCGGCCGACCGCGCCGGTCGCGCCGGTGATCAATATGGTTTCGCCCCTATGCGGGGCGATAGCCCGTTCGACCATTTGCACGCCGGTCAACGCGGCGCAGGGAAGCGCTGCCGCCTGGACGAAGTCGACATCGTCTGGGAGATGGGCGCAGGCAGCCTCTTCGGCGACCGCGACTTCGGCATAGCCCGCCTTCGGCAGCGCAGTGACAATCCGATCGCCGGGCCTGAAGCGGTTCACGCCGGGACCGGCCGACAGAACCGTGCCTGAGACGTCATAACCGACGATATGGGGCAGAGTTAGCGCGACACTGGAAAAGGAACGCAGGGCGCCACTGCGCCACTTCACATCAGCGGGGTTGACGCTCGCCGCGGCCACGCGCAGCTGGACCTGGCCGGGGCCAGCTTCGGGTGTTTCGACGTCGGCGATGTGCAGGACTTCGGGCGGGCCATAGTCGTCGAACTCAATCGCCTTCATTCCACCTCTCCATATCCGTCGTTCGGGACGGACGTTCTCATTCTCGTTTTGGGCCGCTCTATCCCTGGATGCGATATCTCAGCCGGCCCACAAACCGCGCTGGGCTGAAGTAACGATCGGGATCGGGCTTGATCCGGCGCTTGAAGCTTTCGAAGCGCATCACATCGTCGATGCGCCGGTCAAGAAAGGTGCGGGTGTCGGCGAAGTTGTCACTGTCGTCGTCCATCCATGCCATCAGAGTCGCGGCATAGATGGCGGCCAGCGTCGTGCGCTTGGTGTACCAGGCGAAATCGACGCTGCTATCACCGACGGCACGCCACATTGCGTCGGCCGAGCGCCAGCCGAGCTTGCTCGCGCGGACGGCATTGGATAGCCGGGCCAGGATCGTCAGTGCTCGGCGCAGCGCATCGGGAAGCCGGGTAGCTTCGTCGAGCCGCGCGAGCATCGCGGCGCGGATTCGGTCGCGAACCTTCATCGCCTGAACGTCCTGTGTCGCGAGGCTTTCGATCATTTTGTCGTCGATCGAAGCGAACCATGCATCGACCATGTCGATTGCGCCGCCCGGGAAGCAGAGCGCCGCACGATCGGCAGGCACGCCGAGCTCTGCGGCGGCAGCGGCGAGCGCCGCATTGCTCCAGCCGTCAAACACCGCGTGCTGCGCAAGCCGTCCGGCAAGTTCGGCCTGAAGCTCGTTCAGGGTCATG
>CANJRZ010000162.1 GCA_947476735.1 Sphingomonadaceae bacterium
CTACTGGTTCGAATCTAACGCTTGGTGCCCACGTTTGACGGCGGCGATGATTTTATCGGGGTCGGCGGTCCAAGAGAAGGGTTTGGGGTGCTGGTTGTGGTCGTCGAGGAAGCGGTTGATGGCGGCCTGGAGGTCGACAAGGGACCGGAAGACGCCGCGTTTGAGGCGACGCCTGGAGAGGATAGCGAAGAAGCCCTCGACGGCGTTGAGCCATGATGCCGAGGTGGGTGTGAAGTGGAAGGTGAAGCGGGTGTGGCGATCGAGCCATGCGCGAACCTTGGGATGCTTATGGGTGGCATAGTTGTCGAGGATGACGTGAACGGCCTTGTCGGCGGGGGTCTGGGCGTTGACGGTGTTGAGGAAGCGGATGAACTCCTGATGGCGGTGGCGCTGCATGTTCTGGCCGATGACGGTGCCGTCGAGGACATTGAGCGCGGCGAACAATGTCGTCGTGCCGTGTCGCTTGTAATCATGGGTCATGGTGCTGAGGCGGCCCTTTTTCATCGGCAGGCCGGGCTGGGTGCGGTCGAGCGCCTGGATCTGCGATTTCTCGTCCACCGAAAGGACAATGGCGTGGGCCGGGGGATCAACATAGAGACCGACCACGTCTCGCACCTTGGCGGCGAAATTGGGATCGTTGGAGAGCTTGAATTGGCGCCAGCGGCTGGGCTGGAGACCGTGCGCCTTCCAGATGCGCCGGACCGCGCTGGCGCTGATGCCGGCGGCCTTGGCCATCAAGTCGCCGGTCCAGTGCGTCGTCTCCCCCGGCGGACTGCCGAGCGTCAGCCCGACGACGCGCTCGCCGACGTCGGGCGCCAAAGGCTTGATCCGCGACGGGCGCGTCTTGTCGCGCAGCAGCCCGTCGACGCCGGCTTCGGCGAAGCGCTCCTGCCAGCGCCACACGCAGGTCTTCGACTTGCCGGTTCGTCGCATGATCTCGGCGGTGCCGACACCGTCAGCGCTCAGCACAATGATCTCGGCACGCCACGCATGCTTTTGCGGCGCGTTGCGGTTGTTGACAATGCTGGTGAGCCGATCTCGATCGGCCGCAGATACGATGAACGATATTCCTGTGCGCATGCGCCAGAATCGCATCCCGGCGCCGAAATGGGAATCCCTAATCGGACTCTTCTGTTAGGCAGTATCCACTACCTAGGTCATAACGCTTTATTTACCGTCCCTCACCTAGGGCGAGGCATGGTCGATTTGCCCCGCTTTGCTTTCCGTTCAAGGAATCGTTTCGCCGCCGCCGCCGCCGCACTCCTGTGCTGCGTTGCTAGCCCCGTCCTCGCTCAGGAGGGGCAAGAGAATATCGTCATCTCAGCCGCCTACACCGCCGACGTCGCCGGCGTGGTCGATGGTGGCGCGAAGCGCGGCGCGCGCTATCTCGACAATGTCGACATCGTCGCCGATCTCGATCTCGACGGGCTCGTCGGCTGGTCCGGTGCGAAGGCGCATTTCTATTTTCTGAACAACCTGGGTGGCCGGCCGAACGATCTTGCCGGCACCGTCCAGGGCGTCGACAATATCGAAGTCGGCCGCCGCCGGGCGAAGCTCTACGAGGCGTGGGTCGAGCAGAGCTTTCTCGCCGATCGTGCGGCATTGCTGGTCGGCTTCTACGACCTCAACAGTGAATTCTACGCCAATGACGCGTCCGGTCTGCTGATCGCACCCCCGTTCGGCATCGGCTCCGAGCTTGCCGCAACCGGCCCGAACGGCCCGTCGATCTTCTCCTCCACCGCGCTCGCCGCCCGGCTCCGGATGACGGTCGGCAAGGGCTATGCGATGGCGGCGGTGTTCAACGCCAAGGCCGGGTCGATCGGTGATCGCGGCGGTGTCGACACCTCGTTCAACGACGGCGTGCTGGCGATCGCCGAAGCGGGTCATGCCATCGACGGCGGCAAGCTTGCGATCGGCGCATGGACCTACAGCAAGCGCCAGCTGCGCTTCGATGCCGATCTGTTCACGCCGCCCTTGCCGAATCGCCGGTCGCACGGTGCCTATGTGCTTGCCGAGGCCCGGCTGGCGGGCACCGACGAATCGCGTGCCGTGACCGGCTTTGTCCGTGCCGGCCTTAGCGATGGTCGCACCTCGCCGTTCAAGGGCGGCTGGCAGACCGGCCTGTTGATCGATCGGGTCTTCGCGGGCCGGCCCGACAGCCAGTTCTCGATCGGTATCGCCCACGCTTATCTGTCGTCCGCTTATCGTCGTACCGCACCAGCCGGCAGCCCCCGCTTCAAGGGCACCGAGACGGGCTTCGAGATCACCTATTCGGATCGGGTGCTGCCGTTCCTGACGCTGCAGCCCGATGTTCAATATATTCGCAACCCGGCCGGCGACCGTTCGCTCGGCGACGCCGTCGTGCTGGGTCTGCGCGCCACATTCGCTTTCGATTTCGCCTGGTCGGGAAAATCCGCCGGACACGGGCGGTAACCGCCGCACCGCAATCATAGTCGCCACACAAAGAATAGCAGGAACGGGAACCCAAGATGTTCAACCTCGACAACATGCCACTCTCCAGGAAGATCAGCCTGGTGATGTCCTTATTCGTGCTGCTGTCGGCGGGACTGACGGGCTATGCGCTCGATCGGATTTCGATTCTCACTGCCAACACCGATGAGCTGGTCAACCAGCATGGCCGGCAGACGCTGCTGCTCAAGCAGATGCAGGAAGAGATCGGCCGCACCTTCCTGCTGTCCTACGAGGGGCTGGTCGAGGAAAATCCCGTCAAGATTGCAGGAATCCGTAAGGAGATTGCCGAAACAGTGTCGGCCTATGAGGCCGATTTCAGCGAACTCGCGCAGATCCCCGGCGAAGAGGCGCAGGCCATTCCCGAGTTCCGCCGTCTGGCGGCCAGTCTGCGGGAAGACATGAACCGCGCCATGGCGCTCGCCCATGCCGGCAATCCCGCTGCCGGCGAAGAGGTGCTCCAGACCGTAGCGCGCGCGGATTTCGACAAGCTCGACGGCGCGATCAAGACGTTGGTCGAAGGCAATGCGAGGGACATGGCCGCCGCCAAGGCCGGCGCCACCGAACTGGCGACGAGGTCTTTCTGGTCAATGCTGATCGCCACCATCGTCGGCGTCGTCTTCACTCTCTTCCTTGTACTGACACTGGTGCGCCGCAAGATCGCCGGCCCGATCGGCGAGATCACCGCGACGATGACCGCGCTTGCCAATGACCGGATCATTGATCAGGTCCGCTATGCCGACCGCCAGGACGAGATCGGCAGCATGGCCAAAGCGGTGCTCGTCTTCCGTGACGCGGCGACCGCAAAGCTCGCGGCCGAGAACGCCAGGCGCCGGATCGAGGAGGAGCAGAAGCTCGTCGTCGACCAGTTGGGTGACGGCCTGTCGCGGCTCAGCGACGGCGATCTGATGACGACGCTGCGCGGCTTCCCGCAGGGCTATGCGAAGCTCGAGGCCGACTTCAATCGGGCGCTGGATCAGCTCCGCAATGCGCTGACCTCGATCCACGAGTCGAGCGGCAGCATCCACACCGGCGCCAGCGAGGTCGATGCAGCCTCGACCGATCTGTCGCGTCGCACCGAGCATCAGGCGGCGAGCCTCCAGGAGACCGCAGCTGCGGTAAACCAGATCAACGCCGCACTGCGCCAGACCGCCGAAAGCGCGTCGGCAGCCAATTCGGCTGTGAATCATGCCCGGCAGGACGCTGAGCAGAGCGGTACCGTGGTCCGTCAAACGATCGAGGCGATGCGTGCGATCGAGCGCGACTCGGACGAAATCTCGCAGATCATCACCGTGATCGACGGCATCGCCTTCCAGACCAACCTGCTCGCGCTCAACGCCGGTGTCGAAGCGGCGCGCGCCGGTGAGGCCGGTCGCGGCTTCGCGGTGGTTGCCTCGGAAGTTCGGGCGCTCGCCCAACGCGCCGCCGACGCCGCCAAGGACGTCAAGGAGCGGATCACGACGAGCGCCGGCAATGTCGCCACCGGCGCCAAGCTCGTCGCCGAGACCGGCAGCGCGCTTGAGCGGATTGCCGTCCGCGTCAACGAGACCAGCGAACTGGTGTCGCGGATCACCTCCGCGGCGCAGGAGCAGTCCGGCGGTCTCGAGCAGGTGAGCAGCGCGGTCAGTGAACTTGACGGCGTGACCCAGCGCAATGCCGCGATGGTTGAGGAGGCCGCTGCCGCGTCGCGCAGCCTGGCCGGCGAAGCCGAGGCGCTTGTCCAGCAGGTCAGCCGGTTCAACATCGGCCGCAGCGCCGACGAAGGCCGTCGATTTGCCCGTAAGCCGTCGGCGCCGCCGGCGCTGCCGGTCCGGGCACCGTCACGCCCGGTCAGTGCGCCGGTCCCGGCCAGCCGCGGCAATCTCGCCCTGGCCGTCGATACCGACGAGGACTGGACCGAGTTCTGAGCTCAGCGACACCGCAATAACAGGAAGCGCTCATGTCATCAGACAGCTCTAATCCCGCCGCGGCGGTCCGGATCGCCCTCTCCCCGGTCATGGACCGGGGAGCGGTGGCGACCCATCTCGAAGAGTTTCGGTCCGCCCTTGCCGGCGGCAAGGCGATCGAAATCTGCTGCGAGGAGGTTCGCCAGATCGGCCAGGCGGGCCTGCAGCTTCTCGCGAGCCTCCTTCAGACCGGGCGCGAGCGCAGCGTTCCGGTGCGCTTTGCCAATATCGCGGCGATCGAACCGGTGATCCGCCTTGCGGGGATGGCCGACCTGTTCCTCCAATCGCCCGATCGGGCTGACGGAGACGATCAATGAAGATCGAAGCCATCCAGGACATGTTCTTCCAGGAATGCGCCGACGGGCTCGGCCAGGCTGAGGAAGGGCTGCTCGCGCTCCAGTCGGGAACGGGCGACGACGAAACGGTCAACACGATCTTTCGTGCGGTCCATTCGATCAAGGGCGGATCGGGGGCCTTCGCCTTCACCGCGCTCCAGAATTTCACGCACCATTTCGAGACGCTGCTCGATCAGGTCCGGAGCGGCGATCTGGCCGTGACGCCACGACTGGTCACGTCCATGCTCACCGCGTTCGATGTGCTGGCCGACCATGTCGCCGCTGCCCGCGGTGAGGGGACGACGCCGGACGATGCCGGGGTTCTTGCCCAACTCCAGGCGATCTCAAGCGGTACCGCCGGTGATGCGCCCGAGTTGGCAGAGCAAGCGCCGACGCCGGATGGTCTGGATTTCAACCTCGATGCCATGATCGGTGCGATCGAGGATACGATGACCCCGGTCGAAGACTGGGAAAAGGGCGACGACGAAGAGCCAGCCGAGGCCGCGACCGCTGGCCGGCGGTTTCTGACGGTCCGCCCGCTCGACGGCGCGCTCGCCAATGGCGGCGAGCCGATGCTGCTGATCCGCGAGCTGATCGATTTCGGCGCTTCGATCGAAGCCGTCGATTGTTCGGCGCTGCCGTCGATCGATACGTTTGAGCCCTCGCGGTCCTATATCGCCTGGCGTATGGCGCTGCCGTCCAGCATCTCGCGGGAGGAAGTCGAGGAAATTTTCGAGTTCGTCTCGGATTGCTGCCGTCTCGAGTTTGACGAAGCGACCGCGGCGGCACCCGCATTGCCCGACACACAGGCGATCGAAACTCTCGCTGAGGTCTGCCAGGCCGAAGTCGTCGATGTCGCGCCGCTGCCCGTGCCGGCAGCACCGCTTGCAACGGCGCCCGAGCCGACCCTCTCGCCGGTGCCCGAAGCGCAACCGGTGTCCGCTCCCGTCGATGCGGTGGCCGCGCCTGTTGTGACAGCGGACGCGCCGGTCCCGGTCGCGATCGAGTCCAAGCAGCCGGCGGAAGCGCCCGTCACCGCCCAGGGCGGCATCACCCCTACGATCCGGGTCGACCTCGAGAAGCTCGACCGCCTGGTGAATCTCGTCGGCGAGCTCGTCATCACCCAGTCGATGCTGGCGCAGCGCCTGCTCGACTGTGGCCTGTCGAATATCACCGAGCTGCTCGATCTCGATCATCTGACTCGCGAGCTGCAGGACAGCGCGATGTCGATCCGCGCGCAGCCGATCCGGTCAGTGTTCGGCCGCGTGCCGCGTATCGTTCGCGAATGCCAGGCTTCGACCGGCAAGCTGGTCAATCTCCAGATCGACGGCGAAGCGACCGAGCTCGACAAGACCGTTGTCGAGCGGATCGGTGAACCGCTCACGCACCTCATCCGCAATGCCGTCGACCATGGGCTGGAAACCCCCGAGGAAAGGCTCGCCGCGGGCAAGTCCGAAGCGGGTCATATCCGGCTGCTGGCGGAGCATCGCTCAGGAAAGGTGCTGATCAGCGTCACGGACGACGGCCGCGGGATCAACCGCGAAAAAGTGCTCGCAAAGGCGATCCAGCGCGGGTTGGTCAGCCCCGACGCCAAGCTCAGCAACGAAGAGATCGACAACCTCATCTTCGCGCCCGGCTTCTCGACGGCCGACACGGTGTCGAACATCTCGGGCCGTGGTGTCGGCATGGACGTCGTCCGCCGCAACATCGCCGCACTTGGTGGTCGTATCACCATCGCCTCGCGCCCTGGCGAGGGTTCGACTTTCACCATGGCGCTGCCGCTCACCCTCGCCATCCTCGACGGCATGATCGTCAAGGTCGCCGACCAGACCTTCGTGGTGCCGCTCACCCATATCGTCGAGACGCTGCGTCCGCGGGCCGAGATCGTGAAGCAGCTCGGCGCCGGCCAGCCCATGTTGAACGTGCGCGGCCACTGGCTTCCGGTGCTCTCGATCGGCCGCGAGCTTTCGATCCCGGGCGGTCGCGCTGATCCGGTCGAAGCCGTGCTGATCGTCGTGGAGACCGAGGAGACGGGCCGCGGTGTCATCATGGTCGACGAGATTCTCGATCAGCGCCAAGTCGTCATCAAGAGTCTGGAGACCAACTATGGTTGCGTCGACGGGATCGCCGGCGCGACCATCCTCGGCAATGGCCGGGTGGCGCTGATCCTCGATGTCGAGGCGATTACCTCGTCGTTGCGCCATTTGGTGACCGCCGATCAGCGGAGCCTCGCCGCGTGACACATCTCGAACCCAAGATCGCCAACGCGGAAATTCCCTATACAGGGCGGGATTTCGGCGCGATCTCGCGCATGGTGCATGCCCATTCGGGTATCTGCCTGCCCGAGGGGAAAGCCATGCTGGTCTATTCCCGCCTCGCGCGTCACGTTCGCGAAGCCTCGCTGAGCAATTTCAGCGATTATGTCGAGCTGATCCAGAAGGATGCCACCGAGCGCGCCCGTGCGATCGAGTCGCTGACCACCAACCACACCAAATTCTTCCGCGAGGATCACCACTTCCTCCATTTCGAAGCCGAAGTCCGCCCTGCCATGCTCAAGCGGCTGGCGCAGCGGGAACGGGTCCGGATCTGGTCGTCGGCCGCTTCGAGCGGTGAAGAGATCTACTCGCTGGCGATGGTACTGCTTGGCACTGACCGACGTGAGGCGAAGGCAATTGCGAACAGTGACATCGCCTTGCTTGGCACCGATCTCTCGGAAAATGTCCTGAGCGTGGGCAAGGCGGGCCGCTATCCGGCGGTTGCCGCTTCCGACATTCCGGACAAATATCTGGATCTCTGGGCGCATCGTCGGGGTGCCCAGATCGAGATTGACAGCACGCTGCGTGACCTCGTCCGGTTCCGCAAGCTCAACCTGCTCAATCCCTGGCCGATCAACGGCCAGTTCGATCTCATCCTGTGCCGCAACGTCATGATCTATTTTGATGATGCGACCAAGGAGACGCTGCTCAGCCGGCTGACCGATCATCTTGCCCCCGGGGGCTATCTCTACATCGGGCATTCCGAGCGCCTGATCGGTGAATGCGCCTCGCGCCTCCGCTCGATCGGCCAGACCATCTACTGGAAGGAACCAGCATGAGCGTACGTTGCCTTGTGGTCGACGACTCGCCGGTCATGCGCGCCTTGCTCAGCGGCATGCTGCGCCGCGATTCGGAAATCGACGTGATCGGCACCGCCGCCGACACCAAGATCGCGCGTGAGATGATTCGCGAGCTCAACCCCGACGTCATCACCCTCGACATCGAGATGCCGGGGATGAACGGGCTCGAATTTCTCGAAAAGCTGATGCGCCTGCGTCCGACGCCGGTGGTCATGTGCTCGACGCTGACCACGCGCGGTGCCGACACGACCTTGCGCGCGCTCGAGATCGGCGCGGTCGACTGTTACGCCAAGCCGCAAGGCGCGATCCAGGATCTGATGGCCATTGATGACGGCCAGCTCGCCGACATGGTCAAGCAGGCGGCGCGAAGCCGCCGGCGCGCGCTTCCGCTGGTACGCGACACCGCGACACGGGGCGAATTCCGCTGGAACGGCAATTATGTTGGTATCGGTTCGTCGACCGGCGGGGTTGAAGCGCTGACCGAACTGTTGCAGCGTTTTCCCGAAAATTGTCCGCCGACAGTGATCGTCCAGCATATGCCGGCGCTTTATACCGCCTCGTTCGCGGCGCGGCTCGACAAGCAGTGCGCGCCGCGCATCGTCGAGGCGACTGATGGCGCACCGCTCGAGCGGGGGACCGTGTATATCGCGCCCGGCGGAAACACCCATCTCATGGTGAAGCCCGGCAGCCAGCCCTTCTGCCGGCTGGTCGAAGGCGATCTTGTTACCGGCCATCGCCCGTCGGTCGACGTGATGTTCCGTTCGCTTGCCGGCGCTTTTCGCGCGGCGTCAGTCGGCGTCATTCTGACTGGCATGGGACGCGATGGTGCGAGCGGCTTGCTCGAACTGCGCGATGGCGGCGCCAGGACGATCGGCCAGGATGAATCGAGCTGCGTCGTCTACGGCATGTCGCGCGTCGCCGCCGAGATCGGCGCCTGCGAGATGGTGCTGCCGCTCGAGAAGATCGGCCTGAAGGTGCTCGACCTGTGCAGCATATAGCGTCGATAGGGCCGGCCGCCGGCAAGCGGGTCAACGTGATCCAGGGGACGAGCTATGTCACGGCCGATCCCGAGATGGTGCTGACCACCGTGCTGGGCAGCTGCGTGGCCTGCTGTCTCTATGAGCCTGATCCGAAAGTCCCACCGGAGACGTTCTTGGCGGGACGCATCGCCCCGTACCTCACCAAAAATGGCTGTTTCACGGTACCATCGCCGGGTGGCCAAACGGGAA
>CANJRZ010000163.1 GCA_947476735.1 Sphingomonadaceae bacterium
CGCGCGCCGCGACCGGGACGATGATCACCGCCGGCCAGGAATTCCGTGCCTACTGGAAAGTGCTCGTCGCTTCGTTCGTCGGGCTTATGTTCGGCGCCTGGGCGCTCCCGCTTTACCTGCTTGGCCCCTTCACCAAGAGTTTCGAGACGACATTCGGGTGGGAGCGGGCCGATATCATCTATTGCACCACCTTTCTGGCGATCGGCGGAACGCTGGGCAATCCGCTGGTCGGCATGATCGTCGATCGCTATGCGCCGCGCGCCGTAGGGCTGGCCTCACTGTTGTTCATCGCCATCGGACTTGGCGCCTTCAGCCTGCTTGAAGGTAGCGTGCTAAACCTCCAGCTCATCTACCTGGCGATGGGCTTTTTGGGTGCCGGGAGCGGTGGCGTAAGCTTCACCCGGGCGATCGGCGCCTGGTTCCGGAAAGGACGCGGTTTCGCGCTCGGGATCGCGCTGTGCGGCACCGGCGCCGCCGCTTTTGCTGCTCCGCTGCTGGCGCAAGGCTTCATGTCGCTGGTCGGCTGGCGTAGCGCGGGTCTTTGCATTGCGGCGCTGATCATTTTCGTGGCGATGCCCATCGTGGCCTGGGGGCTGCGCACGCCCGATGCCAGCAAGATCATTCCCAACGCGCCCGGCCCTGATCTCCATGGCATCACCCGCGCCGAGGCGATGCGCGATGCCCGCTTCTGGATCCTCGGCTTGTCGATCGGACTGTTTGGTATCTTCATCAGCTCGATCGTCGTCAACAATGTGCCGATGTTGATCGACAAAGGAATCGAGCCGGCGCGCGCCGCGCAGATCGCCTCGCTGATGGGCATCGCGATGATCTTCGGCCGACTTATCATCGGCTGGTTTCTCGACCGTTTTCCGCCCGCACTGATTGGCGCCTGCATCTTCCTGCTCGGCGCAGCGGGCACTTTGACCTTCGTCATCGGTGGCACGCCTTTCGCCGCGCTTATGGTATTTGCGACCGGCTTCCTGCTCGGCGCTGAGGTCGACCTGCTATCCTATTTGGCGTTGCGCTATTTTGGCCCTCGCCACTATGGCGAGATTTTCGGGCTGTTGTTCGCTTCCTATACGCTGTTCGCGATGGTCGGCCCGTTCGTGAATAAGCGGCTGCTCGATGCGGGCGGCTATGACGCAATGTTCGTCGGCACGACAATCGGTTTTCTCGTTTCGGGGCTGATGCTGCTTACCCTTGCGTTCGGTCGACGCGAGGAAAGTCAGGTTCATTAGGGTTCAGACCCACATCTTTCGGAGCAAGTTAGACATGGACGATTTTCTGGGCTTTCCCGCCAACAGCGCGATCATCGTGACCGGTGCCGCAAGCGGCATCGGCGAGGCGACCGCAAAACTCGCCGCGCGGCTCGGACTGGCGGTCTCTTGCTGGGATCTGTCGGCCGAAGGGGCGGTGGCAACCGCCGAGGCGATTAACAAGGCGGGCGGGCGGGCGATCCCGTTCGGGCTCGATGTGACCGACCGGGAAGCGGCCCAAGCGGCGATGGCAGAAAGCTATGAGGCGTTCGGGCCGATCCGCTCACTGGCCGCGGTAGCGGGACCTCCGAGCTTCCGTCCCGGCGATCTCAACGAAAGCGTGGCCGCGACAATCGACTGCGCCCGCATCCCGACCGAGGCGTGGCTGAAGCAGGAACCCGAGGCGCTTCGTTCGGCGGTGTATCTTTCGTCGGTCCAGGGTCCGCGCTACGGTGCCGGGGTACAATGGTATACAGTCGCGAAAAGTGCCATCGACGGCTATATGCGCTCAATCGCGGCGATGCGTCCCGGTGGCCTGCGCGCCAATGCCGTGCTGCCAGACTGGATCCAGACCCCGCGCACCGCCGCGTTCATCGAGAAGACCGGTGGCGCCGAATGGCCGGCCAACCCGATGGGTCGGGTCGGGCTTCCCGGCGACATCGCGAACACCATCCTGTTCCTGCTGTCGCCGGCTGCTCACTATGTGAACGGCCAGTCGATCATCGTCGACGGCGGCTCGCAGCTTCGCTCGCTTGCATGGATGCGGATGGCGGAAGCGTCAGGGAGCGCGGCGAATTAGACCAGGAAGCTAACGCCCCTTCCAAACGGGCGGACGTTTCTCGACAAAGGCCAGCGGGCCTTCGCGATAGTCCTCGGTGGTTTGCAGCCGGGCGAGCGCCGTGTCGGCGACCTTCTGGCCCTCCTCGTCAGTCAGCGTTGCCGCCTGTTTGGCGACCGCGATGCCCTCGCGAACCGCAAGCGGCGAATTGGCGGTGATCGCTCTGGCGAGCGCGATCGCCTCGTCCATCACCTGATCGACCGGCACCAGCCGATTAATCAGGCCAATCGCATAGGCGCGCTCGGCGCTGATCGGATCGCCGGTCGCGATCATCTCGATCGCGATCGCGGTGGGGATGCGCTTGGGCATGCGGGTGACGCCGCCCGCGCCTGCGATCAGGCTGCGTTTCGCCTCGGGCACGCCGAAGCTGCAATTGTCGCCGGCGACGATCATGTCGCAGGCAAGGCAGAGCTCTAGCCCGCCGGCGACCGTCACTCCCTTGGTCGCGGCGATCCACGGCTTGATGCGTTGATTATAGACAAACCCGGCGAAACCGCCGTCGCCAGTGTAGAGCTTCTTGCCGTTGCCGGCGCTCACCTCGGCGAGATCGGCGCCCGCACAGAATACCTTGTCGTTCGACGAGGTCAGGATCACGACCCAGATATCCGGATCGGCCTCGGTCAGCTTGACCAGCCGGTCCATCGCAGCAGCAATCTCGGCGTTAACCGCATTGCGCTTTTCGGGCCGGTCGAGGGTGACGATCGCGATATGGTCGTCGCGTTTTTCGAATTTGACGAGATTGCTCACAATTTTGTCCCTGCCATGCCGAAGGTGTGACGCAGATGGCCCATGAAATCGAATTCCATCGGCGCGGAGATGTCGCGGATTTCGGCAAGGTCGGCGGCGACCTGCTCGATCGTCCAGTTCGTCCGGTAGACACCAGGCGATTCGACAACGACGGCGCGGGCCATGCGCCCCGCCGTGCCGATCATTATCTCGCCGCTCTGCGTGCAGCTCTCATGGGCGAGCCAGGCCACCATAGGCGCCACCAGCTCTGGCGAAAGGTCCGGGCTGGCAGCGAGTTCGGTCGTCCCCGCCATGCGGGTAGCCCCGCCGGGCACGATGGCATTCGCTTGAACGCCAGTGCCCTGCGCCTCCTCGTGGATGGCGCGCATCAGCCCGATCAGGCCAGCCTTTGCAGTGCTATAATTGACCTGGGTCGCCAGGCCATAAAGCCCTGCGATCGACGAAGTCATGACGATCCGACCATAGCCAGCCTTTTCCATCGCGACGAAAGCAGGTTGCGCGACATGAAAACCGCCGCGCAAATGGACCGCCAGAATGGCCTCAAAAGTTCCGGCATCCATCTCGCGGAACGGCGCTCGGCGCACAATGCCGGCATTGTGAACCAGAATGTCGATCCGACCCCATGTGTCGAGCGCCTTGCCGATGATCGCTTTGCCGCCCTCGGGCGTGGCGACCGTAGCAGTACTCGCAACTACCTCACCGCCGGCAGCGACGATCTTTTCCACCGCCAGCTGGGCGACACTGGCGTCGCTGCCGTCGCCGCTCACTGCGCAACCGAGATCGTTGATCACGACCTTCGCACCGCGTTCCGCAAGCAGCCTTGCATAGGCCCAGCCAAGGCCCTGGCCGGCGCCGGTCACAACCGCGACACGACCGTCAAAGCGCAGTTCGTCCATCCTAGTTATGCTCGCGCAGGGCGCGTGCTTCCTCGACCAGCGACACCAGGTCAGCGCAGCAGGCAACAAGATCGTCATGGCCGCTCGGCATCACCTGCCGGAGGCCCACGCTGCCATGGATATGGCCCTTGGACTCGCGATAGCGGACGGCCACCCCGGCCAGCGCCAGCTTGGCGGCATAGGCTCGCGACTGATCGCGCAGAGGATCATATTCGCAGGCATAGATCAGCGCCGGCGGATGCTTTTCCCAGTGGTCCCAGTTGAGCGGTGACGCTTCGACCGAGGCGCGAAGCGCCGCGTCCGGAAAATAGGCTAGGAGCATACCGCCGTAACCGTCCGCCTCGAGCAGGTAGCCCTGCGCGAATTCGGCCATCGATCCGCCCTCGGCATTCATGTCGAGCGCGCCATAGAAGCTGCACAGCGCCAAAACCGGTGAGTTGCCGCCCTCTGCCGCGCGTTGCGCACAGGCCGCAGCGAGCGCTCCGCCCGCGCTGTCGCCGGTCGGGATGATCCCCTCGACCTTGTGCCCGATCTCGTCCGGCGAACCGGCGAGCCAGAGCATCGCGTCAAGACAGTCGTGATAGGCAGTCGGAAAGGCATGTTCGGGCGCCAGCCGATAGTCGACAGAAACGACGGTGAATCCTGTCTGCCGCGCCATTTCGGCACAGACCGGGGCATGGGTGTCGAGATCGCCGAGCACCCACCCGCCGCCATGATATTGCAGGATCACCGGCGCCGCGCTGCCGTCCGGCTGCGATGCAGCGTAGAGGCGCGCGGGGATGGCATGGCCGTCGCGCGCCGTGATGCTGAAGTCCTTGACGACCGCGAGATCACCAACCGGCCGCTCGAAGGCCTCGATCATGCCGCGGTACATGGCACGGCCTTCGTCGATCCCCGCATTGACCGGAGATTCCGCCGCGCCCGAGGACAGCATCTCCACGAACGCCTTCACATCACTCCGCAGGCCCATGACCGACTTCCTCCCCAATGGTGTTCAGTTCAACCGGTCAGAATCAACAGGTCTGGCCACCGTCAACGAACATGGTGCAACCGGTCGAGAAGCTCGCCTTGTCGCTGAGCAGCCAGAGCACGGCCTCGGCGATCTCCTCAGGCTGCGAGAAACGACCGATCGGATGCTGCTCGCCGAGCGCCTGCTCGACCTCTTCGCTGAACTGGCCGCCGGTCATGTTGGTTTTCACGAAGCCGGGGCAGACGGCGTTGATGCGGACGCCCCTGGCGCTATATTCGACCGCGGCCGCCTTGGTCAGGCCGATAACGGCATGTTTGGTAGCCGTGTAGACGCCGATCATCGGCACCGCGCGGACACCCGACACCGAAGCAGTGTTGACGATCGATCCGCCGCCATTCTCCAGCATGTGCCGAAGCTGTGCCTGCATACAATACAACACGCCGAAGACGTTGACGTCGAACAGCTTCTTGGCGACCTCGGGCGTATAGGCGAGAAACTCCTGGACCGGGCCCATGATACCGGCGTTGTTGTGGGCGAGCTGAAGTCCGCCGAACGCCTTCACCGTCGCGGCGATCGCCGCATCGACCGCCTTGGGATCAGCCACATCGAGCACCATCGATTCGACACCGACACCATATTGGGCGAGCTGTTTCTTGGTCTCGTCAAGCCCCGGCCCATTGATGTCTGTTATCATCACATTTGCGCCAGCCCGCGCCAAGGCATGGGCTGACTGTCGGCCTATGCCGCTGCTGCAGCCGGTCACGAACGCCGTCTTGCCCGAAAAATCACCCATATCCGCCTCTCCATGATGCCCTTGCGGCCCGGCAGGGCCGCCAAGTCAGGGCCAAAACAGTAGGACGGAGGCGCGCGAAGTCCAATATCTAACTTGGCGACCGCTCATAGCGATTGCCTATCTGGAAGCTTCCCGCGTCACGATTCCCTGCTCGACCAGCGTGTCGATCCTGGCCGCATCATATCCGATCCCCGCGAGCAACTCGACGGTATGCTGGCCGAGTGCGGGGGCAGCAACCGGATCCACCGCTGGAGTCAGGCTCATCCGCTGGAAGGGCGAGCCGACGTTGAAAGTAGTGCCGGTCACCGGATGCGGGATCGACACGCACATGTTGCGCTCGGCGGCGAAGGCCGAGGTATAGGCCTCCGACGGCATCCGCATCACGCCGTTGGGCACACCCGCATCGGCAAGCTGTTTCGACAGGTCGTCGGCATCCAACTTACCGACAAGATCACCGAACAGCGCAATGATCTTCTCCGAATTGGCGTAGCGGGCCAGCCGCTTCGCATAGTTCGGGTCATCGGCTACTTCGGGCCTGCCGAGGATTTTCATCGCATTGGCGAACTGTTTGTCGTTGAAGGTGTAGATATAGATCCGCCTGCCGTCGCGGCAGAGATATTCGCCGCTCGGCACAGCCTCGGGCCGGAACCGCCCGAAACGCTCGGGGCCCTCGCCGGTGCCGAGATAGCGCGCGCCGATATAGGACAGGTCTGACATGCCGGTATCGTACATTGCCATGTCGATATGCTGACCACGACCGAGCCGCTCGCGGGCATGGAGCGCCGCCAGCACCGCGATCGTTCCGTTGAGCGCGGTGGTCAGATCGACCCAGGGCACCGTCGAGACATTGGGCGGGAATTCGGGATCACCGTTGAGCGCGGCGACGCCACATTCGGCCGAGACGACCGGATCCAGCCCGCCGGCGTGCGCCAGGCTGCCCGTGCGGCCCCAGCCCGAAACCGAGAGATAGATCAGTCGTGGAAAGCGTTCGGCCAGCGTCTCATAATCGAGGCCGTACTGCTTCATCACCCGGCTGGTGAAATTTTCGACAACGATGTCGGCATCGGCGATGAGATCGAGCGCCACTTCGCGCGCGCCCGGCTTGGACAGGTCGAGCGTAAAGCTCTTCTTGTTGCGGTTACACGAGATCAGGAAGGTGCTGACTCCCGAATCATGATCGACGAAAGGCGGAATGTTGCGAATGTCGTCGCCGACGCCGGGGCGTTCGATCTTGATGATCTCGGCGCCGAGATCGCCCAAGGTCTGGGTACAGAAGGGCCCGGCCATGATGATCGAAAAATCGACCACCTTGATGCCTTCGAGCGCATTGGGCGCGCCGACAGGGCGTGGTGTATGCGGCGGCAGTTGTGGTCGCGTCCCCCTCGTCACTTATATTTCTCCGGAATGTCGAAGCCGAAGAAACGCGCGGCGTTGAGGCCGAGCAGCTTCGCGCGGTTGGTTTCGCTCATGTCGCCGAACAGCCGCTCGATGGCCGGCGCCGAATAGGGCCAGCTTCCTTCATGATGCGGGAAGTCGTTCGCCCACATGAGATTGTCCTGAAGCTTGTAGGGCTCCATCATCAGCAGTGCCGAGCGGTCCTCACCGATCGATGCGGCGCCGTTCATCCGGAAATATTCGCTCGGCAGATATTTGAGCTTCGGCCGGACCCAGAAATGATGCTTGAGATAGGCCTCATCCATCGTGTCGAGAGTCCAGGGAACCCATCCGGCATTGGCCTCGATCGTCGCGAAACGCAGCTTCGGGAAGCGATCGAACACACCCGATCCGCACAGCGCAACCACCGGCTCAACGGTCGGCGCCAGCGCGTGGACGACATAGTTGGAGATCGCTCCGCCATTGCCGCGCGCGGCGCGCGGATCCTTGCCCGAGGCGACGTGGAAGGTGATCGGCAGGTCGTGATCGACGACGCAAGCCCAGAAGGGATCGAACACCGGCAGGTTGTAGTTGATCGCGGAAACGTCGTCCGGTCCCCAGATCGGCTTCGAGGGGAGATTCAGCACCTTGCCCCCCATCTTCGCGATCCGCTCCACTTCCTTTATCGCCGCATCAACATCGGCGGTCGGCACCGCGCAGGCGGGGTAACAACGATGTTTCTGCGGTGCGGTGAATTCGAGGCTCCAGTCGTTCCACACCCGCGCCTGCGCCATCGAAAATTCGGGATTGCCGCCTGCCCACATCAACAGCGCCGGGCCATTCGGATAGATAATCTCTGCATCCACCCCGTCGCGGTCCTGATCACTGATGCGGCGGTCGATTGCCGCTTCCTCCTCGATCGAACTCAGGCCGGCGCCGGCCTTCGTGCGGGCAAGATCGTCGCCATGGAGCGGCACCTCGACCAGCTTTTCGGCACGCATGCCGTGCTGGACCATCCATCGATGGCCATCACGCTCCTCGATCCGGGGCATGATATCCCGAAATTTCTTGTCGATCCGCTCGGCATAGAGCCGAAAGGGCGGGGTCAGGTGGGTGTCGACCGACACCATGAAATATTTCTTCTTGGGGGCTCCCGGGCGCACCGAGCGATCCCAGCCATCATCGCCTGGCGACTCCAGTCGCCAGGCGTTTTGCGGGTCGGCCTCAATGGGCTCATAGACGGTGTCGGTCATAGCGTGCTCCATTCCAGCGCCCAAACGCCCATAGGGAGCGCGCGCGTGGGATGCGCGCAAATTTAACGGCCGGGGATGACTCCGGTCAAATATGTCTCCCGCCTCAACCTATAAGGGATGCTCCTCGACGATCATCATCCGCGATGCGGCCCTGTCGAAACAATTTTCTTCGTCCTTCGCGATAATCTCGGCGATCTCGGGCTCCTGGGCCCTGGCGAACATCGCCATCATCGTCTCGCGATTGCGGCACCAGATTTCGGTGATCACGTCGAAGCTCTGATCGCCATCGGGATCGACATAATGCGCTTTCGACATCGCGCTCAGCGGATCGTCCCAGCTGATGAAGTTGCGCTTATACTCGACCATGAATTCACCGGTGAGCTTCATGATCAGCGGAACATGCCTGTTCTCGTAATAGTCGATGAACTGCTCGCGCGTCGTGCCTGACTTCTTGCGCAGCAACAGTGCGATCTTGATCATGGTGCCTCTCCCTCGATTTCAGGGGAGAGTATCGACGGGCTCTGCCGCGGGCCATGACCTCAGGGGTCAGGCGGGATACTCATCCACGATCAGCGAACGTATCGAGCTGCGGTCGAAGCAATTCTCCTCGTCGCGGGCGATGGTCTCGGCGATCTCGGAGTTCTGCGACTTGTCGAAGCACGCCATCATCGTCGCCTCGTCTCTGAACCAGCATTCGGTCACGACATCGAATTGCTGCTCGCCGTTGGCGGCAACAAAATCAGGCGCTGCGTGGGCGCTGACCGGATTGTCCCAGCGAATATAGTTGCGCTTATAGTCCGTGAAATAATCGCCGATCAGGCCCATCACCAACGGCACGTGATGGTTCTCATAATAGTCGATGAACTGCTCGCGGGTCAGGTCGGCGCGTTTGCGCAGCATCAGGACGATCTTGATCATGGTGCCTCTCCCGGGCCGACCAGCTCGGCGACA
>CANJRZ010000164.1 GCA_947476735.1 Sphingomonadaceae bacterium
ATGCCGCCTCCTCGGGCTTTCGGTCGACAGCCTCTACGCCCATCTCGCCTGGGTCAGGGCAATCGATTCATTGTTCGGCGTCGAGGTCCGGTTCCCGATCATCGAAGATCCAAGCATGGCGATCGGGCGCGCTTATGGCATGATCGATGACGTGTCGGCCGACAGCACCGCGATGCGCGCAAGTTTCTTTATCGATCCTGATGGGATCATTCGCGCAATCAACTGGTACCCGCACAATGTCGGCCGCTCGGTCGAAGAAATGCTACGGATTCTCAAAGCACTCCAGACTGTATCGACGAAAGCTGTCCTTACGCCGGAAGGATGGCACGAAGGAGAGCCCCTGCTGCTGCCACCCGCGGATACGCTGACTGGGGAAGCCGACTGGTTTTGTCGGCTCGCGCAGAACCCATGACCGCCTTCCATGAAAATCGAGAAGTGGCGAGCCTGGCCGCGGAAAAACTGAAGGTGTTCGCGCAACCGCTACGCCTGATGATCCTGTCCTGCCTTTTGCGGGGCGAACGCAACGTCGGGGAGATCGCAGACTCTACCGGAATCGGTCAGCCTGCCCTCAGCCAGCAATTGGCCGAGTTGCGCCGGGCCAATCTGGTCAGAACCCGACGGGAAGCCAAGCAGGTCTGGTATGCGCTTGCCGATCCCGGCGTGGAGCTTTGCGTCAGCAATATGGAAGCGCTGCTCGGAGGCGATGGCAGCGCTGGGCTCCAACCGCCCCTTGCACCGAAAGGCAACGATAGCAAACCCGGCACGCCTGCACCGGGTGTCGCGGGCTTCGCCCGACTGGTTTAATGCCTGTCGCCGGATTTCACATTTGCCCTCCACGGTGTGAAAGCAAGCTTCTCCTCAATTCAGCAAGATGACTCGATATTTTGCCATTGTCCCGCTGGGTCAGGCGCATGTGGCCCGGCTTGTGTTCAACCCGGGGGGTAGCTAGGAGAAAACTCCTTTGGGAGGGATGATATTGCGCGACAGGCTGCTTGCGGCATCGGCCAACGATCTGATGGCGGAAGCGCGAGCATTGCGCGACTGCGCGCACGGTCGTGTCCAGAGCTGGTCACCGAAAGTCTTCATCCCGCTCACCCAACTCTGCCGCAACCTTTGCCATTACTGCACTTTCTCCCAACCCCCTCGTAAGGGCGAAGCTGCTTTCCTCACACGCGAACAGATTTTGGACATCGCCCGAGCCGGCCAGGCGGCAGGCTGCACTGAAGCGCTGTTCACGCTGGGAGACAAGCCCGAGCTCCGCTTTTCCGCCGCACGCGAGGAACTCCAACGGCTGGGCCATTCGACCACCATCTCCTATCTCGCGGAGATGTGCGCGGCAGTACGGGACGAAACCGGGCTACTGCCTCATGTCAACGCGGGGGTGATGACGCGCGAAGAGATGGCCGGCCTGCGCCAGGTCTCCGCCAGCATGGGCCTTATGCTGGAATCTGTGTCAGACCGGCTCTGCGAGAAAGGCGGCGCCCATTATCGCTCTCCCGACAAGCTTCCCTCGGTGCGCCTTGAGGCGATCAGGATTGCGGGTGAGCTCGCCATACCATTCACCACGGGCTTATTGATCGGTATCGGCGAGACCCGGGCCGAGAGGCTCGACGCGCTGATCGCGATCCGCGATCTCCATGCCGAATTTGGCCATATCCAGGAAGTCATCATCCAGAATTTCCGGGCCAAGCCGCGAACGGTGATGGCCGACGCGCCCGAGCCCGACATGGAGGAGTTGCTCTGGACGATCGCCGCCTCGCGCATCCTGCTGGGCGCCGAGATGAACATCCAGGCACCGCCCAATCTCTCGGCCGATGATTTCCCCCGGCTGCTCGAAGCCGGCATTAACGATTGGGGCGGCATCTCGCCGGTCACCCCCGATCACGTGAATCCCGAGGCGCCTTGGCCCGAGGTCGAACGGCTGCGCGCGGCGACCGGAGCCGCCGGACGCATCCTTGTCGCCCGCCTCGCCGCCTATCCCAATTGGGGCCTGTTCGGGCTCGACAGGTGGCAGGACAAGGCGATGCGCCGGCACATCCTGGCCCTCGCCGACACATCCGGCTTCGGCCGCGAGGATCGATGGTCGCCGGGCCTGGCGCTGCCCAAGCGTCCGCCAGAGCCGATCAGCGTGAAGACCGTCGATTCGAAGATCAAGGCGATCGTCGCCAAAGCGATGGCCGGCACAGGGATCGACGAGGACGAGATCACCATGCTGTTCGGCGCCCGCGACGTCGACCTCGAGCATGTCTGCCGTTCGGCCGACGAGTTGCGCCGACAGGTCAATGGCGAAACCATCACCTATGTCGTCAACCGCAACATCAACTACACCAATATCTGTACCTACAAGTGCAGCTTCTGCGCCTTCTCGAAGGGCGACACTTCGGACAATCTGCGCGGCAAGCCCTATGATCTCGATACCGAGGAAGTGGTCCGCCGCACCGAGGAAGCCTGGGCGCGCGGCGGCACCGAGGTCTGCCTGCAGGGCGGCATCCACCCGCATTATACCGGCAATACCTACCTCAAGCTCGCCCGCGCGGTCCGTGCCGCTGTGCCCGAAATGCACATCCATGCCTTCTCGCCGCTCGAGATATCGCAGGGTGCCGCGACGCTCGGCATGTCGCTATTCGATTTTCTGAGTGCTCTGAAGGAAGCCGGGCTCGACACCCTCCCCGGCACCGCCGCCGAGATCCTCGACGACGAGGTGCGCGTGATCATCTGCCCCGACAAGCTCGACACCGCCCGCTGGCTCGAAGTAATCGAGACCGCCCATAAGGTCGGTTTCCGCACCACCGCGACGATCATGTTCGGCCATGTCGAGACGAGTCGCCATTGGGCCCGCCATCTCATCCGCGTCCGCGAGCTCCAGGCGCGGACCGGCGGCTTCACCGAATTCGTCCCCCTCCCCTTCGTCCATATGGAAGCGCCGATGGGCGTGAAGGGTCAGTCGCGTCACGGACCCACTCTGCGCGAGGTCAAGCTGATGCACGCGGTCGCCCGGCTCGCGCTCCATCCTTTGATCACCAATATCCAGACGAGCTGGGTCAAGCTAGGGCCGCTCGGCGTGGCCGAATGCCTCCAGGGCGGCGCAAACGATCTCGGTGGTACACTGATGAACGAAAGCATCTCTCGCGCTGCGGGCACCACCCACGGCCAGGAGATGCCGCCTGAGGCGATGGAGATGCTGATCCGCTCGATCGGCCGCAATCCGCGCCAGCGCAGCACGTTATATGGCCGGGTCAGCAATGAGGTGCACCTGCGCGGGCTCAACGCTGTGGAACTGACACCCATGGTGCTAACCCCGCCGAAGAAGCAGCGCGTTCACTGATTGCGCCTACGGTCCATCGCACCTAAGCCCCGCTCATGACCGACGATAACGCCACACTGATCCTGCATGCCCTGAGCGGCGTGCCGATGGTCAGGCAAGGCGACGATCTCGCCGAAATCATTCTGCTGGCGCTCGATCGGGTGGGATTGAGGCTCGACGATGGCGACATCATCGCTGTTGCCCAGAAAATCGTCTCCAAGGCCGAGGGACGGCTGATCGATCTCGATACCGTTACCGCATCGCCGCGAGCCCAGGAATTGGCCGTCGACGCCGACAAGGATCCGCGCCTGATGGAGCTTATTCTCGCGGAATCGCAGGACGTGCTGCGCATCCGCAAGGGCGCCATCATCGTCCGCCACAATCTCGGACTCGTGCTCGCCAATGCCGGGATCGACCAGTCCAATGTCGACCATTCGGACAAGACATTGGCGCTGCTGCTGCCGCTCGATCCCGATGCCAGCGCGCAACGCCTTCGCGAGGTGCTCCGGGCACGCAGCGGCGCGGATGTGGCGGTGGTGATCATCGACAGCCTGGGACGCGCCTGGCGGACCGGCACGATGGGCACCGCGATCGGTGTCGCTGGCATGCCGGGGATGATCGATCTGCGAGGGCTTCCCGATCTCCATGGCCGCAAGCTGGAGACAAGCGAACTGGGGTTTGCCGATGAAGTCGCCGCCGCCGCGTCGCTGGTCATGGGCCAGGCCGATGAAGGTCGCCCGGTCGTCCTAGTTCGCGGCGTCGGCTATAATCGACGCGAAGGAACTGCTGCCGAACTGATCCGGCCCAAGCATATGGACCTCTTCTCATGATTCTGGCGCTTGCAGGCGGTGTTGGGGGAGCGCGACTTGCCAAGGGGTTGGCTGCGGTACTGCCGCCCGAGCACCTGAGCATCATTGTCAATGTCGGTGACGATTTCGAGCATCTCGGCCTGCTCGTTTGCCCCGATCTCGATACGGTCTGCTACACGCTCGGCGGCGTGAACAATGCGGCGCAAGGCTGGGGGCTCGAAGGCGAGAGTTGGGCCTTCATGGATGCGCTCAGCAAGCTGGGCGGCGAGAATTGGTTCAACCTCGGCGACCGTGATCTCGCGACCCACATAACCCGCAAGGCCATGCTTGGGCGTGAGACTCTGTCCGCGATCACCGCGTATTTCGCCGCCAAGCTCAGCATCGCGCACAAGATCGCACCGATGAGCGACGATCCAGTCCGCTCGATCGTCCACACCGATGAAGGCGAACTGGCTTTCCAGCATTATTTCGTGCGCCGCCGTGCCGAACCGCGCTTTCGCTCGATTCGATTCGATGGCGTGGAGCAGGCAAGACCTTCGCCGGCCTTCATGGCGGCGCTCGACAATCCTGAGCTCGAAGCGATCATCATCTGCCCATCCAATCCGGTACTGAGCATTGCTCCGATCCTGGCCCTGCCGGGCATCCGAGCGCGACTGGACTCGCGCAAGGTCCCGATCGTCGCCGTCTCGCCATTCATTGGAGGCAAAGCGATCAAAGGGCCTGCTGCCAAGATCATGGATGAGATCGGGATCGCGACCACCCCGGCCGGCCTCGCGAGCTATTATGGCGGGTTGCTCGACGGCATCGTCATCGATCATGCCGATAGTGCGACAGATGAACCGAATATCGCGCTTCACGTCACCGATACACTGATGCGCGATATCTCCGATCAGCGCCGCCTGGCTAGCGAAACAATCCTGTTTGCCCGCAGCCTCATCCGATGAATTGTTTCGTCGTTATGGCAGTTCGGCCGGTCGACGAAGGCAAGAGTCGCCTTGCCGGTACGATTGATCAAAATGATAGAAAAAATCTGAATATCAACATGTTCAGGCATGTTTTTGATATCGTTAAGAAGGTTGTCCCAGCTCAGAATATCGTTGTGATCAGCCGCTCTTCGGCGTTACTCGACGAAGCCCGTGCCAACGGTGCTCATGGAGAACTCGAAATCGGCCACGAACTCAATGCCGCACTCGACCAGGCCTCGAAGGTAGCGGTGGAAAGGGGTGCGACATCGCTGCTTACACTCAGCAGCGACCTGCCCTTCCTCGAAACCGCTGACGTCAATGCAATGCTCGAAGCCGACGGAGATGTCGTTATCGCCACCGATCGGGTTAGAATCGGCACCAACGCGTTATTGATACGCCGGCCATTCGCCATGCCCTTTCGCTATGGCGGAGAGAGTCTGGCTGCGCACTGCGCCGCCGCCCTCGAGGCGGGCCTGAACATAACCGTCATCGAGCGGCCAGGGCTCGCCCGCGATATCGATACGCCCGATGACCTCGCCGAGCTTCGCTAAGCCTTTATCTCGAAATTGTCGGCGATGAACCTGTCGAGCAGGCGAACGCCATATCCGGTGGCGCCTTTGTCCCAGGTGGCGCCGGGCTTGGAGGCCCAGACCATGCCGGCAATGTCGAGATGGGCCCAGCGGACACCGTCGTCGACGAAACGCTTGATGAATTGCGCCGCGGTGATCGAACCACCCTCGCGCGGACCAACATTCTTCATGTCCGCGATCGGAGAGTCGATAAGCTTGTCGTAGGGATCACCGAGCGGCATCCGCCAGAGCTTATCGCCCACCGCAGTGCCCGCCGCCAGCAACTGATCTGCCAGCGCATCGTCGTTCGCGAACATGCCACCATATTCGGAGCCGAGCGAAATGATCATTGCGCCCGTCAACGTCGCCAGATCGATGACAGTCTTGGGACTGTAATGCTTTTGCACCCAGGTCAGCGCATCGCAGAGAACAAGCCGTCCTTCGGCATCAGTGTTGATCACCTCGATCGTCTGACCGGACATGGAGGTCACGACGTCCCCCGGACGCTGGGCATTGCCATCGGGCATATTCTCAACGAGGCCGCAAATGCCCACTACATGCGCCCTGGCTTTGCGCAACGCGAGCGCCTTCATGGTGCCCGCGACAGCGCCTGCCCCGCCCATATCCCACTTCATGTCTTCCATACCGGCCGCGGGCTTTATCGATATGCCGCCGGTATCGAAGGTGACGCCCTTGCCGACCAGTGCGACCGGCGGTTCGGTTCCGCTGGTGCCATCCCAGCGCATCACCAGCAGTTGGGGTTCACGCACCGAACCTTGTGCCACGCCGAGAAGCGCGCCCATGCCTTGCGCAGCCATGGCGTCACGACCGAGCACCTCGACTTTCACGCCGAGTTCGGCAAGCGGGCGACAGCGTTCCACGAAGCTTTGGGGATAAAGAATATTAGCCGGTTCGGTGATCAGCTCACGGGTGAACATCACCCCCTCGGCCACCGACTCGCGGGCTGCCCAGAGCCCAGGCGCATCGGCGCCACCCCCGACGATCACGACCTCGTCCAGCGAAGGTCGCTGCTTCGTATCGAGCCTGGTCCGGTAGACGTCGTGGCGCCAGCTACGCAGCACAGCGCCAAAAGCCAGCGAAACCGCCGCTTCGACCGGACTGCCGCTCGCCGAGGCGCTGATATCTACCACCAGCGTCTTCTCGCCGGAAACCAGGAGCTTGGCCGCCAGTGCTGCCCCCGCTCGCTCATAGTCATTCTTGGCGCCGACGCCGACGAGCAACAGCCGACGATGCACCCCATCGGTCTCGCCGACGAACTCAACGACTGACCCGGTTTCGCCGTCGAAGCGATTGGCCGACGCCGCCGTGCGTGCGAGAAGCCGGCCTGACTCCGGCAAACCCGAAAGCCCCGCCCCGTCAAGAGTCCCCGGAGCAACGGTGATAGCCAGAGCGTGAGTGGCGGCAGGCCGACTATCGGCAAAGCGTATGCGCATGTCGTGAGGCTTTCTTTGTTCGATTGGCACCATCTAGGGTGGCAGGCTTGGAGCCGCAACGGTCACTTGCGCGTTACAGGCGCAAAGTTGGTCAAAGGATTGCAGGGAGACGCGGGGTGGGATAGGCGGCGCCATTCCTTTCGAAGGCCCGCCTGTTCGCGCCCGCCATATGGGGTTGTGTGAAGAATCCAAGATTTTTCCTGCTGGCAGTCACCTTTCCCATGCTCTGCGCGGGAGCGCCACTCGTTGCGCAAGCTCCGTCGCCGATGCCGTTAGACCCGACCGTGTTCCAACTGGGTGACGCGCCGATGCCGGCCAATGAGGAAGAGGTCACCTTTGCCGCCGACACACTGAGTTTTGATAGCGATGCCGAGGTCGTCGTCGCCACCGGCAATGTGCGCATGGCTCGACGGGGTGATCGACTGCGCGCCGATAAAGTGCAGTGGAATCAGAAGACGGGTATCGTTCGCGCCGACGGGAATGTGGCGGTCGTCAGTTCAGCCAATGACACGCTGTACGGCGATTCGGTCGAGTTGACCGATTCGCTGCGCGACGGCGTCATAGAGAATCTTCTGCTGGTGCTGAACGACGGCGGTCGGCTCGCCGCCGTGCACGGCATTCGCAGAAATGGTGTCTCCACCCTCGACAAGGCCGTCTACACGCCGTGCGCCGTGGTCGACAGCAAGGGCTGCCCCAAGGAACCCGTCTGGAAGATCAGCGCGGTTCGTATCGTTCATGACCCGGTCAAGCACCGGATCAGCTATGACGGCGCGCGGATCAGCTTTCTCGGGGCACCGATTTTATGGCTGCCCGGCTTGTCGCATCCCGACGGCACCGAAGGCGGCGGCTCGGGCTTTCTGCTTCCGGATATCAAGTTCAGCCGCGTCAACGGTGCCGAATTCGCGCTGCCTTACTATTTCAAACTGGCCCCGAACCGCGATCTCACCATCACGCCGCATGTGTATACAAAGGTACTGCCCGCGATCGAGGGCCAATATAGAGCGCTGACCGACCACGGCGCCTGGCAGGCGACGGGAATTCTGACCTACAGTTCGCGTTTGTCGGCTTCGGTACCCTTTCCCAATAGCAACAAGGACATTCGGGGGTATCTCGACGCCAATGGCCAATTCCAGTACGGACCCGACTGGACGGTGTCAGGCTCGATCCGGGCAACCACGGACCGAACCTTCCTGCGCCGTTACGACATCTCTCGCGATGTCCGGCTTCGGAACCAGATTAATGCCGAGCGCATAACGCCGAACAGCTATCTTTCGATTAAGGGTTGGGCGGTCCAGACATTGCGGACCGGAGATCGCCAGCGCCAACAACCCATCGCACTACCCGCCATTGATTACCGGCTTCGCCTGACCGATCCGCTGTTCGGCGGTGCGCTCCAGGTCCAGGCCAACTCGCTCGCCCTGATTCGCACAGGTGGACAGGATACCCAACGTGTGTTTACGGCCATCCAGTGGGACCTGCGCCGGTATACCGCGATGGGACAGGAAGTCAGCCTCACCGCCTATGGACGCGGCGACCTTTATCACACTGCCGACATCGGCAAGACGGCGACGATTGCTTACCGTGGCAATCGAGGCTGGTCGGAGCGCGGGATCGCGGCCCTGGCCGCCGACATCAGATGGCCGCTGATAGGTAATTTCCTCAACGGCGCACAACGCATAACGCCGCGGGTGCAGGTCGTCGCCGGGCCTAAGACCCGGAATTTGAGCCTGCCAAACGAGGATGCCCGCTCGATCGACCTCGAAGACAGCAACCTGTTCGCTCTCAACCGTTTCTCGGGCTATGATCGGTGGGAAGATGGCAGCCGCGTCACCTATGGCGCCGAATGGGCGGTCGACCTGCCCGGTATCTCGCTGAATTCGGTGATCGGCCAAAGCTATCGGCTAACCAAGAAACCGACGTTGCTGCCGGTCGGCACCGGCCTGTCCGACCGCCTGTCGGATGTGATCGG
>CANJRZ010000165.1 GCA_947476735.1 Sphingomonadaceae bacterium
GAGAAATCCATGCCCACAAGCAGGTTGCTGCCCTTTGCCGCATGGTCGAGCAGCCAGTCGAGCACCCCCTGGCGAGACCAGCTACAGTCGATCAGCTTGGGTGTTTTGCCAGGGCCATCGCTGACGGCGACCGCGATCCCTTTCTGTCGCTCACCTCTGGCGCCGGACCAGTCGATGCACGCGAAGTGCCCGAATCTGCGGTTCATAGCTTTTTCTTGGGCCGCTTCTTCGCCAGCGCCTGCTCATATGCGCGTTCGATCATCGCAAACACCCGGTCGGGATCAGCCGTGTCGAAACGCACCAGCACCGAAGGCCAGCCCACATAATGCGGCGTCTGCCAATAAGTATCGGGATCGGTCTCCTTGAGCATGTCGACCGTGTCGCGATCGATCAGCAGGCAGAAGCTGCCATCTTCGCGACCCGGCGCCACGAAGGCGTTACCGTTCGCCTTAACCGCAGGCGCGCCATAATGGGTCGAATGTTCGGCGCCCGGCAGGTAGGCCGCAAAACGGGTCACCTGCTCATAGTCCAGGCTCATGCGCCGCGTCGTTCCGCCCGCAATTTTTCCCAATGGGCGATCCGCTCGGCGATTTTCGCCTCGAAGCCGCGCGGCGAAGGTTCGTAGAATTGCTGCGGAGCCATTTCCTCGGGCCAGTAGTCGTCGCCAGAAAAGCCGTCTTCGGCATCATGGTCATAGGCATAGCCCTTGCCATAGCCGATGTCCTTCATCAGCCGGGTGGGGGCGTTCAGGATATTCTTTGGGGGCATCAGCGATCCGGTCTCCCGCGCGGTTCGGAACGCTGCCTTCTGCGCGGTATAAGCCGCGTTCGATTTGGGAGCGGTAGCGAGATAGAGACAGGCTTGGACGATCGCCAGTTCGCCTTCCGGCGAGCCGAGGAAATCATAGGCGTCCTTGGCGGCAAGGCACTGGACCAGCGCCTGCGGATCGGCGAGGCCGATGTCCTCGCTGGCGAAGCGGACGAGCCGGCGCAGCACGTAGAGCGGCTCTTCACCGGCGGTCAGCATCCTCGCCATATAATAGAGCGCGGCCTGCGGATCGGAGCCGCGCAGCGCCTTATGCAGCGCCGAAATCAGGTTGTAATGCCCTTCGCGATCCTTGTCGTAGACCGCGACGCGGCGGTGGAGCAGCGCCGCAAGTTCGCCGGGTTCGAGATCATGGTCGATTGCAATCGAGAACAGCGTTTCGACCTGGTTGAGCAGGAAACGGCCGTCGCCGTCGGCCGAAGCAACCATCGCATCGCGCGCATTGCCGGTCAGGGGGAGCTGACGCTCCATCACCACTTCGGCGCGCTCGATCAGCCTGGTCAGCGCTGCCGCGTCCAGCCTGTTTAATATCAGAACCTGTGCGCGACTGAGCAGCGCGGCATTGAGTTCAAAGGAAGGGTTCTCGGTGGTCGCGCCGACGAGCACGACGGTGCCGTCTTCCACATAGGGCAGGAAACTGTCCTGCTGGGCGCGGTTAAAGCGGTGGATCTCGTCCACGAACAGCAGCGTGCGGGTGCCCATTCGCGCATGTTCACGCGCCTCGGCAAAGATCTTCTTGAGATCGGCCACGCCCGAAAAGACGGCCGAGACGGGCGCGAAGCGCAAGCCCACCGCATCGGCTAGCAGGCGGGCGATCGTCGTCTTGCCGGTCCCGGGTGGTCCCCACAGGATCAGCGACGAAAGGCGGCCAGCGGCGACCATGCGCCCGATCGCGCCTTCGGGGCCGGTCAGATGTTCCTGCCCGATCACCTCGTCGAGGATCGCCGGCCGCAGCCGTTCGGCCAGCGGCGCGGCGTCGGCGGGCATTGTGGCGGCGGGCTCGGGCGCAAAGAGGTCGGCCATCTTCATTGATATAGGCGCGCTGTGGCTGTGCGGACAGTGGCTTCGAGAGCCGCCGCATCAAAATTGAGGCGTCGTGATCACCCGGGAACGGATCGGGTCAGGGCACCGGGCTCTGGCGGACCAGCCTCACGCCAGCGTTATGCTGACGGATGATACGGATATAGCTGTCGACCAGTTCCTGGTTGACCTGGTCCCAGCCATAACGCTCGCTTGCGTTCAGCCCCGCTTCGCCGATCGAGCGGCGCAGTTCGGCATCTTCGCAATAGGTCTGCAGTGCGTCGGCGAAAGCCTGGGTGCGCCCCGGCTGGACCAGCCTGCCGTTGACCCCGTCCTTGATCAGGCTCTCGCTGCCGGTCGCCCGCGCGGCGACCACCGGCAGGCCCGTCGCCATCGCCTCCAGGGTGACGTTGCCGAAGGTCTCGGTCACCGACGGATTGAACAGCATGTCCATCGATGCGACCGCACGGCCGAGATTTTCACCGGTCTGGTACCCCGCGAAGATCGCGTCCGGCAGTCGCTTCTCGAACCAGTCGCGCGCCGGTCCCTGGCCGACGACGAGAACCTTGTGGCGGATCTGCCTTCGCTGGAGCTGGTCGATCGTCTCTGCGAAAATGTCGAGCCCCTTTTCCATGACGAGTCGGCCGACAAAGCCGATCACGACATCGTCGGGTGCGATCCCCATCGAGCGTCGCCAATCATTGCAACGCCGATCTGGCTGGAAGATGGTGCGGTCGATGCCGCGCGACCATATGCCGACATCGTAGCTCATGCGCTGATCGCGGAGCAGCTGTGCCATTGATTCCGAAGGCGCAAAAATCGCATCGCAGCGGCGATAAAAGCGACGGAGCATCGCCTCGATGACCGGCTCGAGCCAGGCAAGTCCGTAATATCGAAAATAGGTTTCGAACCGCGTATGCACCGATGCCACGACCGGCAGGTTCCACGCGCGGGCAAGCGTGACGGCGCGATGTCCCAATATTTCGGGGCTCGCGACGTGCAGGATGTTGGGCTGGAACCGTTTGATGTCGTGCCTGACGCGGCGCGGCAGTCCGATCGGGAAATGATATTCGGCCCGCGCGGGCACAGGCAGGGATGGCACGTGCACGAGATCGCCGGTGGGCGGAAATGCGGGTGTCTTGACGGTAGGGGAATAAATTCGGACGGCAGCGCCCTGCCGGAGCAGATAGCCGACAAGCCGGTTCAACGCCTGATTGGCGCCGTCACGGACATAATTATAATTGCCCGTGAACAGTGCGACGCGAAGCTGGGATGCATCCATCGCCCGGCCTTTAGCTCTTCAATACCGAAAGGCCAACTGGAACGGCCGGCCCTGCCGGATGTTTTGTCAGCGCAACAATTGCCGCCCCGCCTCGGAGTTGACCATGGACCAGTTCTTCATCCGCGCGGCGGCGAAGATATCGGCGGCTATCGGCCAGCCCTTCGCCTTCATGGCTTTCATCATTATCTGGGCAGCGACAGGCCCATTTTTCGGCTTTTCCGAAACATGGCAGCTTATCGTCAACACGACGACGACCATCATCACATTCCTGATGGTGTTCATGATCCAGCACGCGCAAAATCGGGACGCCGCTGCGATGCAGGCGAAGCTGGACGAATTGATCCGGGCACTTGAGCCGGCGCGCAATGATTATATCGGAATCGAGCATTTGACCGAGACGGAACTGGAACTGATCCGCGCAGCCGATGTCGTTGCGCCCACAGGCGGTGGCGAGCCACACCATACCGACAGCCTTGGTCAACTGATCAGGCGGCGCTGAGCATCCATGCTTTCAGAGCTGCGCTCGCGCGCTCGGCCATCATCACCTTGCGGTCGGCCTTGCGCTTGCGGCCGCCTCGCGCCCCGTCAAGCGGCGGAAACAGACCGAAATTGACGTTCATTGGCTGATAGCTGTCGGCATCGGCTCCGCCGGTGATATGTCCGAGCAGCGCGCCGAGAGCAGTGGTCGGCGGCGGTGGATCGATCGGCCGGCCGAGCAACTCTGCTGCGGCGAAACGCCCGGCCAGCAGCCCGATCGCGGAGGATTCGACATAGCCCTCACAGCCGGTGATCTGTCCGGCGAAGCGAAGGTTCGGCTGGCTTTTCAGTCTGAGCGTTCCATCCAGCAACTTTGGGCTCTGGATGAAGGTGTTGCGGTGCAGCCCGCCCAGCCGGGCGAACTCGGCCTTCTCCAGTCCGGGAATAGAGCGGAACAGCCGCACCTGTTCGCCATGCTTGAGCTTGGTCTGGAAGCCGACGATGTTCCAGAGCGTGCCGAGCGCATTGTCCTGGCGGAGCTGGACGACAGCATGGGGCCAGCGGCCGGTACGCGGGTCATCGAGGCCAACCGGTTTCATCGGTCCGTAGCGCATCGTGTCCACACCGCGCTCGGCCATCACCTCGATCGGCATGCAGCCGTCGAAATAAGGCGTGTCCTTCTCCCACTCCTTGAACTCGGTCTTTTCGCCGTCGAGCAACGCCTGGTGGAAAGCGAGATACTGCTCCCGGTTCATCGGGCAGTTGATATAGTCCTTGGTCTCGCCCTTGTCCCAGCGCGACGCCATCCAGGCGATGTCCATGTCGATCGAATGATGATGGACGATCGGTGCGATCGCATCGAAAAAGGCGAGTGCATCCGCCCCGGTCGCTTCGCCGATCGAGACTGCGAGCGCTTCGCCGGTGAGCGGGCCGGTTGCAACGATCACCTGGCCATCAGCGGGCAGGCGGTCGATCCGTTCGCGCACCAGTTCGATATTGGGGTGAGCGGAGATCGCCCGTGTTACGCCTTCGGCATAGCCTTCGCGATCCACGGCCAGCGCCGAACCCGCCGGCACACGATGTTCGTCAGCGCAGCGCAGGATCAGCGAACCGAGCGCACGCATCTCGGCATGTAGCAGCCCAACCGCATTGTTGGGATCGTCCGAACGGAAGCTGTTCGAGCAGACCAGCTCGGCGAGACTGTCGGTCTGGTGCGCGGGCGTGGCCTCGGTACCGCGCATCTCGGAGAGCCGGACGCGAACCCCTGCTTCCGCGAGCTGCCACGCGGCTTCCGATCCGGCGAGTCCGCCGCCGATGATGTGCACCTGATGCGTCATGCGCGTCTCTTTAGTCGGAGCGCAGCGCGGATAGAAGGGGGAGGGCGATCAGGCAGCCTTTGCGCGAGTGTATCTCCGACGGAGCGGTACGACGGGCCCATCGGATAGCGGGCATGCGATCGTATCGGGGCGCGAACGGTCGAACTGTTCGCTGGCCCACAGCATGACGATCAGTTCCTCGTCGCCTACGTTGGTGATGTCGTGCGTCCAGCCGGGGATCGTCTCGACCACTTCGGGGCGCTTGCCGTCGCTGAGCCGTTCATAGCTTTCGCCGGTCTGCATGTGGCGGAACCGGTAGAGCGCCTGGCCGCGTACAACGAGGAATTTTTCGGTCTTGGTGTGATGGTAATGACCACCGCGGGTCACGCCCCGATGGGCTGTAAAATAAGAGACCTGACCGGAGTCCTTGGTTTTCAACATTTCGACAAATGTACCGCGCGCATCTGCATGGCTCGGAATTTCGTAACCGAAGCTATCGGTCCGCAGATAACTCATGAAGGTCGCGTACAAGGCCCGGAGCAGTCCGGTCCCCACCCGTTCGGTGACAAGCGTTTGGCGAACCTCCTGGAACGCCTCGATCTGGCGCGCCAGTTCGCCCACGGTCACCGGGTAAATCGGTCCCGCGTCGCGAAAGGTCACGCCCGGCGCCAGATCCGCCAGCGATTGCAGCCAGCCGTCGATTACGTCGTCGACATAGATCAGGCTGACTTCGGCGTCGGCTTCATGAATCTGGATGGGCAGGCCGTGCGCGATATTGTGGCAGAAGGTTGCGACGGCCGAATTATAATAGGGCCGGCACCATTTGCCGAAGACATTGGGAAGCCGGTAGAGGGCAACACTGGCTCCCGACGCGGCCGAATAATCCGCAAAATGCTGTTCCGCTGCTCGCTTGCTCGCGCCGTAAGGGTTGTCGCGTTCCGCCTGGATCGAGGAGGCGAAAATCACTGGCAGCGCCCGCCCGTCTGCGAGGAGCCGCTCGCATAGCCGTGCGGCGCAATCGCCATTGCCAGTCATGAACTCGGACGGGTGCTCAGGCCGGTTGACCCCAGCCAGGTGGATCACGGCATCCGCCTGGCGGACAGCGTCCGCTATATACGACTGGCTCGACGCTCGGGTGACCGGCAACGCCTCGAACTCACTGCGTTCGCTGATCGCCATCTGCAGATTCTTGCCGATGAAACCGTCGGCTCCAGTGATCAATAGCTTCATGGTCATGTCATCGGCCTTCGTTCATCGAGCGGGGAAATGCCGGCACTTGGCCGACCGAGTTTGCGGGGAGGGGCACCACTTCAATATGATCAGGTGCCAGTCCATTCCTGAAGCGGTCGTAGGCCGATCCGAATGCGGCCTCGATGTGCCGGGTAAACCGTTCGGAATCGAACAGCGGCATGGCGGATCGGTTATACTCGAGCCGTTGCCGGAGAGCCGCGAGCCGGTCGGGATCGGTCGCCAGATTTAGCGCAAGGCGTTCATATTCCCCGGGGGTAGCCACCGCCATTTCGGGAAGGCCGATCGCATGCACGAGGCTTGTCGCGACCCGGGCGGCAAAGCCGCGGCCTGGGACCGTCAGCACCGGAACGCCGGCCCATAGCGCATCGCTTGCCGTGGCGTGGGCATTGCACTGGAAGCAGTCGAGGAACAGATCGGCCTGCCTCAACCGGGCCAGATGCTCTGCATGTGGCATCCGCCCGGCGAAAATCAGCCGTGCGGGATCGACGCCGCGCTTCTCTGCTTCGCGGCGCAGATTGCCTTCAACCTTCGAATTGGCCTCGAACAGCCACAAAATGCTTCCGTCGATCTGCGTCAGCAGCCGCATCCAGATGTCGAACTCGGTCGGCGTGATCTTGAAGTTGTTGTTGAAGCAACAGAAGACGAAGCCGTCTTCGGGCAGGCCCAGTTCAGTGCGGCTCGGCGTCATGCCCGCGATCAGGCGCTGGTTGTCGTTCGCCTGATAGCTTTCGGGGAGGCAGATGATCTTCTCGGCATAATGCCGACGCTGATCGTTCGGGATCACGATCGGATCGGCGACCAGATAGTCGATGAACGGCGCACCCATGGTGCCGGGATAGCCGATATACTGAACCTGGATCGGGGCCGGCCGCTGGGCGAAGATGTCGGTCCGGGAACGGCCGCTATAGCCCATCAGGTCGACGGCGATGTCGATTCCTTCGGAGCGAGCCAGTGCGGCGATGTCCGGACTGCTCATGGTGCTGACGTCGCAGAAGGTATCGAATGCTTCCGTCAGCCTGGTTCGCATCGGTGACGCCTGCTTTGGCCCAAAACTGAACGCCTGAACCGAGAACCTCGTGCGATCATGGAGTTCGAACATTCTGGCGAGCTGGAACATCACGGCATGTTCATGGAATTCGGCCGAGAAGTAGCCGATCCGGATCGGCGATGATCGGACCGATGCTGTGGACGGCAGGGTACTGGTCCCGGCGTATTTTTCGGATGCATGTTGCGTCGCGCGCAGCAATTGGCGCTCCGGCGCATCTTCGAGCCAGACGAAGATGACCGGACTGACTGTGCCGGCCATGGTGAGCGTGTCGAAATCGAGCCGCTCGCTCTCCCAATCGCAAATCCGGGCCCGTTGAAGGGCAAGCTGAGCGATCGCCCCGCCATGATCGGGGTTCAATCCGACCAGCCGTCGATAGCATTCAATAGCTTCGTCGAGCTGTCCGAGATCCTGCAATATGTTGCCCAGCGAATAGAGGCCGCCCTGATCTTCCGGTTCCATCGCGACAGCTCGGGCATAGCTCTCGGCTGCCTCGGCGGGTCGGTGCAGCGCGTACAGCAGATGGCCTCGGTTGCGTTGGGATTTGGCGTGTTTCGGATCGCATGCGATGGCGGCATCATAGGCCGCAAGCGCATCGTCGAAGCGCGCCATCCGCTTGAGCACTATCGCGAGATTGTAGCGAAACTCGCCGACACCGGGTTGAAGCTCTACGGCCCTCCGGCAGCTTGTATGGGCCGCATCGAGGCGATCGAGGTCGAGCAGGGTACTCCCCAGATTCGAATGGGCCTCAGCGAAATCGGAAGCCAGCGCAATCGCACGCTCATAGCTTGCGAGCGCTTCTTCGGGCCGGCCGAGCGCTCTGAGCGCATTGCCGCGATTGCTGTGAGCGATGACATAGGCGGGACGAAGCCGGATCGCCTTGTCATAACCAACAACGGCCTCTGCAGGACGCTTCAGCTCCAGCAGCGTGTTGGCGCGGTTGTAATGGCACTCCGCCGAGCCGGGTATCAGCCGCAGCGCCTTGTCGTAGCTCAGCAGGGCTTCGTTCAATCGACCCAGCCGTTTGAGCGCAATGCCGCGATTGCTGTGCGCCTGGCCATTGCCCGGTTGGAGCTCGATAGCTTTCTCGCAGCTCCCCAGCGCCTCGTTGAAGCGTCGCAGCCCGATCAGTGCGGTCGCCCGGTTGGAATAAGCTTCAGCATGGTCGGGGCGAAGCCCGATCGCGCGATCATAGGCCTTGATGGCTTGCTCGAACTGACCGGTTCCTGCCCACGCGGCGCCGGCGATATTGTGGAGATCGGCTTGCGCCGGATAGAGATCGATCAGCCGCCGCAGCTGGTCGAGCGCCTCGGTCAGCCGGCCCTGTTCGTAGAGGTTGAGCGCATCTTCGAGGCCCTTGCTGTAGCTCTTGGGAGAATTGGGTGCCGAGAGTTGACGGATACCTTCAAGCGCGCGCTTGTTGGCGGGAAATCGTTCGAGCACAATGCGATAGATATGCTCCGCCTCGGCGACTTCGCCCTTCGCCAGAAGCGAGGCTGCCTTGCGGAAACTCTTATCCACGCTCTGCTTCATGTGGGACGTCCGGGAATGCGACGGGTCTGCGGCTTGGATAGTCGAGCGATCCTAAGAATCGATTAACCAAGATTTCCGAGCCGCACTCGCAGCCGTCAGGCAGGAAGGTGCGGCACCGCGATATGATCGTACGCCAACCCTTTTCGAAGGCGGTCACTGACCAGTTGATATGCCATTTCGATATGCCGGGTGAACCTTGCGGAATCGAACAACGGCATATTCGTCCGATTGCTCGCCAGGCGGCTCCGGATCGCCGCATGCTTCACCTTGTCGGTCGCCAGTTCAAATGCGAGCCGCTGATAATCTTCTCGCGTAC
>CANJRZ010000166.1 GCA_947476735.1 Sphingomonadaceae bacterium
GCAGGGAAGGGCAGGGTTTCGACGTCGAACAGCAGCGGCTGATAGGCGCGGTTGTAGACTCCGCGTGCGCCAACCGACATCGCGCCGATGGTGTCGCCATGATAGCTGTGCGCCATCACCGCGATCCGGTGGCGGGGTTCGCCGCGGTTCAGCCAGTAACCGAGCGCCATCTTGAGCGCGACCTCGACGCTGGTCGATCCGCTGTCCGAAAAGAAAACATGGTCAAGCCCCGCCGGGGTGATCCCGACAAGCCCCTGCGCCAGCGCCTCGGCCTGCGGATGGGTGAAGCCGGCGAAAATGAGCTGGTCGAGATGGTGGCTCTGCTCGCGAATGGCGGCCATGATACGCGGGTGGCAATGGCCATGGGTGTTGACCCACCAGGACGAGATTGCGTCGACATAGCGCCGGCCGTCGGCGGCATAGAGCGCCGCGCCCTCGCCCCGCACGATCAGCGGGATATCCTCGTTCAGCCCATGCTGCGTGAAGGGGTGCCAGACGGACGAGCTCATGGCGTGAAATCCGCGAGGTTGAAGGCGGCATCGAACGCAGTCTTCAGGCTGGGTGCGTCGAGCGGATCGAGCCAAGGGAGGCGGCCAAGCTGCCTGACCCCGCCGATCGAACTGATCGCATGCTCGCTTTCTTCATTGGCGTCTCCGATGAAGGCGATGCCGAGAATCGGGATGTTGCGTCGGCGCAGCGCTTCGATCGTCAGCAGGCTGTGGTTGATCGTGCCCAGCGTGGTCCGCGCGACGACGACTGTCTCGAAGCACCAGCGCGCAAAGATATCGGCGAACAGCAGCCCGCCGCCGAGTGGAACGAGCAGCCCGCCCGCCCCTTCGATGACGAGACGCCGGTCGCAGGCCGGTGGATCGAGCCGCGCTGGTTCCATGACCACATTGTCGATCGCGGCGGCCTGATGCGGCGACGCCGGTGTAGCGAGGCGATAGGCCTCAGGCAGAATATGATCGGTGGGCAGGCCGGACAGGCCGGCGACTGTCTCGCTGTCAGTACCGCCGTCGAGGCCGGCCTGGACAGGCTTCCAGTAGCAGCCGTCGATGGCGCGGACGAGGCCGGCCGAGAAAACCGTCTTGCCGACGTCGGTGTCGGTCGCGGTGACGACGATGGGCTTTGTCATATGATCAGCTCGTTGATCGCATCGGCAAGCGCGGTGATGGTCGTTTCCCCGACATTGAGCGTGAGCGAGACGCGCAGCCTCGAGGTGCCGGTCGGCACCGTCGGCGGCCGGATACCGCGGACATCAAAACCACGGGCCTGAAGCTGTGCCGCGACCTCCATGGTGCGCGCGTCCTCGCCAATGATCACCGGTACAATCTGCGAGCCAGTGGTCGGCAGGCGAGTGCCGGCGAAGGCGATGAGGTCGCGGAGCCGGGTTCGGCGTTCAGGCTGATCGCGGAGGAGGCGCAGGCTGGCGCGCACTGCGGCGGCGGAAAGAGGGGAGGGCGCAGTCGAGTAAATGAAGCCGCGCGCCTTGTTGATCAGCGTTTCGGCGAGGATGCGCGGGCAGCAGACCAGCGCGCCTTCGCAACCGAGCGCCTTGCCACAGGTCCTGAGTGTGACGACATTTTCCCGGCCGTCGAAATCCGCCGCGAGCCCGCGGCCATCGGGGCCGAATACGCCGGTGGCATGCGCTTCGTCGACAATCAGGAAGGCTTCCTCGCGTTCGGCCAGCGCGGCCAATGCATTGAGCGGAGCCATGTCGCCGTCCATCGAATAGAGGCTTTCGACCGCAATCCAGGCGCGGCCCCTGCCGCCGGCCGTGCGCCAGTCACGGATCGCATCGGCAAACGAATCGACATCATTGTGGCGCGCTGCGATCGCTGTGGCACGGCCGAGCCGCATCCCTTCATGTGCGCTGGCATGGATCAGCGCATCGTATACGATCAGGTCGCGACCGGCCGGTAGCGCCGAGAAGATCGCGCTGTTGGCGGCGAATCCGGTCGAGACATAGAGCGCCGCTTCGGTGTGGAAGAAGGAGGCGGCTTCCGCTTCGAGCGCTTCATGCTCGGGATCGTTGCCGCGCAAAAGCCGCGAGCCGCCCGCGCCGACCGCCACGCCCCGTTCGAGCGCGTCGGCGACAGCGCCGCGCAGTTCGGGTGCGTTGGCCAGGCCGAGATAGTCGTTGGACGCGAAATCATGGCCGGTACGCGTGATCAGCGAACGGGTGCGCGATCGTTGCGCGATGAGGCTGAGTGCCTCGCGATGGGCGTCGAGGATCGACATGCGGCTGGCCTAATCGCGCAGGCGTTTCGATGCAAAATATACTGAACCTCTGGTCGATCGGCTTCGTTTGACTATATCAGCGCGCGTAACGATGGCGGGACGTGCCGCTAAACTAATCGGAAACAGGCATGAGCGAAGAGAATATCGGTGAGAATGAGGCAGAAACCCCTGCGACGGAAGACGTGCAGGACGAGACGGACAGCCCGTTTTCCAGGCTCGAAAGCGAATTGGAGAAGCTGCGCAACGAGGTGCTCTATGCGCAGGCCGAGACGCAGAATGTCCGTCGGCGCCTCGAAAAGGACAAGGCCGATGCGTCGGCCTATGCGGCCACCGGCTTTGCACGCGAGATGCTGTCGGTAGCCGACAATCTGGCTCGCGCGATCGCGGCGATCCCGGGTGAGTTGCGCGACGACGAACGCATCAAGCCGATGCTGACCGGTCTTGAGATGACCGCGAAGGAACTCGACACGGTGTTCCAGCGCAATGGGGTCATCAAGATCGAAGCGATGGGCACAAAGCTCGACCCGAACAAGCATCAGGCGATGATCGAGCTGCCGCACGCGGAAGCGGAGCCGGGCACGGTGATCCAGGAAATGCAGCCGGGTTATATGATCAAGGATCGGCTACTGCGCCCGGCGCTGGTCGGGGTTGCGAAGGCGGCGGAGTGACCATTCTGCCCTCCCTTGAAGGGAGGGCAGAATTAAGGGGGAGAGGGGGTGCAAGTCGGCGCCCGGATCGTTTCTGAGCCTTACGCGCGCCACCAGCCGTTCTCGTGGTCGTTGCCGGAATGTCTGCGGTGGCCGTGAATGCTGCGGATCTTGAGTGCGATGAGAACAAGGAGGGTGGCAACGGCGATGATCGCTCGGGTTGTCACCGGGGCTTCTCCTCGCAAGGCTTGCAGGATCCGGCGCTTGGATATCGAGCGCCTCTGCGGCTCGCTGATGCGAGCCGATTTCGAGCTGCAGACTGCCCCCGGCAGTCCGCTATTCGCTCTCAATCCTCGAACTTCGCCAGCACCTCGCTCAGATGGCGTTTCAACCGCGCCTTTGCCTTCTTGCTCCCGAAGCGTGTCGTATAGCCGGCGCTCAGCCATGGCCCGGTGCCGAGCAAGACCCGCGTCCGGTTGCTGATCGCGATCTTGTTCTGAAGGTTGAGCGCTGCCCGGCGCAGGATTGACGGGGGGCGGACCGTTCCGCTCAGAAAATAACTATTTTGCAAAAGCCAGCGCGCCGCGCGGTGCTCGGCGGCCTGCAACTCGGTGATGGCCGTCTTGCGCCAGCGTCCGATATCCTCGCGCGGGGGTGGCGATGTCCGTTCGAGCATGGCCGGGTCATAGGCAATTCCAAGAAACTGGCAGATCCGGTGCAGTTCATAATTGGGCTCGCCGACCAGACTTTCATATTTGAGGGTGAACTGCCGGTCGAGGGGAAGCTTGTGCGACATGCGGTCCCACAGGATCTCGGCGTCGACCCAGTCGGCGATGCCATGCCACATATTGCCTGCCTTGCCCGCCTGCACCTGCGCAAATGCGACGTCTCGGCCATCGCGCACCAGGTGGATGAAACGGGCATCGGGCCACAGCCATAGAAGCCGGTCGAAATACCGCTGGACCGTCACGCCGACGATCGACGCGCCGGGCTTCGCGGCGGCTACCTGATCGAGCAGGTTCTGGGCGATACCGACAAAGGGCAGACCTTGAGGGATCAACAGGCCGAGGCGGTTGAACCCGTTGTCGAATTGGATTGAACGCAGAAAGGCCTCGCGCTTCATGAACCGGCCGTCTGCGCTGATGGCGTCAACGAGGAAATAGCATTCGGGCGCGATGATGATGTCGGGATGCTGCACCAGCATGTTCCGCAACAGTTGCGCGCCCGATCGCGGCGCCGCGAGCAGGAACACAGGGGAAAGGCGTTGCGGCGCAGTGGCCATCAGTGATGCATTCCGCCCATATCGTCTCCAGCGCCAACCGTTTTCGCTTCGACTTCGATCCGGGCACCGCTTTTGAAGGTGAACAGCATTGGTATCCCTGTGCCTGGCGTGATCTGTTTGTCGACGCCGAACAGCATGGCATGATTCCCGGTGGGCTCGAACTTCAACGTCGCGCCCGCCGGCAATGGCATGTCCGCCATTTGCCGCATCGTCATCAAGCCCCCGATCATTCCGACCATGTGTAACTCTATCTTGTTCACCACCGCGCTGTCGATCCTCAGAAGCCGGTCGTCGGCGCGTGCGCCCTTGAGCGTGAAATAGGCCGCCGCGGGGCGATCCGGCACCGCTGCCAACCGGACCCAGACATCTTCAACCCGCGGCTTTGCGCCGTCGTTCGAGCCGCAAGCGGCAAGGGCAAGTAAGGCAAGGGCCACGCCCTGCATCGATCGCATTACAAATTACTCCAGAAACTGCACCGCAATTAAGGCGAGTTGCGTCTTGCAGCAATCGAATCCCCACCTATATCGCCCTCATTCGACACGATCCGCGGCATGTTCGCCTCGTTATATGGGGGCATGCATGGGTCGAATATCGGGGCTTGAAAGGACGTTTGAATGGCTAAGGTAATCGGTATCGACTTGGGCACTACGAACAGCTGCGTCGCCGTCATGGAAGGCGGCAAGCCCAAGGTCATCGAAAATTCGGAAGGCGCGCGCACGACGCCTTCGATCGTTGCGTTCGCCAAGGATGGCGAACGACTCATCGGCCAGCCGGCGAAGCGCCAAGCCGTGACCAATCCGGACAACACGATCTTCGCGGTGAAGCGCCTGATCGGCCGTCGTTTCGACGATCCGATCACCAAGAAGGACACCGAGCTGGTGCCCTATCACATCGTCAAGGGTCCGAACGGCGACGCCTGGGTGCAGGCGGGCGGCGAAGATTATTCGCCATCACAAATTTCAGCCTACACGCTGCAGAAGATGAAGGAGACCGCCGAGAGCTATCTCGGGGAGACCGTGACCCAGGCGGTAATCACCGTCCCGGCCTATTTCAACGATGCCCAGCGCCAGGCGACCAAGGATGCCGGCAAGATCGCGGGCCTCGAAGTGCTGCGTATTATCAACGAGCCGACCGCGGCGGCCTTGTCTTATGGGCTGGAGAAGAACGAGGGCAAGACGATTGCGGTCTATGACCTCGGCGGCGGCACCTTCGATATCTCGGTCCTCGAGATCGGCGACGGCGTGTTTGAGGTCAAATCGACCAACGGCGACACTTTCCTGGGTGGCGAGGATTTCGATGCCAAGCTTGTCGAACATCTCGCAGCGGACTTCCAGAAGGCCGAAGGCATCGACCTGACCAAGGACCGCCTTGCGCTGCAGAGGCTTAAGGAAGCGGCCGAGAAGGCGAAGATCGAGCTCAGCTCGGCGCAGACCACCGAGGTCAATCTGCCCTTCATCACCGCCGATGCCACCGGGCCGAAGCATCTCGTCAAGGCGATCAGCCGCTCCGATCTCGAGCGTCTTGTCGAGCCGCTGATCCAGCGCTCGATCGAACCGCTCAAGAAGGCGCTGGCCGATGCCAAGATGAAGGCTGATGCGATCGACGAGGTCATCCTTGTCGGTGGCATGACCCGCATGCCGCGCGTCCGGGAAGTCGTGAAGAGCTTTTTCGGCAAAGAGCCGCACACCGGCGTCAATCCCGATGAGGTAGTGGCGATGGGTGCGGCGATCCAGGCCGGCGTACTCCAGGGCGACGTCAAGGATGTGCTGCTGCTCGACGTGACCCCGCTGTCGCTGGGCATCGAGACGCTGGGTGGCGTGTTCACCCGCATGATCGACCGCAACACGACGATCCCGACCAAGAAGTCGCAGACCTATTCAACGGCCGATGACAACCAGAACGCCGTCACCATCCGCGTCTTCCAGGGCGAGCGCGAAATGGCGGCGGACAACAAGATCCTCGGCCAGTTCGACCTGATCGGCATTCCGCCGGCGCCGCGTGGCGTTCCGCAGATCGAGGTCACCTTCGACATCGATGCTAACGGTATCGTCAACGTCCACGCCAAGGACAAGGGCACGGGCAAGGAACAGCAGATCAAGATCCAGGCGTCGGGCGGCCTCAGCGAGGCCGACATCGACCAGATGGTCAAGGATGCCGAGAAGTTCGCCGATGAGGACAAGAAGCGCCGCGAGGCGGCCGAGGCCAAGAACAACGCTGAAAGCCTGATCCACTCCACCGAGCGCCAGCTTCAGGAACATGGCGACAAGGTCGGTGCGGACCTGAAGTCGGAGATCGAAGCTGCCATTGCCGAGGCGAAGACGGCTGTCGAGGGCGGTGAACCCGCCGCGATGACCGAGAAGGCCCAGGCGCTCGCCCAGGTCGCAATGAAGCTTGGCCAGGCGATCTACGAGCAGGAACAGGCCGCCGCGGCCTCGCCTTCGCCCGATGAGGCGCCGAAGGACGACGATGTGGTCGATGCCGAGTTCTCGGAAGTCGACGACAAGAAGTAAGACCAGGGTGGTATGCGTTTCCCGGCCCCGTTGCTCATAGTGGCGGGGCCGGGTCCTGCTTTGGGGGCGTGATGTCGATCGACATGGATTATTATGAGCTGCTGGAAGTCGAGCGGACCGCCGACGAAAAGGTTCTCAAGACCGCCTTCCGGCGGCTCGCGATGCAGTGGCACCCTGATCGCAATCCCGGCGATCATGAGGCCGAGGCTCGGTTCAAGGCGATCAACCAGGCCTATGATTGTCTGAAGGATCCGCAGAAGCGGGCGGCCTATGACCGCTTCGGCAAGGCCGCTTTCGAGAATGGAGGCGGCGGAGGTGGAGGCGGAGGTGGCTTCGAAGGCTTCTCCGACATTTTCGAGAATATCTTCGGCGAATTCATGGGTGGCGGCCGTGGCGGCGGTGGCCGCAACAGCGTGCGGCGCGGCGCCGATCTGCGCTACGACCTCGAAATCAGCTTCGAGGATGCCTATGCCGGAAAACAGGCGAACGTCACCGTCGACGTCGCCGCGATCTGCGAACCTTGCGCGGGATCAGGCGCCAAGCCGGGGACCGGGCGGCAGGCGTGCAAGACCTGCGGCGGCCATGGGAAGGTGCGCGCGCAGCAGGGTTTCTTCATGGTCGAGCGGACATGCCCGGCCTGTCACGGCGCGGGAGAGGTCATCTCCGATCCCTGCGGCGATTGCCATGGCGAAGGCCGGGTCGAGAAGACCAAGACGCTCGACGTCCGCATCCCACCCGGGGTCGACGAGGGCACCCGTATCCGACTGACCGGCGAAGGTGAGGCCGGTGCGCGCGGCGGGCCGCCCGGCGATCTCTATATTTTTCTTCACCTTGCCGAGCATGAACTGTTCGAGCGCGACGGCACCACCCTGTTCGCGCGCGCGCCGATCAGCTTTACGACAGCGGCGCTTGGCGGAACAATCGACGTACCCGGGCTCGACAAGGTGCGGCACGAGATACGCATTCCCGCCGGCATCCAGTCCGGCAAGCAGATCCGCCAGCGCGGTGCCGGTATGCCGGTGCTCAATGGCCGGGGCCATGGCGATCTGGTGATCCAGGTCGACGTCGAGACGCCGACCCGCCTGACCGCGCGCCAGAAAGAACTGCTCGAGGAATTTCGCGCGACCGAGACCGGCGAGGAAAGCCCGCAATCAAGCGGCTTCTTTGCGCGACTCAAGGGGATGTGGGAGGATTTGACGGAGTAAGAGCGGGGTTGACCGCGAATCGAGGAGAGTCGTCATGCAGGCTGCCGCTGACCTGGATCTCCCCTTTCTCGCCACCGATCAGACCTGGTTCGCCGAAAATCCCTATCCGCATTTCACGGAGGCCCGGAACGCGCATCCCTGGCTGGCCAGCTCGCCTTACGGCTATGTCCTGACCGATTATTTCGCGATCCGCGAAGTGGCGCTGATGCAGGATCATTTTCGCATGCCGCATCGGCGCAACGTCGAGTTGCTGGGCGCGGCGGGCACGCCCTGGGGCGATTTCATCATCGATTCGATCCAGGCGTCGCCCGACGACAAGCACAAGCGGCTGCGCGATACCCTCGCCATGGCCTTCACCCCGCGTGAAGCCAATCGCGAGCGGGGGCTGATGGCCGCGGTGATATCCCGGCTGCTCGATGAGTGGGCGCCGAAACGCGCCTTTGATTTCGAAGAGTTCGCTTCGCATTTCCCGATCACTGTGTTCTGCGGGATGATCGGTGCCTCGCCTGATCTCATTCCCGGCATCCGCACGTCGATGGAGGCGATCGGCCAGGGGTTCAGCCTCAACAAGGATCTGATACCCGCGCTGCAGGACGCGGTGGTGGTGATGCAGGATTTCGTCGAGAAGCTGGTTGCCGCGCGGCGCAGGGGCGAGCGCCTGTCGGACGAGCGCGACCTCCTCGACACTTTGCTCGATGCCGTGGCCGGCGGGAAAATCGCGGATGAGGAGCTGTATAATTTGCTCATCTTCCTGTTTGTAGCGGGCTACGATACATCGAAGAATGTGCTGACGATGAATATGCACCTGATGATCGAGCGACCGGAGATCTACCGTCGCTGCGGGAGCGACAAGGACTATTGCCGCAAGGTCGTCGAAGAGACGTTCCGCTATGTGAACCCGGTCACCTCGGGGCGGATGCTCGACCGTGAACTGGAATATCGCGGTGTCCTCTTCCCCAAGGATGCCATGATCTATTTCCCATGGAGCATGGCGACGCGCGATCCGCGCGCCGTCGAGAACCCCGAGGAATTCGATCCGGAAAGGTCGCAGCGTCATTCGCATGTCGGCTTCGGCCTCGGGCCGCGCATCTGCCTTGGTCGCTACATCGCGCTGGCCCAGATCGAGGAGGGGCTGCACCTGATCGC
>CANJRZ010000167.1 GCA_947476735.1 Sphingomonadaceae bacterium
ATCGATAATCCGTTCGACCTTGCCGTCAGGGCGCCAGGCGACAACCTTTCCGCCGGTGTAGAGTGCCATCCAGACGAGCCCGTCGGCATCGACGGTCGTTCCGTCCGGCATGCCGCCGATCTCGCGGGTGTCGGCGAACAGGCGGCGGTTGCCGGCTCTTCCGGCATCGGGATCATAATCCCAGGCGTAGGTGATGTGCCTGAAGGTGTCCGACATGTAGAGTGTTCGGCCATCAGGCGACAGGCAATGCCCATTGGTGAAGCAGATGTCATCGGTGTCGAGTTCAACCAACGCATGGTCGGCGCCGAAGCTGTAAAGTCCGCCAACCGGTTGCGGATCGTCATAATGGGTATCGCTGAGCCCGAGCACGAACCGTCCCTGCCGATCGGTCTTGCCGTCGTTGAAATGGACCCGCTCGCTTCGCCCATGCTCGGTGAGCAAGGTGCTCGCCCCGCTGTCGAAGTCGATCGTGTAGATCCCGGTTTCGGCCCCGTAGATCGCGCCGCCGTCTTGTCGGATCGCCAGCGCACCGGGCATGCGGGGCGTGTCCCAGCTCTTCGTTGCGCCGCTCGCGGGTTCGTGGCGGTGGATCTTCCTGCCGAAGATATCGACATAATAGAGCGCCTGCTCGGCCACGTCCCAGATCGGGCATTCGCCAACCGCACATTTCGGCACATCCAGGCGGCTTATCTTCATCGCCGGCTCCTCTCGTAATGGAGCTAGGTTAGGAGGGCGGGGAAGGGCGCGCAAGCGGCGGTCCCCGAGCAAACAAAAACCCCGCGAGTCCGAGGACTTGCGGGGCTTTCGAATGGTGGGCGTGGCAAGGATTGAACTTGCGACCCCTGCGATGTCAACACAGTGCTCTACCACTGAGCTACACGCCCAACGCGGCGGTCCCTAGCTGACGCTTGGGGTCCACGCAACCCCGCTCGGTGGCTTTTTGATGACGGGTGTGAGGGTGAGGATCGCGGTCGTCGGGAGAATGGAAGGCTGCCAAATTCCATTGTTCGCGGCCATGGCGCTATGCTCCTGCATCCGAACGAGATATTGTTCGGGTCAGATGGTCTGGAGGATCAGTATGGCAACCCAACGCAAAGCCGTTGCGAATGCTCTCGAGGACAGCGTAGTCCTGACGCCTTACCCACCCGGCAAGGGCTTTCCGCTTTTCGTCCAGCCGCGCGATCCGCTGCTGCAGCGCGATGCGGCCGCGGCAGGAGACTGGTTCCTTAGCCATCGTGCCGAGTTGGAGGGCCTCCTAACCCAGGCCGCAGCGCTGGTGTTCCGCGGCTTCGCGATCAACACCACCGAAGACTTCATGACCTGGATGTCCGGCTATGAAGCGCCGCGCTACGGTTATATCGGTGGTTCGTCGCCGCGAAGGCAGCTTGCGGCGCGTGTCTATGAGTCGACCCATGCGGCGGCTGAAGACCGCATCCACATGCACCAGGAAATGTCCTATCTACCGGTCTGGCCGACGCGCGTCGCCTTCTGGTGCCATATCCCCGCGGTTTCGGGCGGAGAGACGTTCGTCGCCGATATGCGCCGTGTCACCGCCGAGCTGCCAGCCGAGTTCATCGAAGAGGTCGGACAGCGCGGAATCGTCTACAATCGCAATTTCCGCGACCGCAACGTCAGCACCGGCAACGACTATCTCGATATGATCCACCGCCCCTGGCAGGAGGCCTTCAAGACCGACGATATCGACAAGGCGATCGTTGATATGCAGGCGATGGGTTTCGAGGCCTGCCGGCTCGATGATGGCAGCCTGCAGACCGCCTATCGCAACCGTGGTCTTGTGAACCATCCGGTGACGGGCGAGCTACTATGGTTCAACCAGGTTGCGACCAATTCGATGGGCAAAGAGGCGATCGGTCACCGCGTCCCAGTCTATGAAGGCTATTATGGCTCAACGAGACCGCGGCCCTATCTCGTCACCTATGCCGACGACACGCGGATTCCGGAGCATTATATTGCGGCGCTGTTTGCAGCGCTCGAAAAGCATGTTGTAGCGTTTCCCTGGAGCCGCGGAGATCTGCTGTTTCTCGATAATCACTCGGCCGCGCACGGTCGCAACAGTTACATCGGCTATCGCGACATCCAGGTCTCGTTGCTGAGCTGACGAATGATCTTCAGATCCCGGTCGCCGTGCCGACCTGGAACATGCGATCGACCTCAAGGACAAGGTCACGCAGGTGGAACGGCTTCGATAGTACCTTGGCATCGGGTGGCGTGGCGCCGGCCTTCAGCGTGACAGCCGCGAAACCGGTAATGAACATGACCCGCATGCCGGGCGCGATCACATTGGCGCGCTGCGCCAGTTCGATACCATCCATTTCGGGCATGACGATATCCGTCAGCAGAAGATCGAAGCTTTCGCTCTCGAGTAGCGGCAGGGCTGCCGTGCCGCGATCGACGCTGGTGACCGCATAACCGGTACGCTCGAGCGCCCGCGCGAGATATTCGCGCATCGAATCGTCGTCTTCGGCCAGAAGTATCCGGATCATAGCCCCGATCGTGTCCCGCAGTCGGCGTGATGCCGAGTAAGCATGCCCCTTATGCTGGAATCACTTAACAAATTCCAGCCAAGAACCAAAAATCCTGCATGCCCGGTTGCCAGCGAACGTGTCGTGGTTGCGCGACGGCGCGAGGCTGCTAGCTTAAGGGGCATGGGAAGTGAGCCGGTTTTCAGCATCCTGGGCCCCGAAGCACCGCGATCACCGGTGGTGCTGGCGGTGCCGCACGCCGGTCGTTTTTACCCGCCGGAGCTGATCGAGCAGGCGCGCGTACCCATGGAACGTTTGCGCGCGCTTGAGGATCGACATGCCGACAGCCTGGTGGAACAGGCCGTAGCCGAGGGAGCGACTGCGGTCGTCGCGCACATGGCCCGAGCTGTGATCGACCTTAATCGGGATCCCCGTGAAATCGATCCGGCGATGGTCGAGGACGTCATTAGCGCTGATCGACTCGTGCTGAGCGGAAAGGTCAGGGCCGGGCTTGGCCTTTTCCCGCGCCGGTTGCCGGCGTGCGGCGAATTGTGGCGCAGGCGGATATCGCTAGAGGAGACCGAGCGCAGGATCGCCGAGGCTCATGAGCCCTATCATCGGGCGCTTGCCGAGCGGATCGAGGCGGCCCGCAGAAGCTTCGGCGTTGCGATCCTGATAGATTGTCATTCGATGCCGCCGCTTCCGGTGCGCCAGGCGGGCGGGCCGGTTCGCATCGTGGTCGGCGATCGCTTCGGCGCCGGGGCTTCGGCTGCGGTTGTCGATGTCGCTATGGCGGTGATCGAGGGCGCGGGGCTGCGATCTGCGCGCAACCATCCCTATGCCGGCGGCTATACGATCGATCGGCACGGCCGGCCTCGCCGAAAGGTCCACGCTATCCAGATCGAGTTCGATCGTTCGCTCTACCTCGACGCAACGCTTGATGCGCCGACGCCCAATCTCCAGGCCTGTGGTACGCTCCTCGCGACGATCGCGGCCGAGCTGCGCGAGTTGTTTGATCCGAGCCTGCCGATCGCGGCAGAATAGCCGCGACCGGCGGCGTTCTGGACATTCGGCTCGACACGCGTCACCAATGTGCGTGACTATGTGGGCCAACAGCCGGTGGGCCCAAAACAAAAGGGGAGAGGGGCCTTGGATCATCGTCTGTTCTATGTCGTCGGCGATTTCATCGCCAATCTTGCGATCGGAGTGATCGTCGGATTGATTGCCTGGGCGATCATATCCCCGTCCTGGAACATGTGGGGTGCCATGTTTGCGATGATGGCGCTTGGCATGGTTCTCGGGCTCGTGCTCTATTTCCCGGTCGGCATTAAGCTCGGCGCGATGGAGGCGATGATCCCGGCCATGTACACCGGCATGTGGTCGGGCATGGTTGTTGGCATGATGAGTTCTATGATGGAGATGCCGATGCGCCATGCGGCTGAGATGGGCGCGGCCTGTGGCATTGCGGAGATCATCTTCATCTGGGTGGCGAACACAATCCTGCGCGGGGTTACCCGCCAGCCAAAGGCGAGCTGACATGGTCGACACGATCACGCAGGCGAAATGGGACCGGCTCGCGCCGCGGTTCGACAGCATGGCGGCTAAAGGCGCGGAAAAGCGCTGGAAACCATGGAAGGAGGGCCTGTTCAGCCAGATGGACGGGAAGGTCCTGTTCCTGGCGTTAGGTACAGGGCTCGATATCCCGTCTTTCCCCAAGGGCAAGGACATTACCGCGATCGACATCAGTCCAAAGATGATCGAGCAGGCGCAGGAGCGCGTCGCCGGCTATGAAGGAAGCCTCCGGGCGGAGGTCATGGACGTTCACGATATGCCGTTCGAAGCGGAAAGCTTCGATCAGGTTTTCACCTCCTGCACATTCTGTTCGGTTCCCGATCCCGTAAAAGGGTTGAAAGCACTTTACCGGGTGCTCAAGCCCGGGGGGCGCCTGTTCATGTTCGAGCACACCGGTAGCCGCCATTATCCATTTCGCCAGATGATGGATTTCATGACGGTGCTCACATCGAAACTGGGTCCTGACATGAATCGGGACACGGTCGCGAACGTTCGCGCGGCGGGCTTTGAGGTGACTGAGGTGAACAACATCTTTCTCGATGTCGTGAAGACCATAAAGGCAGTGAAACCGGCCTGATGGCAGAGCCGGCGTTGCGGTTGACGCTATGTCTACCTAATCGCCGGCCAGTAGCTCCACCCGACATAAAAGTGCCACCTCGCGCTTTCGCGCGAGGTGGCCAAGGTTCAGGGAGGAACGCATCCCGAAGGATGCGTTGTACGGGGCCATGAAAGGGGGGCACGACCACCGCACAGCAGCAAGATAGGACTCTTCCTCCGCTCTTTCAAGGAGAGTTCCGGGGATCGGGAAAATTCCTTATCCCGGCACACCTTACCGCTGATGAGAGTGGTTAGATGGAGACCGTCGGCTCCGGCATCGGAGTCTTGCCCTGCTGCATCTGCATACCGAAGACATCGCGGATCATCGACAGCGAGAATAGATGCGCATGGATCAGCGGCAGAAGGCCACTCTGGATCATCTTGCGCAGCACATCTCCGCGCAATTCCTTGAGTTTTTCCTCTGAAACGATCTGAAAGCCGCGATACACGAAAGGCTGGTCAATGCCTTCCGCCTCGATCGTCACTTCGCCGTCGATCAGCAGCTTGTTTTGCTCCAGCTCTTGCATGAACAGGCCGGTGCGCATCCCCGCCTGCTCGAACTGCTCACAGAAAGCGAGTGTGCTCTTGGTTGCCTCGGCGGGTTCGGTTCCCTCGAAAAGCGGCACACCATCGTCGAATTCGCCGAGTAATTCCGCACTGTTGTCGAAGCAAAGCGACAATTCGTCGCTATCATCGCGTAACCGCGCCAGCATGAACGGATAGCGGCGGACATAGGCCGGAATGTAGATTTCGTCGGTCGGAATGCCATTCTCATCGGTGAACACATTGACGCCGTCGTTCAGACCGAACAGCGCCAGCGGCACGGGATTGGGGCCTACCGAGAAGACAATCGGATAATGGCGCTGGGCGAGAACGAACTCCTCAACGGTCAGAGGCACTGCGTGAGCATTAGCGAAGAACGGCAGGGTTTCGGCTGTCCTCGCCCTCCAGTTGGCGTGAAGCTGGCTGGAAAGCGGCTGCAGGTCATTATAGAAAAGAGGCAGGCCGTTGGCCGGAGCACTCGCCATGGGAATCTCCTGAAAATACCGGTCCGGTTCGTGGGGTGTGCCCCCGATGATGGGGCCGCCGTCTATTGGCCCTTGCCTTAAGACGCAAGGGGGACAAGTTTTCCGGGGTTCATGATTCCGAGCGGATCGAGTGCAGTCTTGATCGCCCGCAGCGTGTGGAGCCGCACCGGATCGGTGAGTCGGGCAAATTCCGCGAGCTTGGCCTGCCCAATTCCGTGCTCTGCCGAAAGCGAACCGCCCGCCGCCGCAACGAGGTCATGGACCATCGCGGTTGCGGTCGCACCATGCTCGCTGATCCAGGCCTTGCGGTCGGTGTTCGCAGGCGGCAGCAGATTGAAATGGATGTTGCCGTCGCCCAGGTGACCGAAGGCGATGATCCGAGAACCCGGAAAGCGGGCTTCGACGCGCTCGCGCTCGCGTATTAGGAATGCCGGCATCTCGGAGACGGGCACCGAGATGTCGTGCTTGAGCGAGGCACCATCCATTTTTTCGGCTTCAGCCACCGACTCGCGGAGCGTCCAAAGTGCCTCAGCCTGCGCCTCGCTCGCGGCGATCGTGGCATCCAGAACCAGTCCTTCCTCGATCGCCCAGGCAAGGCCTTCCTCGAGCGCCTCGACAGGATCGACGCCGCCCTGCATTCCGACCGCCTCGATCAACACATTCCATGGGCATGCCGCGCCAAGCGGTGCGCGCGTGCCGGGGATCTTGTCGAGGACAAGGGCCAGAGCGTTGGCCGGTACCAGCTCAAAGCTTTCGACCGAATCGCCCGTCCGCTCCTCGAGTCGACGAAGCAGGGTGAGTGCCGACTGTGGGTCGGGAAGTCCCGCCCAGGCTACGGTGCGGGAAGCGACCGCAGGGACAAGGCGGAGCGCCGCTGCGGTCACGACGCCCAGCGTTCCCTCGGCGCCGGTCAGCAGTTGGCGGAGATCATAGCCGCGATTGTCCTTTCGGAGCGTGGCCAGGCCTTCGAAGAGCGACCCATCTGGCAATACTGCCTCGATACCCAGGACCAGCGAGCGCATCGGACCGAAGCGAAGCACCTGAGTGCCGCCTGCATTTGTCGATACCAGTCCGCCGATCGTCGCAGATCCCTTGGCACCCAGAGACAGCGGGAAGCGGCGGCCGATCGCGGTCGCTGCGTCATGGAGATCGGACAGAATCACGCCGGCCTCAGCGATGACGGCATTGTCGTCGGCCGAGATCGAGCGGACGCGGTTCATCCGTCTGAGTGACAGGAGGAGGGCCGATCCATCCGGAGCAGGTGTTGCGCCGCCAACGGTGCCGGTGTTGCCGCCCTGCGGCACCAGCGCCACTCGCGCCTCGGCGGCGAGCCGGACGATCGCTGCCACCTGCTCCGACGTGGCTGGTGCAAGCAGCGCCGCGCTTGCACCGCGAAAGCGATTGCGCCAGTCCGAAAGCCATGGACTGATCAGATCCGGGTCGGTGATGAAGCCTTGCGACCCCAGCAACGCCGCAAGCTTGTCGAGGAGCACCCGATCCGGGAATTTCACGGCGGTCATGACCGGAACATAATGCAGTCGCCGGACGATTTGCCAGTTAATCCGTTATTCAAGCGATTGCGCCGATGGGTGAAGGGGTTAGGGTGACCGCGAATAAAGGCGGGACCTGAAGAAAAGGGTGGATATTTCGCTGGTGTGCCTGGGCCGTTTGCCGCGTTTGCTTCGCGTTGGCGCCCCGCTGTTGCTCGTCACCTCCCTGGGGGGGACGGCGCCGGCGGCGGCTCCTCCACAGGCGGTCGAGTTCGCCCAAATGACGATCGAGCAGTCGCTGATCGTGCGCGTTCCGCGCCATGCTCCAGTCAAGCCGCTCAAGTGGAAATCGAAGAAAGGGCCGAAGTGCGTTGCCATGGCGGCGATCGCGGGGGCTGCGGTGGTTGCTGACGATGCGATCGATCTCGCGCTCAGGGGAGGGCAGAGGCTGCGCGCCCATTTCTCGTCACGCTGTCCCGCACTCGATTATTATTCGGGCTTCTATATTCTGCCGACCGACGATGGAAAGATCTGCGCGGACCGCGACGTAATCCGGACACGTTCCGGTGGCCAGTGCGAAATCACCCGCTTCAGGAGGCTCGTTCCGGTCGAGTGAAGCGGGGGATTGGCGGCCAATTGCCTTGACAAATCCTGGAGTGGAGCCCAAGCGCGGCCCGCAATGCGGTGCGTCGTGCCCGCCCTTTTCCGGATAGCTTCATGTCGTTTGCCGATCTCGGCCTTTCTGATGAACTTCTCCGCGCCGTGGCGGAATCGGGCTACACCGAGCCCACGCCCATCCAGGCGCAGGCGATCCCGCCTGTCCTGATGATGAGGGACCTGATCGGCATCGCCCAGACAGGCACCGGCAAAACTGCCAGCTTCGTGCTGCCGATGATCGACATATTGGCGCAGGGCCGCAGCCGGGCGCGCATGCCGCGCTCACTGATCCTTGAACCGACCCGCGAGCTCGCAGCTCAGGTTGCAGAAAACTTCGAAAAATACGGTAAATATCACAAGCTTAGTATGGCTTTGTTGATAGGTGGCGTAAATATGGGCGATCAGGTCGCCGCGCTCGAAAAGGGCGTGGATGTGCTGATCGCCACCCCGGGACGCCTGATGGACCTGTTCCAGCGTGGCAAGATATTGCTGACCGGCTGCAGCCTGCTCGTCATCGATGAGGCGGACCGCATGCTCGACATGGGCTTCATCCCCGATATCGAGGAAATCTGCACCAAGTTGCCGGCGCAGCGGCAGACGTTGCTGTTTTCGGCGACGATGCCGGCACCGATCAAGAAGCTGGCCGACCGGTTCCTTTCGAACCCCAAGCAGATCGAAGTCTCGCGCCCTGCGAGCGCAAACCTCGCAATCGATCAATCACTTGTCGAGACGTCAAGCCGGACGAAGCGGGAGACGCTACGCGACCTGCTAGAAAGTGATGTTGTCACCAGCGCGCTGGTGTTCTGCAACCGCAAGACGACGGTGCGCGATCTGGCCCAGAGTCTCGGCCGTTATGGTTTCCGTGCCGGCCAGATTCATGGCGACATGGAGCAACCCGAGCGGCTGCGCGAACTCGATCGCTTCAAGACTGGTGATATCAACATCCTTGTCGCTTCCGACGTTGCGGCTCGCGGGCTCGATATCAAGGGTGTCAGCCACGTCTTCAATTTCGACGTGCCCTGGCATCCGGATGATTATGTTCACCGCATCGGCCGGACCGGCCGTGGCGGGGCCTCCGGCATCGCGATTACCCTTGTGACCCCGGAGGATGCCGACGCGATCGAGTCGATCGAGAAGCTGACCAATCACAAGATCGCCCGTCAGGGCGGAGCCCGCGCCGAGCCGGGCGTCGAGGACAGC
>CANJRZ010000168.1 GCA_947476735.1 Sphingomonadaceae bacterium
CGACAGAAAGGGATCGCGGTCGCCGTCAGCGATGGCCCTGGCAAAACACCCAAGCTGATCGACTGTAGCTGGTCTCGCCAGGGGGTGCTCGACTGGCTGCTCGACCATGCGGCAAAGGGCAGCAACCTGCTTGTGGGCATGGATTTCTCAACCGCCCTGCCCTTCCTGGACGCGGGTGCCTATTTCCCCGGATGGCTCGAAAGCCCCGACGATGCGCGAGGGCTGTGGAAACTGATCGACACGCTGTGCCGCGACGATCCCCATCTGGAGGCGGGCTCGCTGGTCGATCATGTCGAGGCCAGCCGTCACTTTCGTCGCCATGGCGGCCGGCAAGGCGACCTGTTCGGTAAAGGCAATGGGCGATATCGACTGGTCGAGCGGATCTGTCGTGACAATCGCCATGGACCGGCGACGAGTTGCTTCAATCTGGTCGGCGCCGCACAGGTCGGCAAGTCCAGCTTGACGGGTATGCGGATGCTCAACCGCCTCGACAGTCGATTAGCGGTGTGGCCGTTCGATGCGGTGCCTGACAGCGGTCCGGTCATTGTCGAGGCCTATACGACGATCGCCGCCCGGCAGGCTGGCCTGACGGGCGGAAGCAAGATGCGCGATGCTGACAGACTGCGCGCAGGACTCGCGGGTTTTGGGATCAGGCGGATGCCCAGACTCACCCGATATGACGATCACAGCACCGATGCGATCCTGACAGCTGCGTGGTTGGCAGAGGCCGCGGCGGACGACCGATACTGGCATCCGCCGCAGCTCACTCCGGCCATCGCTCAGGTCGAGGGCTGGACCTTCGGTATTCCCTGATCAGGCGGCGATCAGTGCGAGCCCATCGATATGAGCCTCGGCCGAACTGATCGCCTGTTCGCGCAGATCAGTGCGGGCGACTCCCTCGGCACGGACGAATGTCAGATCGGTGACGCCGATGAAGGCGAACACCGTGCGCAGATAAGGCTCCTGGAAATCCCAGCCCTCGACCGGCGAGCCGATATAGGCGCTGCCGCGGCCCGAGACGATGTAGATCTTCTTGCCACCCGCGAGGCCGACCGGGCCATCGGGCGTATAAGCGAAGGTCCTGCCCGCGACCGCGATGCGGTCGATCCACGCCTTGAGCTGGCTCGAGACGCTGAAATTGTACATCGGCGCGCCGACGACCACGATATCGGCAGCGAGGAACTCGGCCATGATCTCGGTGGGATCACCGGCGGCCTGTGCTGCCACGGCCTCACCGGTCAGGTGCGGGATCGGATCGGCGGCGAGATCGCGATAGGTGAGGCTGGCGTCGGAATGCTCGAAGGCGAGGCGTTGCGCCAGGCGCTGGCCGAGCGAACGGGTGACCGAGTTGTCGCCGAGGATGCTGCTGTCGAGATGGAGGATGTTCATCTGTCGTCTCCCATTAGAGGTATGACGATTGGATTAGACCTCGCTGAAAAATCCTAAAATGGCAAAGATATCACCTTATCGTTTCCATTTTTATTCCAATGCAGGCCGTGGCGAATTCACTCAGCGCGCCTTGAGTGCGGGGAGCACCTCTTTCGCGAAGGTCTCAATATAGGGTGTAAACCTGTCCGCCGGCAGCCCCGCGGGAGCCTGCAGGCAATAGCTTTCGATCTGCGGAAAATCGTCGAGCCGCTTGCCGATATGGGCGATCGCCTGCTCGGGGGTGAGAACGTTCATGATCCCCGATTGCTTGAACGTGTCGAAATCCATTTTGGGCAGTGGCGTGTCGCCCTCCTCGGCCCATTTCGAATAGACGTTCCATTGATAATAGAAATGCGGGGCGACCTCGGCCATCGCCTTCTCGGGATCGTGCGACACGACCAGCCAGCTGTCGGCTGTGCCCAGCAGCGAGATACGCTCCTTGGCGGGATCACGACCTGCTTCGACGACGGTCTCGAGATAGGCCGGGAGCATCTCGGTCGGGCCGAAATAGCCGTCGCCATATTTGATCGCGCGTTCATAGGCCGCTTTCACGAAGCCGCCGACAAAGATCGGGATATGCGGGCGCTGGACCGGTAGCGGACGGATGCGGGCCTTCTCGATCTGATAATATTGGCCGGTGTAGGTTACTTCTTCTCCGGCCAGCAGCGGCCGGACGATCTCGATCACCTCGTTGGTGCGCCGACCGCGCGACTTTACGTCGATCCCGTAGGCCTTGAACTCGCGCTTAAGATAGCCGAGCCCCAGGGTCAGCTCGACCCGGCCGTTGCTGATTATGTCGAGCACCGCGACATCCTCGGCGAGGCGGACAGGCGGGTAGAAGGGAGCGAGGCCGATGCCGGTGCTGAGCCGCATCGTCTTCGTCATGCCGGCGAGGGTGGCCATGACGACAAGCGGAGAGGGGCAATAGCCGTCTTCATCGCCATGATGTTCGGCGATGCAGACCTGTTCGAAGCCGAGCGTCTCGGTCCAGGCGATGAGATCGAGCGTCTCACGATAATGATCGGCCCAGGGTTTCCGCCACTCGGCCGGATTGCGCATATCGAAGCTGAAACCGAAACGGACAGACATGGGGGATTCCTTTCCCTCTGATTTGGTAACCTTGTGACAGGCGTGGCGGATTCATCCAGCCCCATTCATTACTCTCTCCTGCTTTTGCGGGAGAGGCGGGGTGAGGGTCTTCTTCTTTCCCGAAAACCATACATCGTCGCCCAGAAGAGAAGTTAGGAAAACCCTCACCCTACCCTCTCCCGCAAGCGGGAGAGGGGGAAGACAAGTGATCAACAGACGTTGCCTGCCGGTGATTCCACCCCTACCGTAAACCCGGTTGCGCACGGCTTCAGCAGATGGCCGACGCCGGAACGGGAGGGCAAATGTCGGGCAAAGCTGCACTGTGGCCGCGGATCGCGGGTGTGATCCTGATCCTGTTGGGGCTGACCTTCCTCGGCGGCGGCGTGACGCTCGCGACGCTGGGTGGCTCGCTCTATTATGCCGCAACTGGCGCGGCGCTGTTGATCTCGGGCATCCTCTACTGGCGCCGGTCGCAACAGGGCGAGAAGCTCTATGCGCTGACCCTGCTCGGCACGCTGATCTGGTCGTGGATCGAAGCGGGCAGCAATCCCTGGGCGCTCGAAGTCCGCCTGTTCGCCCCCGCGCTGCTGGGGCTGTTCCTGGCATTGCCCTTCATCCGGCGCGGCCTTGGCGCGGCCGGCAAGACCTCAGCCTGGCGCAGCACGCCGGCCGTCGTCGCACTCATCATCCTCGCGCTGCTGACGGTCCGCTATATCCAGTTCGAACGGGCCACGGTTGCCGAAGCGACACCCCTGCCCGCCCCGTCGGGGCAGAACCCGGCGGACAGCGACTGGGCCCATTATGCCCATGACCTGCAGGGCACGCATTTCGCCCCGCTTTCCCAGATCACGGCCGACAATGTCGGGAAGCTTGAGATCGCCTGGGTTCACAACTCGGGCGACAGCAGCAAGGGCGAGGCGACCCCGATCAAGATCGGCCCGACGCTCTACAGCTGCACGCCGCATGGCATCATGTTCGCGGTCGACGCGATCACCGGCAAGGAGAAGTGGCGGCGCGATCCGGGGCTCGACGCCTCCAAGCTGACGCTGCTCACCTGCCGCGGGGTCAGCTATTATCGCGTGCCCGATGCGACCGGGCTATGCGCCGAGCGGATCTTCGCGGGTGGCCCCGGCGCGCTGCTGCGCGCAGTGGACGCGGCGACCGGCGCCCCCTGCCCCGGCTTCGGCAAGGACGGCATGGTCGACCTGCTCAAGGGCATGGGCGACATCAGGCCGTCGGACTATACGCTGAACTCTGCACCCACCGTGGTCGGCGGCAAGGTCATCGTCGGTGCGTTCGTGCAGGACAATTCGAACCGTGACATCGCCTCGGGCGTCATCCGCGCCTTCGATGCGACGAGCGGCGCCTTCGCCTGGGCGTGGGACATGGGGGCACCCGACCGTGTCGGCGAACCCGGACCCGGGGAAAACTATACGCGCGGCACGCCCAATGCCTGGCCGGCCTTCGCGGTCGATGAGAAGCTGGGCTTGGTCTATATCCCGACCGGCAATCCGAGCCCCGATCAATATGGCGTCCATCGCCGCCCGTTTGACGAGAAATATGGCAGCGCGATCGTCGCCCTCAACATCGCCGACGGGCGCGAGCGCTGGTCTTACCAGACCACCCATTATGACCTGTGGGACTATGACGTTCCCGCCCAGCCGACGCTGATCGACCTGCCCGGCGGCAAGCCCGCACTGCTCGCCGGCACGAAACGCGGCGATATCTTCGTGCTCGACCGGCGCACCGGCCAGCCGATCGTGCCCGCGCCGGAGACAGCGGTACCGCAGGGCGCGATGCCGGGCGAGCGGCTGAGCAAGACCCAGCCGATCTCGCAGCTCAACTTCTTCCCGCCGCCGCTCAGCGAAGCCCAGATGTGGGGAGCGACGCCGATCGATCAGATGCTGTGCCGGATCAGCTACAAGCAGCTGCGCTACGAAGGGCCGTTCACACCCCCGGGGCTGAAAAAGATTCTGATCTACCCGGGCGCGATCGGCGGGATCGACTGGGGCGGCATCGCGGTCGACAATGACAACAAGATCGTCGTGTCGAACACCAACGACTTCCCGGTCTTCGTCCAGCTGGTACCGGCGAAGGACGTACCCGATCTGAGCAAGGAATATTTCCCGGCCCGGGGCACGCCCTATGTGGTGCGCATCGGGCTGTTCATGGGACCGCTTGGCATACCCTGTCTGCAGCCGCCATGGGGCCAGCTCGCCGCAGTCGACCTCAAGACCGGCAAACGGCTGTGGCGCCGCCCGATCGGCACATCGCGCGACAGCGGCCCGCTTGGCATTCCCGCGGGTCCGCCGCTGCTGATCGGCACACCGAACATGGGCGGCATGCTCGTCACCCGGGCCGGCATCGTCTTCCACGCGGCAACGCTCGACCGCTATCTGCGCGCCTATGACATCCGCACCGGCAAGGAGCTGTGGAAGCACCGCCTGCCCGCGGGCGGCCAGTCCACCCCGATGACCTATATGGCCGGCGGCAAGCAATATGTCGTGATGACCGCGGGCGGCCATGGGCTGATGGGGACGAAACTGGGCGATGCGACGATCGCGTTCAGGTTGAAGGATTAGCGGGGAAAGGGAACGTAGGGCGCACGACGGCGATTCCGGATGCATGGGGTGCAGTCCACTCCCCCTTCCGTCATGCCTGGCTCCGCAGGCATGACGGGGAAGTGTCGGTTGACGTTGCCGCTCAGTCGAACCGCGCCATGATCTCCTCGTCATACCAGGCCAGCGCGTCGAGATAGGCTTCGAGGTTTGGCTGGCGGATCACGGCGGTCAGCGAGGTGACGCCGAGCGCCTTCAATTCGTTGATCTGCTCGCAATATTTGTCGATCTCGGCGCGGCTGCGATCGGCGGGGTACCAGTGCGGGGCGACATTGATCTCGAAATCGGATGACTTGCCGAATTGCTCGCGAAGCTCGCGGAGCCGCGCAATCTTGTCGGCGAGTTCGGCGTTGGTCTTGACCGAGCTTTTGTCGATCTCGGGATCATTGGCCGGGCGGGTCAGGAAGGGCATCCAGCCGTCGCCCCAGCGCGCGGCGCGCTCGACCGCCTTGTCGCTGCCACCGCCCACCCAGATCGGCGGCGGGGACGGCAAGGCCGGGCGCGGCTCATTGCCCTTCGCGTCGAAATAGCGGCCCTGCTTGACGACCGCTCCGCCCGCCCAGGCCATGCTGATCACCTCCAGCGCCTCGTCGGTCAATGCGCCGCGCTCCCTGAAGGGGACGCCCATCGCCTCGAACTCGCCCTTCTGATAGCCGGCGCCGACACCCAGGACGAGACGGCCACCCGACAGGACATGGAGCGTCGCCGCTGCCTTCGCGGTGATGAAGGGATTGCGATAGGGGAGCACGAGGACGCTCGTCTGGACCCGCAGCCTGGTGGAGTTGGCGGCGATGAAGGCCAGTTCGGTAAAGGGATCGAGGGCGTCATGCCCGGCCGGATCATTGTGCAGCCAGTGCGCGTCGGGCGCCGGGTGATCGGTGACATGGCCGATATCCGCGCGAGACTTGTCCAGCGCATGGGCGATGACCTTGACGGACTCGGGCGACTGGAAGCCGCCGTGCAGCAGGGGCAGCGGGATATTCAAGCCGAACTTCATGATCTTCTCCTCATCGTCACCCCGGGCTTGCCCCGGGGTCCCGCTTCTCACGTGCTTCGGCAACCACTGCGGCGCCTCATCCTCGGAATGAAAGGAAGCGGGACCCCGGGTCAAGCCCGGGGCGACGGAATGCAGGGAAGGTCACTTGCTTGGAACGAAATGGTCGAAGTGCCCGTCATTTCCGCTTCTCGACCCGAAGCGAAGAAGCTCATAGACTGTGCACCAGATGCGGCCCGACAGAGGGCCATGGAGGAGAGCATGGCAGCGATATTCGACCTCGTCATCCGGGGCGGCACCGTGGTCGACGGCAGCGGCGGCGAGCCCTTCGCGGCCGATGTCGCGATCAGCGGCGGCAAAATCGCTGCGGTCGGCAGGGTCGACGGCAAGGGCCGCGAGGAGATCGACGCCAGCGGACGGATCGTCACCCCCGGCTTCGTCGACATCCACACCCATTATGACGGCCAGCTGACCTGGACGTCGCAACTCGCCCCTTCCTCTCCGCATGGCGTCACTACCGTGGTCGTGGGCAATTGCGGAGTCGGCTTCGCACCGTGCAAACCCGAGGATCGCGAGCGGCTGATCATCATGATGGAAGGCGTCGAGGATATCCCCGACGTCGTCATGTCCGAAGGCCTGCAATGGGAGTGGGAGAGTTTCCCGGAATATCTCGATGCGATCGCCCGTCGAAGCTATGATGTCGACGTCGTCGCGCAGCTGCCGCACAGCCCGATGCGCCTCTATGTGATGGGCGACCGCGCGGTGGCGCGGGAACCGGCGACCGCCGAGGACAATGCGCGCATGGCCGAGATCACCCGCGAGGCGATCGAGGCCGGGGCGATCGGGCTTGGAACCTCACGCACCGTCCATCACCGCACCAAGGCGGGCGATACGGTGCCGAGCTTCGGCGCACTTGAGGAGGAGTTGCGCGCCATCGGTGCGGCAATGCGCGACGGCGGCCACGGCCTCCTGCAAATGGTGCTCGATACCGACCGGATCGAGGAAGAAATGGCGATGGTCCGCTCGATCGCGCGCGATACCGGCCGCAAGGTCAACTATGCTGCCGTCCAGTTTCACGGCGGCGACACCGAGCAATATCGCCGGATGCTCGATTTCGCCGCCGAGGCGAAGGCCGAAGGGCTTTCGATCACCGTCCAGATCGGGCCGCGCCCGCAGGCCGCGCTGATGAGCATCGAGAGCCAGCTCAATCCTTTCGCGCTCAACCCGAGCTTCCAGGCGATCGACCATCTTCCGCTGGCGGAGAAGGTCGCTATCATGCGCGATCCCGCCTTCCGCGCAAAGCTGCTCGCCGAGGACCCGGTGATCCCGCCGACGCTCAAGGCGTTGCGCCGCCAGTTCCGCAATTTCGACAATATCTATCTGTGGGGCGCAACCCCCGATTATATGCCGTCAGCCGACAAAACGATCGCGAGGCTGGCCGCCGACAAGGGCATCTCTCCCGAGGAATATGCCTATGATGTGCTGCTCAGCCATGATGGCACCGGGCTGATGTTCATGCCCTTCGTCAATTACGCGCATGGCAATGACGAAGCCGTCCACGACATGATGGCCGATCCCAACACGCTGGTCGGGCTCGGCGACGGCGGCGCGCATGTCAATTCGATGTGCGACAGTTCCTACCCCACCTATCTGCTCAAATATTGGACGCGCGAGGCGGGCGAGCGCAGCTTCTCGCTGCCCTGGGTGGTTCGGGCGCTGAGCTCCCAGCCGGCCGGTGAGATTGGCCTCGATGACCGAGGACTCATCGCGGCGGGCTACAAGGCCGATCTCAACATCATCGATTATGACGGCATCGAGCTCGGCCAGCCGATCGTCGTCCATGATCTCCCGGCCGGCGGGCGGCGTCTGATGCAGCTCCCGACCGGCTATGACGCGACGATCGTCAGCGGCGTGGTCACCTGGCGTGGTGGCCAACCGACCGGCCAATATCCCGGCAAGCTGGTGCGCGGTCCGCAGGCTTCTCCAGTCGCCTGACCGGCAATATGGACCCTGAACTGCGCCGGCTGATCGACGAGAATGCTATCCGCAAGCTCGTCATCGCCTTCTCGAACGCGATGGATGCGCGCGATGTGGCGATGTTCCGCTCGGCCTTCGCCGACGTGGTCGATCTCGACATCCCGCCGCGGGCCGCTGATGTGATCGTGCTCCAGGGCAAGGTGAATGCCGACACCTATGCGGAACAAGTCATCAAACTGCTATCCGGCTTCACCGCTACCCAGCATGTCAGCACCAACCACCAGATCGAGGTGGACGGCGATCGGGCGACCTGTGTCTGCTACACACATGCAACCCATTATCTGCCGATCGAAAACGGCGAGCACTGGCTGACCGCGGGATCGCGCTATGCGCTGGAGGCGGAGCGTTTTCCGGACAAGGGCTGGCGCTTCGTCAAATTCCGCTCAACCCGCATGTTCTCCGACGGGAATCTCGGATTGTGGGACGAACTCAACCGCCGGCTTACGGGGCAAGGCTGAAGCGATGAGCGCCTTGCAGATCGGCCTGATGCTGCCTTCGATCCCGCACCATGCGGACGGACGGCTGGAGAAGGCGCGGATCATCTCGGCGGCGCAGCTCGCCGAGAAGGGCGGCTTTGACAGCGTCTATATCGGTGATCATCTCCTCCACCCCAACCCGCTGATGGAGGCGCTCGTCACTCTGTCGATGGTGGCCGCGGTGACCGAACGGGTGACCATCGGCACCTGCGTCATGCTGATTGCTCTGCGCGACCCGCTGTGGCTGGCGAAGCAGCTCGGCACGTTGGATCATTTCGCGCCAGGGCGGCTGCGGATCGGGATCGGCGTTGGCGGCGCCTATCCGGGCGAGTTCGACATCGTAGATGTGCCGCTCGCGCAACGCGGC
>CANJRZ010000169.1 GCA_947476735.1 Sphingomonadaceae bacterium
CCATTTTCGATCCGCTGGACCGGCACCTGCACCGCGGCGAGATAGCCCCGGCGACGCAGCTCAGTCGCCGCCGCGTCTCGGATCGTGCACAGCGTGCTGATCGGCCGCTCGGAGCCGAGCAGCGAGGCATAGCTGGCCTTGAGCTCCTCAGCGGTGATGCCCTGGAGGTTGTTGAACACCGCTTCGGTGATGGTGGTGCGAATGTCCGCATAGGCCGGAGAATCGAGCGCGCAGGGAGCGCGTTCGATATCGCCATCAATCTTGAGCCGGGCCGAGCGAGGCGCCTGGCTGTCGGGTCGTGATCGATCAAGTTCGTCGCGGGTCGGCGCGATCGGCGCCAGCTGCGGCGCAGCAACCTGAGCGATAGCTCCGCCCGGGACCAATGCCGTTGCGAAAAGCAGCGCTACCGAAACCGCCGCTGGGAAGAGCGACTTGCCCAATCTGTCCCCCGAATACCCTTGGGAGGCGAACCCCTCCGCCTTCGAGCCGCTCTTACCTGCCTTTTCCTGCAAAGTCATCGTTATAAATTGTGACGCATCAATGCGTTGCTTCCCGAAACGGGATGGCGAGGCAAGGGTTCCAGCCCGGGATTTTGCGCCTGATTCTGGTTGGTTACGCTTCGTTGACCGCGCAACGTCCGTGACATGGTGGATCCAACGCGCGCCGCACGCTTTTCCTTGCAGAGCCAGCGCCCCGGCCATAGAGGCCGCGCTGCGACAGGTTCCCGGAAACGGGATAAAAAGGGAATTCGGAAGCGGGATCGTCCCGCCATCCGAAGCTGCCCCCGCAACTGTGATCGGCGAGCGCCCGTCCAACTGCGTCACTGGATGCCTGGCATCCGGGAAGGCCGGACGAAGCGCAAAGACCCGAGAGCCAGGAGACCTGCCTGTCGCGGTCGTTCCATCATGCGGGCGGGGTGTACCACATGAACGAGGCGAAACCTCGCGTGACGACGTTCGACTGGGGCGTTGCGCGGGGGACCTGTGTTCTTTCCCCGCGCGGGGCCCCGATGGCTTGATCCATTGGAGGATATCCATGCGGACGTTCATTTTCCCATCTGCCGCCTTCGCCGCGGCACTCATCGCGGCACTCATATTGTTGTCCACCGCAGCCCATGCCGAGGGGGAAGGGCCTCCCGGCGAAGACATCGTCGTGACCGCGGCCCGATTCGCACAAAGCGTATCGGACAGCGGCAAATCGATTGCCGTGATCAATGTCACGCAGATCGAACAAAGGCAGACGGTCTCGGTTGCCGACCTGCTGCGCACCACGCCGGGGGTGACGCTGGTGCGCAACGGCGGCCCGGGCACTTTCACCGGCATCTTCATCCGCGGCGCGCAGAGCGAGCAGACCGTCGCGCTGATCGACGGGGTCAAGATCAACGATCCTTCGTCCCCGGCGGGCGGCTTCAACTTTGCCGATCTGCTGACCGACACGATCGAACGCATCGAGATTTTGCGCGGGCCGCAATCGGTGCTGTGGGGCAGCCAGGCGATCGGCGGGGTGATCAACCTCATCACCCGCGAACCGACCGCCGGGCTGCGCGTCCGGGCGACCGGCGAATATGGCAGCCACCGCGATGGCCACGCCACCGCGACGATCTCGGGCACAACCGGCCCGATCGCGATCAGCGCGGGCGCCGGCTATATTTCCACCGACGGCATTTCGGTCGCGAACCAGCGGCGCGGCAATCCAGAGCGTGACGGCTATCATCTGCTCGGCGCCAACGCGAAGGCGGTGGTGACGGTCAGCGAGGCGGTTTCGCTGGACCTGCGGGGCTTCTACACCAAGAGCAAGGTGGCCCTCGACGGCTTCGCCTTCACACCGCCCTTCCTGGCGACCGACGATCCGGAATATCAGCGTCAGGATCAGATCGTCGGCTATGCGGGCATCAACGCGGCGCTGTTCGGCGGGCGGCTGAACAACCGGCTGGCGGTCAATTATGCGCTGGTCGACCGCGCCATCCATGACCCGACGATTACGCCCGGCAAGACGTCGAGTGGCCGGGGCCGCAATGTCCGCTACGAATATCAGGCCATCGCCGATCTCGCCGGCTGGGCAAAAGCGACCTTCGGCGCCGAGCATCAGCAGGAGACCTATCGCACCTTCGACAGCTTTTCGGGGGTGGGCAAGGAGAAGGCCGACACCGACAGCGTCTATGGCGACCTGCACATCAAGCCAGCCGACGGGCTCAACCTTGGCGGGGGCATCCGTCATGACCACCATAGCGGCTTCGGTAACGCCACCACGAAGAGCGCCGATGCCAGCTATTCGCCGAACCAGGGCGTGTCGCGGATCAAAGCGAGCTATGGCGAGGGTTTCAAGGCACCGTCGCTCTACCAGCTGTTCGGCCCGTTCGGCGATCGCACGTTGCGGCCCGAAAGGGCCCGCGGCTTCGATGTCGGTTTCGTCCAGAAGCTGCTCGACACGCGGATCGCGCTGAGCGCCACCTGGTTCACGCGCACGGTGCGCAACCAGATCGACTTCGATCTTGCCGTCTTCGCTTATGGCAATATCGCCATGGTGCGGACGCGCGGCTTCGAGCTGCAGGCCATCCTCCGGCCCGTCGAGGGCCTCGAGATCGACGCCAACTACACGAACGCCAAATCGCTCAACCGCAACCGCGCCGATCCCAATTTCGGCAAGGATCTCCAGCGGCGACCGCGCAACAGCGTCAACGTCTCGGCCGACTATGACTGGGCATCCGGGCTGAGCACGGGGGCGACTGTGACCCACGCGTCGCACAGCTTCGACGACCAGGGCAACTTCGACCGTCTCGCCGCCTACACGCTGGTCGACATACGCACCGCCTATCCGGTGACGGCGAACATCGAAGTCTATGGGCGGATCGAGAATTTGTTCGACGAGAAATATGAAACCGCGCTCGGTTATGGCCAGGCGCGTCGCACCTTCCATGGCGGAATCCGGCTGACCTATTGATCCGAAAGACGGCGAAGGGACAGGACCGGCGGCAGGGTATGAGACCGCCGGCCCTGTCTGCCGCCGGGGGGACGCGCGGCCTCGTCGCGAACAGCTGCTTCGGATTGGGGACGAAGCAGCCAGAAAAGCTTGCGCGGTTTCACCGACGGCATTTCTGCATAGGGCGATCGGCGCCGGCCGGGCATTTCGTTGTTCTACCTTAAGGGAAAACCCTTAGGCCTGAGCCGGCGGTCGAAACAGGATCAGGGCCAGCCCGCCAGCGCCGCGAGCCGGATTGCGGCAAGGAGCGTTGGCACGGCGACGGTTTCGAGTGCGCGGGCGCGGTGTATCTGGAAGGTGCGTGCATCGAGGCGGAGTGCCCTGGCCAGCTCCTGGCTGGTCTGACCGCGCATGAGCCCGGCGAGGATTTGCGCCTCGAGCGGATCGAGGCTGGCAATGCGCGCCTTCGCGTCGGCGACGAGATCGGCGCGTTCCGCGCCATGTTCGATCTGGTGAAAGGCACGATCGATCGCATCGAGCAGCTGGCGCATTTCATATGGTTTTTGGAAGAAATCGACGATCCCGGCGCGAAAACCCTCGATCGCGGTACCGAGATCGCCATAACCGGTGACGACGATCATGCGGAAATCGCGGTTGCCGGCAAGCGCGTGCAGGATGCTCTGTCCGCTCGATTGTCCCAGCTGGAGATCGAGAATGACGCACCCGGGCTCCAGCGAATCAAGCACGGCAAGGAAGCTGTCACTATTCGCATATTCGTGACATTCGAAGTCGCCATGCGCCTGAACGAGGCTGACGAGCGATGCACGAACCACCACCTCGTCGTCGACTATATAGAGGCGGCGAATTGTCATGGTGCGACCATGCCTTTGCCCACCATTTTGCCCCTTTTCAGTAACAATGCCCTTGCGAAGCACTATCAACTGATTTGTCTCATGCAACAAAAAAAGTCAGACTTTTTCGTTCTGGTTCAGAAACATAGCAATATTGTTCGATCATTTGAGACAGAGAGGGTGCTGTGCGTCCTCTCATCGCCGCACATGGCGGCCATTTATGGATATCCAGATGACAGTATATTCGCGCCATTTGGCCTAAAATGACGAATAATATGATATTTTATTTTAATTAATCTTGCCATGCATGAAATATTATTATGGCATTACTCAACCATATTATATGGTCTGGCTGTCACGCCGCTTTGGAAGTGCGCAGTACATTTCTGTTCCGAATTGCCCGTCAGTCCCTTTATCGCCCGCATCAGGACGGATCAAAAGCGCTCAACCCCATAACTGCCCGGAAGTGCTTCGGCGGCACGCACTGCCTTTCTCCGGTTTAGTTATGGAGGCTCCGGCCGCCCCTCCGTAATTTTACGGTGCCAGCGTCGTCTGATTTTGGGGGAGGGCCGCGCGAGCGGTGTACCAGCGCATTCCATCTCGGAATCGCTGCCGCATTCCCGCCTTTCGGAAACGGGCTGTTAACGGGTTTTGCCCTAGGCAGATCGGGCAGGGCATTTGCCCCTCTCCAATGGAAGATGCGCGTGCCCAAGACGATCCTGACGGTCGATGATTCGCCCAGCATCCGGATGCTGCTCCGCTTCGCGCTGTCGGGGCAGGGCTTTGCGGTTGCCGAGGCCGAGGACGGGGTTGCCGCGCTCGAATGGCTGGCGTCCAACGACCGTCCTGCGCTGATGATCACCGACATTAACATGCCGCGGATGGACGGATTCGACCTGGTCGAGACCGTCCGTAGCCAGGGCCCTTATCGCGACATGCCGATCCTGGTGCTGTCGACCGAAAGCTCGGACAATAAGATCGGGCGTGCCCGTGACGCCGGCGCCAATGGCTGGATCGTCAAACCCTTCGATCCGGCACACCTCGTCTCTGCCGTCCGCCAGGCGGCGGCATGAAGGAGCCGATGTGAGTTTCACCCACCGCGCCCGCGTCCTGGTTGTCGATGACTCGCTCACCATGCGTGCCTTCTTCAACGCCCTCCTCGAGCGCGACAAACTGATCGACGTGGTCGGTACAGCGGCGAGTGCCGACGAGGCTCGCGGGATGATGATCGACCTGCGACCCAATGTGGTGACGCTGGACATCGAAATGCCGGGCATGAACGGGCTCGACTTCCTAAGCGAGATCATGGAGCAGCGGCCAACGCCGGTGATCATGCTCTCCTCGCTCACCCAGCAGGGAGCCGAAACTTCATTTGAGGCGCTCGAGCGAGGTGCCATCGACTGCTTTCCCAAGCCGACTTCCGCCAACAGGGAAGAATTTGCGCAGAGGCTCTGCGCGCTGGTTCTCGCGTCGGCCAATGGCTCGGGCCGGACCGGACGTTATGCCAGGGACCTGCCCTCGCGTTCCGGTACAGCTCCTCCCGCAGCCCCCCCTGTCGCGTTCGACTGGAACGGCAAGATCGTGATGATGAGCGCCTCGACCGGCGGCGTCGACGCCCTGCTCCAGTTGCTGCCGACGCTGCCGGCCGATGGCCCGCCGATGGTCATCACGCTGCAGATCGAGCCTGAGTTCGTGGCGCCGCTGATGCAACGGCTCAAGGCGCGCTGTCGCGCCAAGGTCATCCTCGCCGAGGATGGCCGCAAGCTCGAACCCGGCCTTATCCAGATCGTCACCGATCCCGAAGCCCATGCAGTGATCGACCGCTGGCCAGACCCCTCGGTTCGCCTGATCTATTCCAACCCGGTCAGCGGCATCCGCCCATCGGCCAGCCTGCTGTTCGCGACCGCCGCCAAGACCGCGGGCACCAATGCGGTGGGTGTGATGCTCACCGGTATCGGAACCGATGGCGTGGCGGGGCTGAAGGCCCTGCGCGCAACCGGCGCCCAGACCATCTCGCAGGATTCGTTGTCCTGCCTTGTCGATCAGGCACCCGCCGCGGCACGGGCGGCCGGCGCAGTGGAGCTCGATCTCCCGCTCGACCAGATTGCCGGCGCGGTGCTCGCAAGCTGCCGACGCATGGCCGCCGACGCGGCCTGAGCCTCCGCCCCTGGCTGACCGCTGCCTGCGAAACCGGCGGCGGCTGCAATCAGCCGCGCTCGCCGATCACCGATGCGACGCTGGGCCGCGCCAAGACCTCCTCATGCCAGCGTGCAACAGCCCGGCAATGGTCGGGCAGCTTGATGTCGAGCAGGGCCAGGATCTGGAAGGGCAGAATCGCGGTAATGTCTGCCACGGTGAAATCCGGGCCGGCGATGAAGCGGTTGCCGGCGAGCTGGGCGTCCATCATTTCGAGCGCAGCGATGACTTTTGGGCGGTTGTGCTCGGCCCAGGGGGCGATCTGTTCGGGCTCAAGCACCCTGATAAATTCGGCGGAATGTCTAAACACGTGCCGCGCCGCGTCGTAGAACTGGAACTCGATCCGGCGCTGCCACATCTCGACCACGGCCTCGCCGACCGGCCCGACTCCCATCAGCGGCGGCTCGGGATGGATGCGTTCGAAATAGCGGCAGATCGCGACCGTTTCGGAAATGAAGGTGCCGTCATCGAGTTCGAGCACCGGCACCTGGGCGACCGGATTCTTGGCGCGATACTCATCGGTCAGATGCGCCTTGCCGAACAGGTCGACGTCGACGAACGGCACGTCGATGCCCTTCTCAGCAAGGAAGATTGCCACCCGCACAGGATTGCCCAGATTCTTGGTGCCCCAGATCTTCATTCGTCTCTCCCCTTTGCGGTGCGGCGTGACTCGCAGTCACACCCCCATTACCGATGACGCCCCGGGAGCGGAAGGATCGCGGGAGCATGGACCTATGTGGGCGTCCAGGCATGGGACCGACCCGCGGTCATCGACGACCGAAACTGGATGCGGGCGCAGCTCGATGCGCTGACCGCGCAGCAGGAAAGTGAGCGGACCGAACCATGGTCGGTTTCAGACGCTCCTTCCGACTACACGGACGCGATGATCGCAACGGCGTGATCGAAGGCTCGCGCTGCGAGGACCAGCCGGGCGTCATGGCAGACCTCGTCGCCGAGCAAAGCGCGACAAGCTAACCGCCGGCAGCTTCGAACAACGCGATCAGCTGCGGAGCGATCTTATTGATGTCGTGCCGGGCGGCGACCCGATTGCGGCCCTCGCGGCCCATGCGCGCGAGCAGGAGCTTATTTGCCGCCATCGCATCCGCGATCGCCCCGGCCAGCCCTGCCGCATCGCCTGGTTCGACCAGCCAGCCGCAGGTCTCGTCGACCAGCTCAGGGATACCGGCGATCCGGGTGGTGATCACCGGCCGTCCCATCGCGAACGCCTCCATGATCACGATCGGCAGGCCTTCGGCGTGGCTCGGCAGCAGCAGGGCCCTGGTCTCGCCGATCCGTCGTTTGACCTCGGCATTGGTCCGCCAGCCAATCAGCTTGACCCGCCCGCCAGTACCGGTGACGCTGATCTCGCGTTCGACCGCCGCACGGCTTTCACCGTCGCCGACCAGCACGACCGAAATGCCCGGATACCGAGCCGCCACCGCCGCGATTGCAGCCGGGATCTCAACCTGCCCCTTTTGCGGGCAGAGGCGCCCGACGCTGAGCAGCCGGGCGCTCATCGGCGGCACAGTCGGCGGATCGGGATAGACGGACAGGTCGACACCACAGGGCACAAGCCGGATCCTGCCATGCAGATGCTCAGGCAGATGTGCGCATAGCCGCTCGCGGCAATATTGGCTGATCGCGACAACATGGGCGGCGTGTTGGGTCTTCTCGGTCAGGCTGTTGGCGGCAAGTTCCTCGAGCTCATCGGGCCCATGGACGGTGAAGCTATAGCTCGGTCCGCCGAGCAGGCGGCACAACATCGCCACCGCAGCCGCGTTGGTCGAGAAATGGGCGTGAATATGGGTGATACCGAGCTGGTCGCACCGCTTGCGCAGGCGGATCGCCTGCGCGAGATAGGCGGCATGACGGACCAGGCCGCCCCCCGCGGCCCGTTTCAATTCACCCACCGCCTCCAGCGCCTCGCCGAAGCTGCGCGGTCGGAACAGCGCCTGGCGGGCGAGCCCTCCGATCAGCCGGCCGCTTTTCCCGGTCAGCAGATATTCGACGCGCCCGCTCTCGCTCATGTCCTGCGGATCGACCAATCGCTCGGACCATTGCCGCACCGCAAACCGCTTGACCGGCACACCAGCCCGTTCGATCGCGCCGATCTCACGGCGGATGAAGGTGGTGCTCGTCATCGGATAGCTGTTGAGCAGATAGGCCAGCTTCATGCCTGTCTCGCCTGTTCGACCAGCCGGACAACGGCCAGCATTCGCTCATGGCTGATCACCGGGCTTTCGACGGCGCCGGCGCGCACCAGCGCGGTGAAATGTTCGATCTCATGGCTGTAGGGCGAAGCGCCGTAGGGATGCCACTGGCCCAGCGCACGCCCCGAGGCGTCACCGATGCGGCGGATCACCGGCCCTTGCCGCAACCGCCGCCAGAGCGGCGAAACCGGCTGCCGGCGGCCGCTGAAGTTCAGACGCCGTGCCGAGAGCAGCGGCGGCGCCACCTCTACCACAGCGATATCGCCCTCGATCCTCAGGCTGTTGTCGAGCCGTTCCACAAACGACACGGCGAGCTCCGAGCGACCGCCGCCAACATGAGCGAGGATGAAGCGCGCGCCGACGTCGAGTCCCGCCGCGTCCCGTTCGACCTGACAGGCAGCCGACGTCACCATCCCCATAGCGATCATCGCCAGCATGAGCGGATAGACGGCGCGATCGGCAAGCACCCCGCCGTCAGCCTCAAACAGGCGGGGGTGCGTCGTCCGCCCGACCGGGTAACCGAAGCTTGCCTCGAGACGCTGCAACCTGCCCAGCCGGCCCGCCTGCGCGGCGTGAAGCGCCGCCGACACCGCGGGCAAGAAAGGAGTCGCCACCGCTTCCATGCAAAGGATGCGCCGGCGTTGCGATATCGCGATGATCCGCTCAGCCTCGGCGACGTTCATTGCGAAAGGCTTTTCGCACAACACAGGTTTGCCAGCTTCCAGCGCGGCAATGGCGTGGGCGACATGGTCGCGGTTGCGGCTGGCGATGTAGACGGCGTCGCCATCGGCTCCCGCATCGCCGATCAGCGCGCGCA
>CANJRZ010000170.1 GCA_947476735.1 Sphingomonadaceae bacterium
CTTGAACGCCAGATGCTGGACCCAGGCGGGGGTGTTGGCATCGCGTCCCATCTCCGGCTGATTGGGCAGTTCAAAGAAGGCGAGAATGTTGCCATTCCCTGCATCCAGAAACACATGCATGTAGGGATCATAGTCGCCCGTCGACGGCACATGGTCCTCGGCGAAGGCGGTGACGTAGCGCATGCCCAGCATGCGGCCATACCATTCCACCGTCTCCCTGGCGTCGCGACAGCGATAGGCGACGTGGTGGATTCCCCCCAGTCTGACAGGATGGGCGCTCATCGGGCGGCTTCCGGTTCGACCGTCAGGGCACCGCGGCGGATCTGGTCGGCCTCAATCGATTTGAACAAGGCGGTGAAATTGCCCTCGCCAAAGCCTTCGTCCCTCTTGCGCTGAATGAACTCGAAGAAGACGGGCCCGATGACGGTCTGCCCGAAAATCTGCAGCAGCAGGCGCGGATCGCCCCCTTCGGTGGAGCCGTCGAGGAGAAGACCACGCGACTGGAGCTCGCAGATCGGTTCGCCATGGGCGGGAAGCCGCTCGTCGATCATCTCATAATAGGTTTTGGGCGGAGACGGGGCAAAAGGCTGGCCCAGTGCCTTGAGCTTGTCGCAAGTCGCATAGAGATCATCGCAGGCGAAGGCGATGTGCTGGATACCCTCGCCATTATAGGCGCGCAGATATTCCTCGATCTGCCCGCCGCCGCCGGCGCCTTCCTCGTTGAGCGGGATCCGGATCTTGCCGTCGGGTGCAGTCATCGCCTTGGAGGTCAGGCCGGTATATTCGCCCTTGATATCGAAATAGCGGATCTCACGAAAACCCGCGATGCGCTCGTAGAAGGCTGCCCAATGCGCCATGCGGCCGCCATAGACATTGTGGGTCAGGTGATCGATCAGCTTGAGGCCGGCGCCCTCGGGATGGCGATCGGCGCCCGGCTCGTAGACGAAGTCGATGTCATAGATGGAAAGTTCGTCGCCAAAGCGGTCGATCAGGTAGATGATCGAGCCGCCGATGCCGCGGATCGCGGGCAGGCGAAGCTCCATCGGTCCGGTCCTCACCTCGACGGGCTCGGCGCCGCGCTCAATGGCTTCGGCATAGGCGCTGGCGGCGTCGCGGACGCGCCAGCCCATGCCGCAGGCCGAAGGTCCATGCTCGGCCGTGAAATAGGCGGCGGGCGAGCGCGGTTCGTAATTGGCGATCAGGTTGATATCGCCCTGCCGCCAGAGCTGGACGTTCTTCGATCGATGCCGCGCGATCATGGCAAAGCCCATCGCTTCGAACGCCGGTTCGAGCACGCCTTTTTCGGGGGCGGAAAATTCGACGAACTCGAAGCCGTCGAGGCCGAGCGGGTTTTCGAAAAGGTCCGTCATGGCGGTCTATATGGCCCCAAAATAGTAACGAATGATACCAATAGGGGTTTGCCCCGATTCGTGTCAAATGTTACCAATGCGGCATGACCGAAAAGCGCCTTATCCTCGATCAGTTCATCCCGTACCGGCTGTCGGTAACGTCGAACCTCGTCAGCGATGTCATCGCCACGGCCTACGAGGCCCTGTTCGGGCTCACCATTCCCGAGTGGCGGGTGATCGCGGTGGTCGCCGAGAATGACGGGATAACCCAGCAGGGCATCTGTACAGCAACGCGGATGGACAAGGTCACGGTAAGCCGCGCGACGATCGCACTGGTCGACCGCGGTCTGATCGCGCGCGCCATGAACAGCGCAGACCGGCGCTCGAGGCTGCTGGCTCTGACCCGGGCCGGACGGGCGCTTTACGCGGATGTCGCGCCCAAGGCGCTCGAGTTCGAGCAGCGAATTTTCGCCGTGTTTCCGCAAGAGGACATCGATCGCTTCATGAGCCTGCTGCGTGCGATCGAGATCCGCGCGCTCGAAGTCGGGGATGCGTCTTAGGTCAGGCCCGGCCGCGGTTCGCGAGATGCGCGTCGATCAGCGCCTCGCTCGTGGCAACCATCGCGGCACAGGGGCCCTGGCTGCCGAAGATATGATGCGCGGCCATCCCGCCCTCGATGATCAGCACCAGGCCATCGGCCAGTTCCTCGGGGCGGGCAACGTCAAGCCGGCGACTGATCTCGACGACGACCGCCCGCATGTCGGCCTTGCAGGATTCGAGCACAGTGCGACCCGGATGGCCGGGTTCGGGTATCTCGACCGCGGTGTTGCTCATCGGGCAACCGCGGAAATCGGGTGATGCGACCTTCGCCGCATAGGCGCGCACAATCGCGCGGAGTTGATCGCCCGGATCCGCGCCCGCCTCCTCGATCGCGGCACACAGCGCGGCGCGGCCTTCGCGGCCGCTTTCCTCAAGGCAGGCGGCGATCAGTTCGTCCTTGGAAGCAAAGGCGCGATAAAGGCTCGGTTTGGTCACGCCCGCCTTGCAGACGATTTCGTCAACGCCGACGGCGCGGATGCCCCGCAGGTAGAACAGGTCACGCGCCGCTTCGAACACGCGCGTCGCAGCGGTCTTCTTCACGCCCGCCGTGTCACTGTCGCAACAGGCGGTCTTCCTCGAAACACGCACTGGCAATCCCATCCTGGTCAGGCGAGGAATGTAACAGATCGGTACGCCGGTTTCAACCGGCTGGGGCCGCGGATAGCTCGCCTTGACCCAGCACGGGATCAATCTTGGCTCGCAGCTCGGCATATTCGGCGCCGGGGTTGCTGTCGGCGACGATGCCGCCGCCGGCGCGGGCGATCAGCCGTGTCGGCGTCACCGCGATCGACCGTATCACGATCATGCTGTCCATCGCGCCATCGCCTCCAAGGGCGAAGACAATGCCGAAGAAGGGTCCGCGGCCCGATTCCTCGATCTGGTCGATAATCTCGACCGCGCGGCGCTTGGGCGCGCCGGTGATGGACCCGCCGGGGAACGTGGCTGCGAGCAGATCAATCGCGTCCTCGCCTGCGCGCAATCGGGCGTGAACCGCTGAAACAAGGTGCCAGACCGAGGCAAAAGCTTCGAGCTTCGCCACCTGCGAGACGGCAACGCTGCCTTGCTCGGCGACCCTGGAGAGGTCGTTGCGCAGCAGGTCGCAGATCATCAAATTCTCGGCGCGGTCCTTGGCGGAGGCTGCAAGCCTCTCGCCGTTGCGGCGGTCTGTCTGCGGATCGGCAGCGCGAGGGGCGGTTCCCTTGATCGGGCGCGTCTCGACACTGCCTCCGCTGTCACAGAGCACGAAGCGTTCGGGGGATGCACTGAGCAATGCGCATCCCGCGCCCAGATCCAGATAGGATGCGAACGGAGCCGGTGTCCGCGCCCTAAGCGCGAGATATGCAGCCGCGGGCGAGAAGCCGACGGGCCGGTCCGCGACGAAACGTGTGGTGATGTTGGCCTGATAGATGTCGCCCGCGCGCAGATAGTCCAGAACCGCTTCGATCATCGCGTGGTGGCGCCCAGGTGGCGTGTCCTCGGACCATATAGGGGACGCGGCGCCATTTGGTGCTGACCCTCGGGCCGAAAGCAATCGCTCCAGCCGTTCCTCCGCGCCGAACCCGCCGCGCGGTCGCGCAAAGCCCCAGGCGCGCCGTGTCGTATGGTCGAAGCCGAGCACCAGATCGTAGCGGCGCACAATGAGGGTGGGCAGCTCCGGATCGGGTGGGTGGCGGCTGGTGACGCCCAGCGCGCTGGGGCCGGCATCATAAGCGAGCAGGCCGATCAGCCCGCCCGTGAAGGGCAGCGGGCCGCGTGCGGCCAGCGGCTGGTGCAATCGACGCAGCGCGGCGAGCGCCTCGTCCATCGATGCGGTGGCGAGCCGGACCTCTTCGACCGGATCAACGGCAATATAGGAAGTTGAAGAGCGTGGATCGCCTTCGGCAGCGCTGTCCAGAAAGGCGATTCCGGGATGATCGGCGAGTGTCGCGAAAAGTTCGGCGGGTTCGCGCCATGGCAATTCGCGGATCAGCAGATCCGCTTCGGACGCCTTGGCGCTCATTTCGCCTTCGCTTTGGTCCAAAGATGCCGGGCCAGCATCACCGGCGGCATCCGGATCCAGTGCGAGCGGATATAGAAACCAAGCCGGTTGACGGGCCGGATCGGCCGACCCCAGCCGTCGCGTGCCAGCATCCGCCGCACGAACAGCAGATCGCGCATCCGGTCATAGCCGGCCAGGCGTGGAGGGACCGGCGTCGCATAGAGGCGATTGGTAAGGCGCAGTGCGAGCCCGAGCGGTGCGCGCATCTCGTGCAGCGCCGCCCGCTCGTCCAGCTCGTCCCAGAAGCCCGGCGTCGAGGCGAACAGCCGTAACAGCCGGTCGATATCCCAGAGGTTACGCAACCCTCCCGCCAGATCGCCATCGGCGAGCAGATGGGTGACCGCGTGGACGATCATGTCGGCGGCGTTCAGCACACGCAGGCCCGGGGCGATCTCGACGCTCGCTTCGATCAGAGCCGCAGCATCGGGGGTGCGCCTGGCGGTCAGCGGCAATATGGTGTGGTGGACGTCGATCATAGTTTCGCGATCGCGGTGGATCAGCGGCGGCAGCTCGTGCATCCATTGCCGATAATAGCCCTGGTCATATTCATTGTCCTTGACCCATTCGAAGCCGGCCCGGATCAGCGCCGCCTCCGCGTCATCGAGCCGATCGCGCGGAACCAGGATATCGAGATCGCCGATCAGCCGGCCGAGCCCGGCAGGGAGCCCGGCGAAGGCGAAAGCGCTGCCCTTGAGCAGGATCGGTTCGATGCCCGCCGGCGACAAGGCACGGTGCGCCATCTCGACTTCCCACAAGGCCTGGGTGCGGTCGAAGGCGGCCTGGGCACGGGCGTCTTCCAGCGCGCGGGCGACCACGTCGGGCAGCGGCAAATCGGCGAGCCGATAGGCCAGGCTGCCGTCGAGCCGCTCGGCGCGGGCAATCGTCAGCAGGCTGGTCCAGTCGTCCGGTGTGAATTCCAGCACCGAGATCGGATCGGCGAGCGCGGTGGCGAGCGGCCGAGCGTCCTTCATATGCCCATTTCGGCGGCGAACTGCTCGACGATCGCCATCCCGGTCTCGCTGTCGGGATAGGTGAAGCGCGCAGCCGGGATATCCTCGACCATCCGGACCAGTGCCTCGAAGGCGGTCTGCCCGAGCGCGATATAGTTGGTCGAGCCCTCGGTGAGACTCACGAACAGTTCGGACTTGTGCATGCCCTCTGCGGCCGGGTCGAGGCCGAAAGAGGGAAACAGGATCAGCGCCGGGCGGGCGGGCTCGTCCATCCGCGCGATCGCTTCCGGATTTGGCCGCAGGTGACGCAGCTCGCCCTTGGGCGTCTGCCTCAGAAGCGGACCGAAGCGGGCCGGATCGGCGATCCTGCGCTCCATCTCCGGGATCGCGCTGTTCTTCAGGCTGATCGCGCGCGGGAAGGGCAGGACCATGTCGTTCGCCATGTCGATCATCACGAACTCGTCGGCCAGCAATCGCCAGCCATTTTCGCCGAGCAGGGCCGCGAGGGTCGATTTCCCCGAACCGCTGTCGCCGGGCATGATCACTGCCCGGCCGCCGCGTTCGACCGCGGAGGCGTGAATCAGCAAGTGGCGGCGCTCGCCCAGCGCGACCTGCATGTTCATCGCCATTTCGGCAGCCAGCAGCGCATGGCGGAGCGCCATCGGAACCGTGTCAGGGAGGGTGTGATCGCCCCCTATTTCGACCTGTGGCCTGATCCAGCGCCGCCATGGCCTGGGCGGTCCGATTCGTGCGGTCACCGTCGCGATGCCATCCTCCGGCACGGGATAATCGGCATAAAGGCGGCGCAACGAAGCGATCGGTGCCGCCCAGGCCGACCCGACCCGGTAGGAGATGGCACCGATCCTGACCGAAAAATGGTGCATCAATGTGGGTCCAGACCCTGTACCCGCACGAGCCCGCTGGCGATCAGCTCGTCGAGCCGTGCCTCCACCACATAGAGCGCCTCATCATCCTGCGGCAGATCAAGCTGCTCGCACAGCCTCTGGCAGAGCACAGCAGCGCTCATCGGCGCCTCCGACAGCAAGATCAGCATTTCGGGCGCGGGAGCGGACAGAAAATGGGTCGTGCCCGAAGGGCGGTGAAAGACCAGCGTCATCCCGTCGATCGCGTGGGTCCGGCAATGCTGAGGATAGTCGGCGCGATACAGTCGAGCGGTCACAATGGGGCCGCCGCCTAGAAGCGGTTCGGGCTCTGCAGCGACGCATAGCAGGTGAAGCCTAGTTTTCCGGAAACGATCTTGGCGTTGATATAGGCTTTATAGGCGGTCGTCTTGCCGGCATCCATGCCGGGAATGACGGTGCCAAATTTGATCGCGTTCTTCACATGCTCGCCGGCCAGAGCCTGGGGCGAGGCGGGAAATTTATACCAGGTACTGCCGGGCGGAGGCGGAGAGTTGCTCGTGCTTCCGGAAGGCTTGACCCATTTGTTGACATCGGCGGCCAGCGGAACGGGGATTGAGCAGGTGAGCGCCGACGATACGGCGCCCTGCGCCATGCCGGGGCGGATCGTCATGACCGCAGCGACGCCCAGCGTACTCATCCGCAGCAGCGAACGCCGGCTCTGGAGATTGTCCGTCTCCCCGGATTGGAGGGTCTCCGGCAGTTCGTTCTCTTCACGCATAATCATCCCCTACACGCCCTTGGCCGGGCGATCATAACGCCATTCGTGCGGCGAGGCGAGGGCCAGATTGCTCGCGGGACGTATCGCGACGGTCGCAGCATTTATGTCCGCGAGATTTCACATTTCGGTTATAGAAGGGTGTGATGAAGCACGAGCCCTTGCTGTCGCCGGGTCAGGTTGACGAGGCGGACAATCGCCGCGTCGTCCGCGCAGTGCTTGCGCTCGGCGTCGTGGCGGGGATTTCCTGGCTGCTGTCGGCACCGGTTGTCGCTTCCTTGATCGCAGGGCTGATCGCGGCCGTCTTCGCCTGGATCGCCAGCAACTCCGCGGGTCCGACCCCGGCGCTGCTGCCTGCGCCGCCACCGGACGTGGAGATGTCAGATCGCACGGTCGAGTTGATCGACGCTGTCGACGACGTCGTACTGATCATCGCGCGTCACCAGATCACCCATGCGAACGCAGCGGCGCGCAAGCTGTTCGGAGCGGAAAAGGTCAAGGGCGATTTTCGCCTTGCCTTGCGCCACCCGATGGCTGCCGAGCTGATCGCGCTGGACCAGGAAACCAAGGTGCCGGTCGAGCTGGCCGGGCTCGGCGAGACGGATCGGCGCTGGGCAATGAGCGTGCGGCGGCTCGGAAGCGGGGCGCTGCTGGTGACGCTGCGTGACCGTACCGAAAGCTGGGTGGCCGAACGGATGCGGGTCGATTTCGTCGCCAACGCCAGTCATGAGCTGCGCACGCCTTTGGCAACAATCCTGGGCTTCATCGAAACGCTGAGCGAAGGCGGAGCCGCCGAGGACCCCGCTACCCGATCCCGCTTCCTCGGTATCATGCATGCCGAAGCGAAGCGGATGCAGCAGCTTGTCGACGACCTGATCTCCTTGTCGCGGATCGAGGCGGATCGCTTTGCGGTGCCGCAGGACAGTCTCTCGCTTGGTCCGGTTATCGAGGAGGTGGCGGGCGTGATCCGCTCGGGCATGCGCGACGGCGATCGCGTTCGGGTCGAGATAGGTTCGGTGCCACAGGTTCGGGCCGACCGCGTCCAGATCGGCCAGCTGCTGCACAATCTGATCGGCAATGCGATCAAATATGGTCGTCCCGGAACACCGATCCGGGTGACGCTCAAGACCGTTGAGGACAAGGTCCAGCTCCGCGTGATCGACCAGGGCGATGGCGTCGCGCCCGAACATTTGCCCCGGCTCACAGAACGCTTCTATCGGGTCGATCCCGGACGCAGTCGGTCTGTTGGTGGCACCGGGCTCGGACTTGCGATCGTCAAGCATATCGCCGAGCGTCATCGCGCGGCGCTGGACATCGCTTCGCGGGTTGGCGAGGGGACCGCTGTGACTGTAACATTTCCTGCTGTAAGGCCCGGGTCACTGTCATCATAGTGCAACAACCCCACCCCATAGGCCGCGCAAAGATGGGCGTCGGCCGCCGAAGCCCAAGGAAGTAAAATCATGGCAACGGGACATACCGTAAAAGCGTTTGACGAAGATCTGGGCCAGCTGCGTGGGCTGATTTCGGAGATGGGCGGGCGTGCCGAGGCAGCAATTATCGGCTCGCTTGAAGCATTGGCCAACCGCGACGTGGAATCGGCAGCGAAGATTGTCGAGGCCGATCGCAAGATCGATGAACTCGAGGCCGAGGTCGAGCGCCAGGTGGTTCGCCTCATCGCGCTCCGTGCGCCATTGGCCGACGATCTGCGCGAGGTGCTTGCTGCGCTGAAGATCGCGAGTCTGGTCGAACGCATGGGCGATTATGCCAAGAATATCGCCAAGCGGATTCCCGTGCTTCAGGACGCGCGCGGCATGGATGCCCTGTCGGTCCTGCCGGCAATGGGCAAGATCGCCGCAGAGATGGTTCGCAACGTGCTCGATGCCTTCGTGATGCGCGATCCGGATGCGGCACTCGCGGTGGCGGCCCGCGACAAGGCGGTAGACGAATTCTATAACAGCCTGTTCCGTACTCTTCTGACCTACATGATGGAAAACCCTCATAATATCACGGCCTCGACCCACTTGCTGTTCATCGCCAAGAACGTCGAACGGATCGGCGATCATGCCACTAACGTCGCGGAAATGGTCTATTTCGCCGCGACGGGCCGGAAGATGGCGGAACGCGCGAAGGGCGAGGATCCGCTGCTGGGAGCAGATAGCTGATGGCGCGAGCCAAAGTACTTCTCGTTGAAGACGACGCGGCGCTGGCCGAACTGATCAGCTGGCACCTCGAGCGTGAAGATTTCGAAGTCGAACGGACAGCCGATGGCGAGGAGGCCATATTGCTGGCCCGTGAGTCGCCGCCCGACCTCGTCCTGCTCGACTGGATGATCGAAGGGGTTTCCGGGATCGAAGTGTGCCGCAGGCTGCGCCGCCTGCCGGATACCGCCAATGTGCCGATCATCATGCTGACTGCA
>CANJRZ010000171.1 GCA_947476735.1 Sphingomonadaceae bacterium
CATCGATCATGCCATAAGCGCGCCCGATCGCCATGCTTGGATCTTCGATGATCGGGAACCGGACCTCGACGCCGAACAATGAATCGATTGCCCTGACCCAGGCGAGATGGGCGTAGAGGCTGTCGACCGAAAGCCCGAGGAGGCGGCATTCGAGTGCGTCGAATTCTTCTTGTCGACGCGCCAGTTCCGCAAATTCGGTGCTGCACACCGGTGTGAAGTCGGCGGGATGTGAGAAGAAGAGGACCCAGTTTCCGCGCAAATCCGACAGCTGTAACGATCCACGTGTCGTTCTTGCCTGAAAATCCGGAGCGATGTCGCCGATGCGGATCGCGTTGCGGGTGGTTGGGTGCGTTTCCATGGAGGCTTCCTGCACAGCGACGTCGGGGCTCACACGCCCTTGACAATTCCTGATCTATTCAATTACACAGTTTCTGTAAATAAAAATATATGAGTCGCCATATGACAGACATCGCACTGCGCAGGGCTGCCTCTCAGATCGCTGCCGCGCACGGTGGCATGCCCGTCATCAGGACATTTTTTGATGAGGCGACATTCACCGCAACCCATGTGGTGCCCGATCCGGAGACGCTCCAGGCTGCTGTCATCGATAGCGTCCTTGACTATGATCCGGCCTCAGGGCGCACATCGCGCAGCTCAGCAGACAAGGTCATCGACTATGTCACTGGCCAGGGTTTGGTGGTCGCATGGCACCTGGAGACCCACGCACATGCGGATCATCTGTCTGCGGCGCCATATCTGCAGCGCGAGTTGGGCGGTAGGATCGCAATCGGAGCGGATATCGTTACGGTCCAGAAGACGTTTGGGACCCTTTTCAACGCAGGCCCCGGGTTTCACCGTGACGGTTCGGACTTTGACCTTCTGTGGAATGATGGTGAGAGCTTTCCGATAGGCAATCTCGCGGTCACCGTCCTGCACGTACCGGGGCATACCCCAGCCTGTGTCGCCTATGTGATTGGCGATGCGGTGTTCGTCGGGGACACAATGTTCATGCCAGACTACGGCACCGCCCGGGCCGATTTCCCTGGCGGCGATGCGCGCACTCTGTTTCGTTCGCTGCGTCGTCTACTCGAACTGCCACCCAATGCCCGACTATTTCTGTGTCACGATTATCTGCCCGAAGGCCGCAGCCACTATGTCTGGGAAACAACTGTAGAGGCGCAGCGCAGCGGGAATGTCCACGCCCATGATGGTGTCTGCGAAGACGATTTCGTGGCCATGCGCGAGGCGCGCGACAAGACGCTCGCCATGCCGAGGCTTATCCTGCCATCGGTGCAGGTCAATATGCGTGCGGGGCATTTGCCCCCAGCCGAGGACAATGGTGTGTCCTATCTCAAGATGCCGGTCGACGTGCTATGATTGCCGCCTTTCCTCCAGCACAGCCATTGGCAGGTCTGATCGGCGGACTGATGATCGGTGGGGCGGCGGCCATCCTGCTGCTGGGCCTAGGTCGGATCGCAGGAGTCAGCGGCCTCGCCGCACGAGCGATCGGCCTCGCTGATACCGGAGCGCCCCGCCCGGTGGCGATTGCCTTCACCCTCGGGTTGCCGCTGGGAGCGGCATTCGTGGCGCTTCTGGCTGGTCCGGTTGAAGCTCGCTACCCCGCCTCGCTGGCGGCATTGATCGTGGCCGGTCTGCTCGTAGGCTATGGCACTCGGCTTGGCTCGGGTTGTACTAGCGGACACGGTGTTTGTGGTCTTTCGCGCCTTTCCCGGCGCTCGATCGTCGCCACGGTTCTGTTCATCGCCAGCGGTGTTGTCACCGTCGCAACCCTTCGTGTTGAAGGGTGGATGTGATGCGCATGCTGATAGCACTGATAGCGGGAATGTTGTTCGGAGCGGGGCTTACCCTGTCAGGCATGACCGATCCCCATCGTGTCCGTGCTTTCCTTGATATCTTCGGAGACTGGGATCCCACTCTGGCCTTTGTCATGGGCGGCGCGATCATACCCATGGCGATTGCCTGGCGTATCCAACGCCGAGCCGAGCGTCCCTTCGCCGACGCCAGCTTTGCGTTACCCGATACTGTCAAGATCGATGCACAGCTGGTGCTCGGCTCAATTCTCTTCGGGGTTGGCTGGGGGCTGGGCGGGCTTTGTCCGGGACCAGCGGTCGCCGGCTTGGCTCTTGCTCCCATCGCCGTCGCGCCATTTCTGGCTTCGTTGCTGGCGGGCATGGCGCTTCACCGTCTTACGTCCAGATAGGCTGGTGATCGCGATGAATAACACACTGATGGTGATTGGATCGAGTGTTCCCACCGGGTCATCTGCCATGGCACGAATGGTGAAGTCGGAACGCCGAAAGGTGCTCGTCCACCGTGCTTGATCTTCTGCATTATCTTCTCGGTGGCTTGTCGGGCGCGCTTGTCGGGTTCACGCTCGGCCTCGTCGGCGGCGGCGGTTCGATCCTCGCCGTCCCGCTGATGGTCTACCTGGTCGGCGTCCCCAATCCACATGTAGCGATAGGGACAAGTGCGCTGGCCGTGGCTTGCAACGCTGCGATCGGGCTCGGCAACCATGCTCGCGCCCACCATGTGAAATGGCGCTGTGGCGGCATGTATGCGAGCGCGGGGATCGCCGGTGCGTTCGTTGGATCGACGCTGGGAAAAATGATGAGTGCGAAAAGCTTCTGTTTCTTTTCGCACTCATCATGCTTCTCGTCGGAGTGCTGATGCTGCGATCCCGCGGCAATCCGGGCGATCCAAATGCTGAATGCAATCGCGAGAGCGCGCCCAGGGTGGTCGCTTATGGCCTGGGTTCAGGCTTGTTCTCGGGCTTCTTCGGGATCGGAGGGGGCTTTCTGATTGTTCCTGGGCTGGTCGCATCGACTGGAATGTCGATGCTGATGGCCGTTGGAACCTCGCTGGTCGCTGTTACGGCATTCGGGCTGACGACCGCGATCAACTATGCGTTTTCGAGCCTCATAGACTGGCCACTTGCCATAGTGTTTATTGCCGGCGGCATGGCAGGCAGCCTGCTGGGGACACGTCTGGCCGGAAGGCTGGGCGAAACGACCGGGCGGTTGACGACGGTCTTCGCCGCCCTGATCTTCGCGGTCGCGATTTACATGCTGTGGCGCAGTGCTTCCGTGATCGTCCCGACACTATTTGTCTGATCGGCTGCGGGCCCGATCATCGCTTCGGAACAGGGCGAAGGAGCCTGAATCATGCTCGACTTATTCGATCCCGTCACGCTGGCGCGAATTCAGTTCGGCTTCACGGTTAGTTTCCACTTCATCTTTCCATCTTTCACCATTGGTCTCGCCAGTTTTCTGATGGTGCTCGAAGGTTTGTGGCTCGCGACGGGCAGGCATGTTTACGATAATCTCTACCGTTACTGGCTGAAGATATTCGCGGTCACGTTCGCGATGGGCGTCGTGTCGGGCATCGTCATGTCTTACCAGTTCGGGACGAACTGGTCGGTGTTCAGTGACAAGGCTGGTCCGGTGATCGGCCCGTTGATGGCCTATGAGGTTCTCACGGCATTCTTCCTGGAAGCCGGCTTTCTGGGCGTCATGCTGTTCGGGCTCAACAAGGTCGGTCGCAAGCTGCATTTCGCGGCGACCTGCGCGGTGGCGCTGGGTACCTTTATTTCCGCGTTCTGGATATTGTCGGTGAACAGCTGGATGCAGACACCGGTCGGCTATGAAATCGGTGCCAACGGTCAGTTTCTTCCCGGGCCGAGTTGGGTTGCGATCATCTTCAATCCTAGCTTCCCATACCGTCTCGTTCACACGGTTATCGGGGCCTATCTTACTACGTCGCTGGTGGTCGGCGCGGTCGGCGCCTGGCATCTGCTCAAGGCATCTGACAACAAGGGTGCCAGGACGATGTTCTCGATGGCGATGTGGATGGCTTCGCTAGTGGCTCCGCTCCAGATCCTCGCGGGCGATGCCCATGGCCTAAACACGCTCGTGCATCAGCCGGCCAAGGTTATGGCTATGGAGGGCCATTACCAGAGCCATTCGCATGGCGCGCCATTGATCCTGTTCGGCATTCCCAACAGTGCGGAGAAGCGCATCGACTACGCGATCGAGATTCCTAAGGCATCATCGCTCATCCTGAAGCACGATCCCAACGCACCGCTCGCCGGGCTCGACACGATACCCGATGATCGCGAGCCGCCGGTCGCGGTGGTTTTCTGGTCCTTCCGGATCATGGTGGGGATCGGTTTCGCAATCCTGGGCCTCGGTTTGGTCAGCTTGTTCGCCCGTGTGCGAGGCAAATTGTTCCAATGGCGGTGGCTGCATCGGCTCGCCATCCTGATGGGCCCGGCGGGGTTCATTGCGGTCATTGCGGGCTGGATCACCACCGAGGTCGGTCGTCAGCCCTACACGATCTATGGACTGCTACGGACGATGGATTCTGTTTCGCCGCTGGCCGCACCTGCCGTCGGCGCTTCGCTGATCGCATTCATCATCGTCTATTTCTCGGTGTTTGGCGCGGGCACCTGGTACATCTTCAAGCTTATGGCCAATCCACCCAAATCGTTCGAAACCGCACAGCCGGTCGAGCAGGGTCCGATCCGCAGCGCCGGCATCACGCCGGCACCCGCCATCGAAGGAGCGCAGTCATGATGGCCATTGATCTGACTGTGATTTGGGCCGGAATCATAGCCTTCGCCGTCGGTGCCTATGTGCTGATGGATGGTTTCGATCTGGGCATCGGTATCCTGTTTCCGTTCTTCAGGGTCGGTGGTGAGCGGGATATGGCGTTGAACAGCATTGCGCCGGTTTGGGACGGCAACGAAACTTGGCTGGTTCTGGGAGGCGGTGGACTGTTGGCGGCTTTTCCACTGGCTTATGCAATTATATTGCCGGCCCTTTATGCACCGCTCACCGCGATGCTGCTCGGGCTTGTTTTTCGCGGCGTCGCCTTCGAATTCCGCTGGCGCGATCCCGCCCATCGCGCTTTCTGGGATTTCTCGTTCACCGCCGGATCACTGGTTGCCACCCTTGCGCAGGGAATTACCCTGGGGGCGCTGCTCCAGGGTATCCGGGTGGAAGGCCGTGGCTATGGGGGAGGCTGGTGGGATTGGCTGACGCCTTTTTCGTTGCTCACCGGTGTCAGCCTCGTAGTGGGCTATGCGCTCCTGGGTGCAAGCTGGCTGATCTGGAAGACTGTCGGGCCCGCTCAGCAGGATGCACGCCGACTCGCTCGTATCTGCGCCATCGGTTTGCTCGTCGCGATCTTCGCCGTAAGCGCGTGCACGCCCTTCCTCGAGGGTAAATATTACGCGCGCTGGTTTGCATTTCCTGGTTTGCTGGTCGCGGTACCGGTGCCAGTCCTCGTTGGGCTCACGGGCCTTTTCCTTTGGCGCTCGATTGATAGCCCCCGTGACGGGCGGCCATTCCTGCTGACGCTCGTCCTGTTCGCGCTATCGATGCTGGGGCTCGCCATCTCGATCTGGCCTGACGTCATTCCGGGCCGCGTCTCGATCTGGGAAGCGGCTGCTCCGGAACGCAGTCAGATCTTCATGCTGGTCGGGGCAGGCGTGATGGTGCCGATCATCATCGGTTACACAGCCTGGGCCTATTGGGTGTTCCGCGGCAAGGTTGATGAAGCCGGTTATCACTGAACCTGGTGTCGAGCCCGGACCGCTCTGGAAGCGGCTTGCCTGGCTTGTCGCCATCTGGGGGGCGAGCGTCGCGGCGCTGGGTGTTGTCGCGTGGCTGTTGAGGCTGGCAATTCGCGCTTGAGCCCGTCATAGCATCGCCCCAAATGCAGGAGGGTATGTTGAACAGGATCAGCCTCGACCAGGCCAATAGGATCATCGAGGGAGCATTCGCCAAAGGCAGGGAGCTTGGGCTCAAGCCGCTCACCATAGCGGTGCTCGATCCTGGCGGGCACCTGATCGCGCTGGCCCGTTCGGATAGCTCCTCGACCCTTCGTCCGCAGATCGCCATGGGCAAGGCGGGCGGCGCGCTGGCGCTTGGCGTATCGTCACGCACTGTCGGCACGATGGCGGTCGACCGGCCGACTTTCGTGGCGTCTCTCGGTCCGATTGCACCTCATGGCGTCATCCCGGCTGCGGGGGGCGTTATTGTCATTGACGGGCAGGGCGCTCCGTTGGGCGCAGTCGGTGTGACCGGGGACACATCCGACAATGACGAACTCTGTGCGCTGGCAGGCATCGCCGGCGCCGGGCTGACCCCACAGGGTTGAGCTTTGTCTGCCGACCAGGGGAGGGACGTAAAGCGATGCGAAAGATGCTCGAAGGCCGTGTGATCATCGTGCTTGGCGCCGGTCCGTCGCTTGGCCACGCTACGGCGATGATGTGCACCGAGGAAGGCGCCTCGGTCGTTCTCGCCGCCCGGTCCCGGGACGTGGTCGATTCGCTGGCAGCTGAGGTCGAGGCCAAAGGAGGCTCGGCGCTTCCAGTGGTATGCGACATGACAAAGGTCGAGGATTGTGAGGCGCTCGCCGCCGCGGCGGTCGAACGCTACGGTCGTGTGGATGGCCTGGTCGCGATCGGTTACATGCCTGCCGATAACAAGACGATCAGCGAGGTTGACGATGATTTCGACAACTGGAAGTCGATCGTCGACACCAATCTGTTCGGCACGTTGCAGGTGATCAAGCCGCTTGTCGCGCAGATGAGCCGGCAGGAGCAAGGTGGTAGCATCGTCATCATCAATTCGATGAACTCCCACAATCCCTGGCCGCGCGGGCTGCCCTATGCCGCGTCGAAGGCCGGCCTGGCATCGGCGACGCGGACGCTCGCAATCGAATTTGGCCGGCAGCAGATCAGGGTCAACAGCCTCCATTGCGGGGCGATCGTCAACGATGCGCTCTGGGTCTCGCTCGACAATCTCGCCAAGGCGCGCGGCACCACCAAGGAAGAAGAGTATCAACGAATCGCCGATATGGGTGCGCTCGGATGGCTGCCGACACCGGAAGAATATGTCGGCAGCGTCCTATACCTGCTGTCGGATCTCTCGAAGCCGGTGACGGGCATATCACTGCATGTGAACGCCGGCCGCTTTATGACCTGATCAGGCCGCCGGGATTGGCGGAATCATCGCTTTCCAGCTTTCACGATTCTCAGCGATCGAAGCCAGCGCCTTGTCCCAGTAATTCTGAGTCGCGGCAAAGCCCCGGGTCGTGAAAAAGCCCTTGTGCCGGAACTCGAGGACCTCGAGTCCCTCCGCGCCAATCGTGTAAAAATAGGGCACGTCGGCGCCGATGAAAAAGCCATCGCCGGGGCCAAGGTCCTCTGTGCCGAGCCGCAGTGATCCGCTGACAATGTAGTAGAGGCAATCCTCGCTATGGCTGTGCCGCGGCAAAGGGAAGTGCGGCTTGAACCAGTTGTAGACGAGCGAGAAACCGGGAAGATCGAGCAGCATTTTCGCGACTGTTCCGTCAGCAAGCCCGGCTTCGAACATTTTCCCCCAACCATCCACGGTTCCGGGGGGCGGAGACTCGAAATGCCCGTCCTCGCCGGTCATCTGCCTCGCCTCGCGAGCGCGATAAATCGCCATGGTCGTCTTTTCCATTGCACCCTCTCCATTCATCGCCTGGACTGACGTGTCGACCAGAATATACCATAGACTGTAGGGAATGTTTACAGCGATGCGCGCGATGGACGGAACCGTCCGCCAGGTCAGGCTGACCTGATCCTGACGAAGCTGCGCAGGGTTTCGCGCATGTTCCTGTCAGACAGATCTTCCGTCATCGCATCGACATGAGCAATGAGATCGCCCGCGCCCATCACCGGGCCGGACAGGTGTGAACCCATCGACCAGTCCCCGAATTCGCGCTTGTTCACATCACGGTCCGAGAGCTTCACGAGAGCTCGGTGGCGCGGGTCAAGGATAATGCGGGCATAGGTGGCTTCGACAGCGGCATGAGGACCTTCGACCGCCTGTAAAAAACGCTTTCCGTCGAAGACGAGCAGGCCGGTGACTTTGTCGCGTTGATTGCGCTCGCGGGATTTCTGCAGAATCGCTTCGACCTCCGTCGGCATCAATGACGGCCGCGCAGTGCTGATGTAGATGAGTTGTTTGAGCATGGGCGTGTCCGGTACCTGGCCATTTGACGTCTTGCTTGGCGATGAGCAGGAAAATATTCGGTTAACCCGGCCGCGCGGCAGCCAGTATTGCAATGGCGCGCCGCTGGGAATGAAGGCGATAACACTTATATAGTTGATTTTGCTATATAAAATACCACGCTTTTCATCGTGCATATTGTCATTACGTCGTTTCTGAGATGAAAAAACGATCCGTCCCTTCCCGCCGCCGGCTAGTGGATAGCATCAGACGGTAGAGTCCTTTTGGGATCCCCCTGCCGGGTCTGGCGTGCGCGTCAGTCTGGATGCGCAGCGGTATCTCAATCAGCCTTTCTCCGTCGGACAGGGGCAAGGTCATCTGGTGGCTCAAATGAGCCCGGACCCTAATCAATATAAGAAATACATAGGCTCCCCGAACCGTCATTTCGATTTTGTGGCGCAGCGATTTACAATCTGCTGCAGCTGAGTTAAGCAAACTCTTCGTCAAGAAGGGCCTGTGCCCTGCCAACCGGCCAACTCCGGCATCGGTGGCAAAATGACGAGGCCCTCAGGGGCAAACATAGGAGGTGCCCAGTGACTATCCACGCCTTTCGTCCGCATTATGGCTCGCGGATGATCTCGCCATTCGATGTCCTGCCTGACACTTACGATGATGTTCTGGGTTCGAAGCTTCTGCGTTTGCAAGAGATCGGCCGCTGGACGGCGGAGAAACGCCGACTACAGCACGACCTTGAAACCATGTTGTTGATTTGCACTGAGATGTGACCCGGGATTTTCATCGAGAAGTGACCCGGGTGGAAGGTATGTCCCGCGATGCGGGCCGTGGGTCAAGCGGGTGATTTTTCCTTTCTGGATTTGGGTGCAGCGGAGCTGGCCCTGAACCGGAAGC
>CANJRZ010000172.1 GCA_947476735.1 Sphingomonadaceae bacterium
CTCCCGACCATGCTAGCGGCTGCGGCCTCCCACAGACAACCGGGGCCACCACATGCAACCGGATATCCTCGCCAGCGCTCCGCGCTGCGGCGCGCGCACCCGCGCCGGCACGCCCTGCCGCTCCCCTGCCGTCGGCGGCAACCGGCGCTGTCGAATGCACGGCGGCAAGGGAAGCGGCGCGCCCCGCGGCAATGACAATGCGCGAATACATGGCGCCTTCTCCGGTCGGATGAAGGCGATCGCTCGCTACCTGCGAATCACAGCCATGGTGGTGAAGCACGCCAATCGGACCATCTGGTGGGAGGAATGCAAGCGCCGCTCTGCCGCCCACGACCAGGCGATTTCAAGGTGGATGGCATCATCCGCCGGCTCGGAAATCGCGGCAAACTACAAGTGGGCCCCACCTCTCCTGACCCCGGTTTTGAATGATCCTGCTCGGGATTGCCCCCGAAAAAATCTCAGCCATGCCCGGGGCAACGCTTACCTTGATCAACAAAACGCCCCTATCGATTTGGGCAAACAACCCCATGCACCCGGAATTTCTGCCAGTTACGAAACCATCAGGGCGAGTCGAGGTTCGGCTCATGCCGAGCAGAAAATCGCGCTTTGCAGGCCTGCATGGACCAATGATCGATACGCCCTAGGGCCAGACCAGCTCCAGGCGGGTAATCGCGTTGACCGTCGAGGTCTGCAGTTCGGGCTTCGTGCCCGGTTTGATGCGAAAGTCGGGGATGCGCGGCAGCCACTCCTCGAGGAATATCTGCAGCTCGCGCCGGGCGAGGTTCGATCCCGGACAGGCATGGCGCCCCGCGCCGAACGGCGTGGTCGTCGCCCGCGGCCGGTCGAAATCGATCGTCAGCGGATCGGGATTGTTGCGCCCGTCGAGGCCGACGAACGGCCCCATCGGCAACACCATGTCGCCGGCACGGAACGGGATATGCTTGTAGGCGAAGTCGCGGGTGACCTTGCGCGCGGCGATGGCGATGCCGTGGCGGCGAAGCAGCTCCTCGACCGCCCCTTTGACGAATTCCTCGTCGCCGATCCGTTCGACGAGCCGGCGGCGCTGCCCGGGATTTTCGGCGAGGTAGCGCGCGAAGAAGCCCATCATCGTCGCGACCGTCTCCAGCCCGCCGAACAGGATCACGGTGGCATAGTTGACCGCCTCGGCATCGCTGATCGGCTGGCCGTCGATCTCAAGAGTGACGACCTTGCTAAGCAGATCCGTGCCCGGCGCCTGTCGACGCTTGTGCACCCATCCCGCGATATAGCGGCCCATTTCGTTGAAGCCGGACATCCGGGCCTCGGCAGTCTTGCCGCGATTGACCTTGTCGGCGATCGACAGAAGATAGCTCTTGTCGTCGAGCGGCATGTCGACCAGCCGGAAATAGACATGGATCGGGACGACCCTGGCGAAATCATTGATGAACTCGCATTCCCCCCGCGGCTGAAGCCGTTCGATTGCTTCGATCGCAACCGCCCGGATCTCGGCTTCCATCGCATTGATGACCGGCGGCAGCATCCCTTCGACCAGCGGCTGGCGATAGCGGCCATGCACCGGCGGGTCGAGCTCGGTCGGGATCATCCGCGGCTGCTCGTCAGGCATGGCAGGGAGCGTGATGTGACGGTTCGAGAAATGATCGGAATCGCGCAGGATCGGGATGACGTCGTCGGCGCGCGTCACCACCCAGTGACCTCCGTTGTGCGGCGTCCAGAAAATGTCCGGGGTCGCCTCCATCACCCTTACATAGGCGGCATGGATATCGTCGGTTCCACCCTCGATATTGTTGAAGTCGAAATCGACCACCAGCTCGTCGGGAACATGATTGGGCTTCAGCATCACTTGCGACGTCCTCTCCGCAACCTGCAGACCACATTGCAGGTTCAACTCACCAGCTGCGTCACCCCGGCTTGCCTGCCCTGGCGCAGGCCAGGGACCCGGGGTCCCGCTTTTCTTTCAACCGCGGAAAAAGGAAGCGGGATCCCGGGTCGAGCCCGGGATGACGAGATAGAGTCAGCTTCCTTTCCAACCGCCGGGTCGGGATTTAGCGTCAGCCACGAAAGAACGTCAACAAGATTGAAACACGGTACAATCTCCGATAGTCCTGCCGGCAAGGGAGAGGGAAAATGGCATATAGCCTCGTCATCAGGAATGGCCGCATCGTCGATGGAACGGGGCGCCCCAGCTTCATAGCCGATATTGGCGTCGAGGATGACCGGGTCACCATGGTTGGCCGGATATCCGATCCCGGTGACGCCAAAGTCATCGATGCGACAGGCAAGGTCGTCTCCCCCGGCTTCATCGAGATTCATACCCATTATGATCCTCAGCTCTGCTGGGACCGAACCGCCTCCCCTGCCGGCGAGCATGGTGTGACCACCGTCGTCATGGGCAATTGCGGCCTGAGCCTCGCGCCTGTCCGCCCCGGATTCGGATCGCGCGTGACGAAGATGTTCAACAAGATCGAGGATATCGACATCCGCTTCTTTGACGAGGCGGTGCCCTATAGCTGGACAAGCTTCGGTGAATATCTCGACTTCCTCCGCACCGGCCTCGGCGTGAATGTAGCCCCCGTGGTCGGCCATTCGATCCTCCGCCATTTCGTGATGGGCGATGCGGCGCAGGAGCGGATCGCGACCGACGAAGAGATCGCCGAAATGTGCCGCCTGCTCCGCGAGGCGATCGATGCCGGCGGCTTCGGATTGTCGATGTCCTATGCCCATCTTACCGACGAGAATGACAATGCGATGGCGAGCGGCATCGCCGACATGCGCGAAAAGATCGCGCTGGCGCGTGCGCTCGTCGAAAGCGGCCGGCTCTATCTGCAGACCACGCTTCACCCGATCAATGCCGCGAAACGGCTGATGGAGCTCGACGAATTCGGTGAGGTCATCCTCGCGTCCGGCGCCTGCGGCTCCTTCCTGGCGATCCTTGACATGCCATACAATGAGCCCGGCCAATGCCAGTCGGAACTCGCCAAGCTCGCCGAGCTCCAGCAGCGCGGTGCGCGGCTCTACGGCCAGACGATGACTCGTCCGCTCGACACCAGCTTCCGTCTGATCAAGGCGCACAGCCTGTTCTACATGGCGAAGATCTGGTGCGACATCATGATGAAGGACGTGCCCGAACGCGTGGCGCTGCTCAGTGACCGCTCGATCTGGCCGGCGCTCGACCAGTCGATCATCGACTATGTCGGCGACATCGACTTCCTCGGCCAGTTCACCCTGATGGAGGCGACCACCGAAGCCAACCAGTCTTATGTCGGCAAGACCCTGCGCCAGATCGCCGATCTGCGAGGCACCAGCACGACCGCTGCAATGCTCGAGATATCGCTGTCCGACAATATGGAGGCGCTGTTCTCCAACCTCGGCATGCACGGCAATGTCGACAATGTCGCCGCGATCCTTGACCATCCGCTGATCCAGATGGGCAGTTCGGACGCTGGCGCGCATGTCGCCCAGTTCGCCGGCGAAGGCGACGCGACCTTCATGCTGCGCCATTTCGTCCGCCAGCACGGCAAGTTCACCATTGAGCGCGCGATTCAGCGGATGACGAGTGATCTCGCCCGCGATTTCGGCATCAGGGATCGAGGCTCGATCAGGCCGGGCCATTTCGCCGATCTGGTCGTCTTCGACCCCGACACGGTCGATCGCGGCCCGGAGATTCTCATCCAGGATCTGCCCGGCGGCGGCGAACGCTACATTCGGCGCGCCACCGGAATCGACAAGGTTTTCGTCAACGGCAAGCTGTTCGTCGATCAGGGCGACTATACAGATCAGCGCGCAGGCCGCATGGTCTGAGCGAATAGGGCGGAATCGAAGGTTGCTTCTTGACCGTCACCCCCGGGCCTGACCCGGGGTCCCGCTTCTCTGGCAGGCTGTCTGAAGGAAAAGCGGGATCCCGGATCCAGACCGGGATGACGAATATAAAATCGAATTTGGGGGCAGGATGAAGCGTAAGGCATTTGTGGCGGCGATCGCGCTGCTGGCGATTGGTGGGAGCAGCTATATCGCGGCCGGGGGCCCCAAAGCCCTCACCGCCCTCAATCCCCTCGACGACGGCAGCGGCGGCGCAGACTGGGCCGGCTATGGCCGCACCCATGGCGAGCAGCATTTCAGCCCCCTCACCCAGATCAGCGACAAGAATGTGAAAGGCCTCGGCCTCGCCTGGTCGATGGATCTCGGCAACGGCAATTCGGTATCGACCCCGCTTGCCGTCGATAGTGTGCTCTATTTCACGACCGGCTACAGCCTGATCCATGCCGTCGACGCTGCGACCGGCAAGAAGCTGTGGGAATATGACTCCAAGGCGGCCGAAGCCTCGGGCTTCCGCCTGCGCCAGGGCTGGGGCAGCCGCGGCATCGCCTGGTCGAACGGCAAGATCTATGCGGGCACCCATGACGGACGCCTGATCGCGATCGACGCGAAGACCGGAAAGCTCGTCTGGTCGGCCCAGACCTACGGTCCGGACGAACCGCGCTACATCACCGGCGCTCCCCGCGCCTTCCGCGACATGGTGATCATCGGCCATGGCGGCGCCGACGTCGCGGCGATCCGCGGCTATGTCTCCGCCTATGACTCGGAGACCGGCAAGCTGCGCTGGCGCTGGCACACCGTCCCCGGCAACCCCGCCGACGGCTTCGAGAATGACGCGATGGCGGCCGCGGCGAAGACCTGGACCGGCGAATGGTGGAAATTTGGCGGCGGCGGCACCGTCTGGAACGCCATCACCTACGATCAGGAAACCGACACCGTCTATATCGGCACCGGCAACGGCTCTCCCTGGAACCACAAGATCCGCAGCCCCGGCGGCGGCGACAATCTCTACCTCTGCTCGATCGTCGCGCTCGACGCAAAGACCGGCCAGTATAAGTGGCATTATCAGACCAATCCCGGCGAGACCTGGGATTATAATGCCGCGATGGACATCGAGCTGGTCGACCTCGAGATCGACGGCAAGCCCCGCAAGGTGCTGATGACTGCGCCGAAGAACGGCTTCCTCTACCTGATCGACCGGGAAACCGGAAAGCTGATCTCGGCGAAGAATTACGAGAAAGTCACCTGGGCCAGCCATGTCGATCTCGCCACCGGCCGGCCGGTCGAGAATCCGGATGCCCGCTTTGGAAACGGCAAGAGCTTCGAATTATGGCCCAGCCCCAGCGGCAGCCACAGCTGGCAGCCCATGGCCTTCAGCCCGAAGACGCGGCTGCTCTATATCCCCGCGATCCACAAGGGCGCGATCTACCGCGACCTGCCTCCCGAGGCGATGCAGCAGTGGGACAAGGATGTTCCGCTGATGGGAATCCGCGCCGGGTTGATGATGGACTTCTTCTACAAGAGCGACGACCCCAAGGCCGGCACCACCGCACTGATCGCCTGGGATCCGGTCACGGAGAAGGAGCTATGGCGCCAGTCCGAACCGGCGCTCATACCCGGCTCGACGATGGCAACCGCCGGCAATCTCGTCTTCCAGGGCACGCTCGACGGGCGGCTGCGCGCCTTCGCGGCCGACAATGGCAAGGAGCTCTGGTCCTTCGCCACCCAGGCGCCCGCGCTGGCGGCGCCGATCACCTACACCGCCAAAGGCCGGCAATATGTCACGATATTGACGGGCAGCGGCCTCAGCGCCGGCTCGGCGGGGGCGATCCTCGCCAAGTATAAGATCGACTATCGCCAGCAGAAGCGGCGGGTGCTGACCTTCTCGCTGGCCGGACGGCGGAGCCTCCCCAAACCCGAGGCGCTCCATCTTGCCGCTCCCGACGATCCCGGCTTCGTCGCCGACAAGGCCATGGTCGCACGCGGCGAGATCGCTTTCGCCACCCGCTGCATGATCTGCCACGGCAATGGCGCGGTCGGCGCCGGCTCCGGACCAGACTTGCGCACCTCGTCGGTACCGATCTCGATGGAGGCCTTCACCGCAGTCGTCCGCGGCGGCGCGCTCGTCCCGGCCGGCATGCCCCCCTTCGCCGAGATCGGTGACCAGGAGCTGGCCGACATCAGCCACTATCTCCGCAGCCGCGCCGCCGACCTGCGGGGCGGGAAGAAGGACTGATCCGGTGCGTTTCATGCGATTGGCAGAAGAAACTGAATCCCCTTCAAAATGTAGGGTAATTCTGTCGCAATCTCCGCATTTGGCGAAGCAGAGACATTCGAAAGAGATATGCTGATGTACGATGTCATCATACGAGGCGGCTCCATCGTCGACGGAACGGGCGCGCCAGCCATGTATGGCGATATAGCTGTTCTGGACGGCAAAATTGCCGCAATAGGCGCTCTGAAAGGCTGCCTGGCGCACCGAACCATCGAGGCCGACGGCGCCTTGGTGACACCGGGCTTTATCGATCTGCACTCACATTATGACGGACAGTTCATCTGGGACGACCGTCTGGATCCCAGCTTCTCCCATGGCGTGACCACGACGATCGCGGGAAATTGCGGTGTCGGCTTTGCTCCCGCTCGCGTTGAGCATCGGCGCGAACTGATGGATTTCATGACGGGCGTCGAAGACATTCCGGGCATCGTTCTGGATGAAGGGCTCGACTGGAGCTGGAAAAGCTTTCCCGATTATCTCGATCGGGTCGCGGCTAATCGCTTCACCATGGATGTGGCGATGCACATCCCGCATGCGCCGGTTCGTGTACATGTCATGGGCGATCGGGCGCTCCGGCACGAGGAGGCAACCCGCGAGGACATCGAGGCCATGGCCGGCATCGTGAGCGAGGGCATGGCGGCAGGAGCGATGGGCTTTTCGACCGGACGTATTGTCGAACACCGCTCGGCAAACGGCAACTATGTCCCGGGGACGTTTTCTTCCGAAGCGGAACTTGTTGCCCTTGGCAAGGCGATGGCCGTCGGCGGACGCGGCGTCTTCCAGGTCGCGCCACGCGGCGAAATCGGCTCGCTGTTCCTTGAAAATGGGAGCGACGGCAGGGCAGCTCGGTTGGCGGAACACCGGCTCCTCGAAAATGTCGCGCGGGCTTCAGGCCGGCCGGTCAACTATGGTTTGCTGGAAGTTGCGACCGATCCCGATGACGCGAACATCATGATTGCGGAAAGCGAGAAAGCGATCGCTGCGGGAACGCGGATCTACCCCATGATTTCCCCGCGCGGAGCCGGTCTGCTCTACATGCTCGACGGCCATCATCTTTTCCTCATGCGGCCGTCCTATCGCGAGGTCGCCCATCTGCCGCTGGCCGAACGGCTGGTTGCATTGCGCGATCCCACACGTCGCGCGGCAATCTTGCGCGAACAGGACGTCGAGGGCACGTCCGCCGACGACAAGATGCTGATCACGCTGTTTCAGTACATCAAGGCACAGAATGCGGAATCATACGTCCTTACGTCACCGCTGGACTTCGAACCGGGACCGGAACAGCAGCTGAGGGCGCTCTCAGCCAGGAGCGGAAAAAGCTGCGAGGAATATCTCTACGATCACTACACGGCTGGTGACGGCAGCAACTTCAACGTCAACCTTGTCATGAACTATGTGCATGGAAATCTCGACTCCACGCGCAATTTCCTCATGAACCCCAACATACTGAGCGGCCTCGCCGATGGCGGAGCCCATCTGAAGACGATTTGCGATGCTGCAATGCCTACCTTCCAGCTGGCTTACTGGACCCGCGACCGCATGCGCGGCGAGCGCGTTCCCCTGGAACTGATGGTGCACAAGCTGACCGGTCATTCCGCCTGGCTATACGATCTCCATGATCGTGGTACTCTGGCGGTCGGCAAACGGGCCGACATCAACGTCATAGACTATGAGCGGCTTACCCTGCCTCTCCCCAGGATGGTCCACGACCTGCCCAGCGGCGGTGCGCGCATCGTTCAGGGGTCGCGTGGCTATCTTGCGACCTTGGTAGCGGGCGTTCCTACCCGCCTGGACGATGAAGATACCGGTGGGCGGCCCGGACGCCTGGTTCGCGCGACAGAAATCTCCCGATAGCCCGGACCTCGCGGTCAGCGCTCATAGGCTTTGGGCAGCGCTTTTTCGACCGGGCTGAGATAGCGATCGCGCAGGCGTGTCTGACGGCTCGTCATCGGCTGGCTCACGCCGTCGATGAAGACCGAAACGGGTGCCGAGGCCAGCTCCAGCGGGTCGCCATCCCAGATCACGACATCGGCGCGGCGGCCCGGCCGGAGCGATCCGATCTCGCTGTCCATGCCGATCGCGGCGGCAGGCTTGGAGGTGATCGAGGCGAGCGCCTGCCCCCAGTCCAGCCCCTGTGCACCGGGCATCCTGGTCAGCGCGACGAGGTTGCCGGCATATTGGGTGAGATAGGACTCGATCGGCCCCTCGCTGATATCGACATTGGTGACGGCGACGGTCACGCCCGCGCGGGTCAGCCTGCCGACGTTGGACTGGGTCGCGGCAATCCGCTCGAACTTCTCAGGGATATCAAGCAGGCCACCGGCAAGGACAGGAACGTGGGCCGCGGCGATTTGATCGGCAATCATCCAGCCTTCCGCCGCGCCGACCAGCACCAGCTTGAGCGCGGGAAACTGGGTCTTGAGCGCCAGAGCGGAACGGATATCGGCTACGCGATCGACCTTGACGAGCAGCGGCATGACGCCGCGCACGACCGGCACCAGCGCCTCGGCATCCTGGCGCGTGATCAGTGAATCCTTGCTGACGACATCGATCGCCGCCGGATTGGCCGCCGCCTGCAACGCCGCCCGCAGCAGGACATGCGCCGCCGCCCGGCTTCCGCCGGCCCTGACCGCACCATTTTCGCCGAGTTCGACGAA
>CANJRZ010000173.1 GCA_947476735.1 Sphingomonadaceae bacterium
GACGCATTGCGCGGCGATGTCGGCCGCGGCGCGAAATGGTGGCATGCGCTGTTCGAGGGGATTGGCGAGCTGAGCGAGGGTCGCCTCGACCTGCTTCAGCAGCGGATGGAACGACAGGTGCAGGAACTCGGCATCGCCTTCCGCCTGCCCGGCGAGGAGCGCGAGCGCTCCTGGCCGATTTCCGCGATCCCGTTGTTGATCGGCGAAGACGAATGGGCGATTATCGCCCAGGGAGTGGCCCAGCGCGCTGAACTGCTCGAAAAGCTGTTAGACGATATATTCGGTGAGCAGAAGCTGGTCGCCGATGGCGCGATGCCCGCCGCGCTGATTACCGGCAGCCGCGCTTATTGGCGATCGCAGATCGGGATCAAGCCGCCGGGCGGATATCGCCTGCACATCTACGCCGCCGATCTGTGCCGTGATCCGACCGGTGAATGGCGCGTGCTCGACGATCATGTTCGTGCCCCCGTCGGTGCGGGCTATGCGCTCGAAAACCGGCTTGCCTCGACCCGGCTGATGGGCACCCTCCAGACCAGGCTCCATGTCGAGCGTCTGGCTCCCTTCTTCTCGGCCTTCCGCGAGGGCCTTTCGGCGGTCTGTCGCCGGGCGGAGCCGCGCATCGGCCTGCTGACTCCGGGGCGCTATAACCAGAGCTATCCCGAGCAGGCACATCTCGCACGTTATCTTGGCCTGCTGCTCGTTGAGGGCAGCGATCTGGCGGTGCGCGACGATGGACTGTTCGTTCGTACGATCGAGGGGCTGAAGCGGGTCGACGCGCTGTGGCGCCGGATCGACTCGCGGCTGCTCGATCCGCTCGCTTTCGATGCCAATTCGGCAATCGGCGTGCCGGGGTTGATGGACGCGATGGCGGCGGGCCATGCGGTGATCGCCAACGCGCCGGGTGCCGGAGTGGTCGAATCGACCGCCATGGCGGCATTTCTGCCGTCACTGTCGCGGCGCCTGTTCGACGAGGATCTCAAGCTTCCCAATATCGCCACCTGGTGGTGCGGGCAGGAGGGGCCGCGTGCTCAGGTCGAGGCGCGCTTCGACGAGATGCTGATCGCGCCGGCATTTTCGGAAGCGCCGATCGGCCTGCCGCGCGGGCGGCCGGTGCTCGCCGCGAACCTGAACGGTCATGAACGCGCGATTCTGCTCGCCGACATGCGTCGGCGGCCCGAGGATTATGTCGCGCAGCAGGACGTTCATCTGTCGACAACGCCAGCGGTGCAGGATGGGCAACTCGTTCCGCGCCCCTTTACGGTTCGCGTCTTCGCCGCCCGCAATGCCCGGGGCGAATGGACGGTGATGCCGGGCGGCTTTGCCCGCATCGGCGACGTTTCGGATGCCCGAGTCACAGTCATGGGCGAGGGAGCTTTTTCCGCGGATGTCTGCATCGTTGGTTCGAAACCGGCCGATGAACTGGTGTCGCTCTTGCCCCAGAAGGTGCCGATCCGTCGCAATCCCGGAACTTTGCCAAGCCGTGCGGCCGATAATCTCTTCTGGCTCGGCCGCTATGTCGAACGTGGCGAGGCAACCCTGCGGCTGATCCGCGCGACCCTTGGCGGATCGATTGTCGCCGATGGCGGCGCGGCGCTGTTCCCGCTCACGCTGGATCGGCTCGGCACAATGCTGCTCTCCTCGGGCGCCGCCTCGCCCGAAGTCGATGACGATGACGAGGAAGAAGAGGACGCGCCCGAGCACAGCCATGGCGAGACACATGACCTGCGCGAGTTGGCGATGATCGCGCTCGATGGTCACGGGCCTGCGAGTGTTGCGACGGTGATGCGCAATATCCGGACGATTGCCGGCGGCATCCGCGACCGTCTTTCGGCCGACGTGTGGCGTCTCGTGGATGCGCGGCTACCGCGCGTGAGCTCGGTGAACCCCGAAGCGACGCTGGCTCGCGCGATTGACCTGCAGGAGCGCTTTGCGGCGATGGCGGGGTTTTCGGCCGAGAATATGGCGCGTACCGCCGGCTGGCGTTTCCACGATATGGGGCGGCGGATCGAGCGCGCACAGTGGGGCTGCCGGCTATTGCGATCCTTTGGCGGCCAGGATGCCTCGGTCGACGACCTCTCTACCCTGCTCGATCTTTGTGACAGCCAGATCAGCTATCGTGCGCGCTATCTGGTCGGCCTCGCGCTCGAACCGGTACGTGATCTCATCGCACTCGATCCCTATAATCCTCGCTCGCTCGCCTATCAGATCGAGCGGATCGCCACCCATCTCAAGGCATTGCCTGCTCTCCGCGACGACGGCATGGCCGAACCGCACGAGACGATCTTCTTCAAGATCGAGGCGGCGATCCGCACAGCGAGTGCCGACACGCTTGATACGCATATGTTGCTCGGTCTCGAAAATATGCTGTCCGATCTGTCCAACGCGATCAGTGCGCGCTTCTTCCTGCAGGGCAGCGAGGGCCTGCGGATGTCGGGTATGACCCTGGCATGATGATCTACCAGGTCCGACACAAGACGCATTTTCGGTACGCCTTTCCGGTCAGCTTCGCGCGTTGCAACCTGCGGCTTAAGCCGGTTGAATGGGCCGGTCAGACGCTCGAGAATTACAAGCTCGAGCTTTCGCCGTCAGCGCGCATTACGGGCACCAGGCCGATCGGCTATCTCGGCAATGTCACTCGCATGGTGATGGAGAAGAAGAGCCGCGAGCTCGATATCGAGAGCAGCTTCAGGATCAGGGTAGACCGGCCGACGCCGGTGCCGGGCAGCGGCGATCCGACGATCGGCGAGATCTCGACCATATCGCGGACGACGCTCGATCTCGGTGTGGAAAGCCCCGCCAACTACATCTTCCCCTCGCAGTCGATCCCGCTGAGCTCCGAGATCACCGCCTGGTGTTCGGAGCATCTCGATGCGCGGCGTGGCATAGTCGAGGCGGGGCCTCGCTCGCCACACGCATCCACGACCGCTTCAAATATGATGGTAGCGCCACCACAGTCGATACGAGTCCGGCCGAGGCTTTCGAGAAGCGGCAGGGCGTTTGCCAGGATTTCGCGCAGATCATGATCGCGGGCCTGCGCGGTGTGGGCCTGCCGGCAGCTTATGTCTCGGGCTATCTGCGGACTGTGCCGCCGCCAGGCAAGCTGCGGCTGGTGGGCGCCGACGCGACTCATGCATGGGTGGTGATCTGGTGCGGACCGGAGCGTGGCTGGATCGGTTTCGATCCAACCAATGCCTGCCTGGTGGGAAGCGATCACATCATCACCGCGATGGGCCGCGACTATGCCGACGTCGCGCCGATCGACGGGGTCTTTACCGGCCAGGAAGGTCAGAGAATTGACGTGTCGGTCGATGTCGAGCCGATCGACGATGGACCTTCGGCATTCGGGTAACTGGCTGTCCGATGTCCGATTCCGGCCTGTTGACTTGCAAAGACTTGACCTGAGCGCCCCAAGGTAGGACGCATATTCCATACAGCGAGAATGCTTGGGGCTGCGGCCTTATGTAAGGAGAGGGTGCCATGCTCGATATCAGGATCACCGGCGGAACCATCATCGACGGTACGGGTAAGCCCGGCTATCGCGGCGATGTAGGCATCAAGGATGGTCGCATCGTCGCGGTCGGCCAGGTTGGAGAGGCTGCGCGGGAGACGATCGACGCCACTGGCAAGACGGTCTCGCCCGGCTTCATCGACGTTCACACCCATTATGATGCCCAGGCGTTCTGGGATCCGACGCTGAGCCCGTCCTGTTTCCATGGCGTCACCACGGCTATCGGCGGGTTCTGCGGCTTCTCGATCGCTCCGATGACACCCGACGCGGCGGGGTACCTCGCGCCGATGCTGGCGCGGGTCGAGGGCATGCCGCTCGACACGCTGCTGGCCGCGCTCGACTGGGACTGGCGGTCGTTCGGCGATTTCCTCGGCAAACTCGACAATCATATCGGCATAAATGTCGGCTTTTTCGCTGGCCATTCGGCGATCCGCCGGGTGGTGATGGGCGAACGCGCGGTCGGCGAGAAATGCACGCCCGAGGAACTGGAGAAAATGAAGGCGCTGCTGGATGCCTCGCTCGTCGAGGGTGCACTCGGCTTCTCGACCACGGTCGCGGCCAGCCATAATGATGGCGACGGCAACCCGGTGCCATCGCGCTGGGCCGATCGGTCCGAGATCGTCGAACTGGCGCGGGTTGTCAGCAAACATGAGGGGACCGGTCTCGAATTCCTTCCCGACCTCGATTTCCCGCCCGAGATGGTTCAGCTGATGACTGACATTTCGGTGGCGGGGCAGCGTCCGCTCAACTGGAACGCGCTGGCCATCACCGGCCGCGCCGACGCGGAAGAACGCGCCTGGCGACAGCTCGACGTCAGCAGCTACGCCCGCGAGAATGGCGGCGAGATCATCGCGCTGACGATCCCGCAGACGCCGGAGCTGTTTACCAACTTTCGGGTCGGCAATGTGCTCGACGCGCTCCCGGGCCTGTGGCGGGAGATATTCAAGTTGTCGGTGCCCCAACGGATCGAGAGGTTGCGCGATCCGGCAGTGCGCAAGCAGCTTGCCGAGGATGCCGCATCGGAAACGGGCGTGTTTGAGTTCGCGGCGCGCTTCAAGGATTTCTCGGTCGTTTCGGCCGCAAGCGATGCTACGCGCCAATATGAGGGCCGTAGGATCGGCGATCTGGCCGCCGAGCAGGGCAGGGAGGCGCTCGACGTCCTCCTCGACATCTCGATTGCGGATGAGTTGCGGACGATCGTCGCCCCTGATCTCGGCGGGCGCGACCAGGCGGCGTGGGAACTGCGGGGCAAGATCTGGGCCGACGACCGCACGCTGATCGGCGCTTCCGATGCGGGAGCGCATCTTGACCAGCTCGACACGTTCGCGCTGTCGACGACGGTGCTCGAATATGGGGTACGCAAGCACAAGGTGATCACCCTTGAGCAGGCGATTCACCAGATGACCCAGCGGGCGGCAGAGTATTTCGGCCTGATCGATCGCGGCGTGATCGCCGAGGGTTATCATGCCGATGTGGTCATATTCGACCCGGCCACCGTCGGTCGCGGCAAGACCTATTTCCGCCACGACCTGCCCGGCACGACCGAGGCTTTCCGGCTTTACGCCGACGCCGAGGGCATTGATCATGTCCTCGTCAACGGAGTCGAGATCGTCCGCAGGGGGCAGCATATAGGCGTATTGCCGGGGACGGTGCTGCGTTCGGGTCGGGATACTCGCACGGTGCCGATGAACGTGCTGCAGGAGAAGCGCCAGGCCGTGGCCGCCGAGTGATGCTCGACATCGGGATCCGTGGCGGGACCATCATTGATGGGACCGGGATGCCTGGTTATCGCGGTGATGTCGGCATCAGGAACGGGCGGATCGTCGCGATCGGCGAGGTGAACGAGCCGGCGCGAGAGACGATTGACGCGGTCGGCAGGGTGGTGTCGCCCGGCTTCATCGACGTCCATACGCATTATGATGCGCAGGTTTTCTGGGATCCGACGCTCAGCCCGTCCTGCTATCATGGGGTCACCACGGTGATCGGGGGCTTTTGCGGTTTTTCGATCGCGCCGATCACGCCCGAGTCCGCAGGCTACATTAAGCCAATGCTGGCGCGGGTCGAGGGCATGCCGCTGGAGACGCTCGAAGCCGCGCTTGATTGCGACTGGACCTCGTTCGGCTCCTATCTCGACAAGCTCGATGGGAAGATGGGCCTCAATGTAGGCTTCTTCGCCGGTCATAGCGCGATCCGCCGCGTAGTGATGGGCGAGCGCGCCGTCGGCGGAAAGGCGACGTCGTGCGACATCGCGGAGATGCGGGAGCTGCTCGACCAGTCGCTGAAGCAGGGCGCGCTCGGTTTCTCGACCACGGTCGCCGAGAGTCACAATGACGGCGACGGCAATCCGGTGCCCTCGCGCTTCGCCGAACGCGAGGAATTCATCGGCCTGTGCGAGATCGTGAAACAGCATGAAGGAACGGGCCTCGAATTCCTTCCAAATCTCGATTTTCCGCCCGAGATGGTCGAGCTTATGGCCGATATGTCGGTGACCGCGCAGCGGCCGATGAATTGGAATGTACTGGTCGTCACCGGCCGCGCCGACACCGAGGCGCGCATCCAGCGGCATCTCGCGGTGAGTGACCGGGCTCGCGAGAAGGGCGGCGAGGTGATCGCGCTTACCGTGCCCAATGTACCGCTCTCGCATATGACCCTGCGCTCGGGCTTCGCCTTTGAGGTGATGCCGGGGCTGTGGCGCGAGATCTTCAAGGTGCCGCCCGAGCAGCGGATCGAGATGTTCAAGGACCCCGGAATCCGCCAGCAGCTCCTTGACGATGGCGAGACGCTGCTGGGTACGGGGGCCACCTATGAGCATCTGCCCAAATTTGGCGACTATACGATCGTTGCCGCGGTGGCTGAGGCAAACAAGATCTATGAGGGCCGCACGATCGGCGATATCGCGGCCGAGTTGGGCAAGACGCCCTTCGACACGATGCTCGACATCGCCATTGCGGACAATCTCGACACGATCGTGGTACCCGGGCTCGGAGGCGAGGATGCCAAATCCTACGAGCTGCGCGGCCGCCTCTGGGCCGATGACCGTACTCTGATCGGGGCCTCCGACGCCGGTGCGCATCTCGACCTGATCGACACCTTCTCCTTCTCGTCGGTGGTGCTGCAGACCGGAGTGCGCGAGCATAAGGTGATCAGCCTCGAGCAAGCGGTCCACAAGATGACACAGCGGCCGGCGCGCTATTATGGGCTGGTCGATCGCGGCGTGGTCGCCGAAGGGTGTCATGCCGATCTGGTGATCTTTGATCCCGACACAGTCGGCCGCGGCAAGACCTATTTCCGCTATGATCTGCCGGGCGCCAGCGCGGCGTTTCGCCTCTATGCCGAGGCCGAGGGGATCGACCATGTCCTGGTCAACGGTGTGCCGATCGTGCGCAATGGCGAGCATCTCGGCCGCTTTCCGGGTACCGTGCTGCGGTCGGGCAAGGATACCCGTACCGTAGCGATGGATGTCATGCGCATACGCCAGGATGAACCGCTTTCGGCTTGAGACCGGCGCGATACAAGTGAGGCCTGAATGAGTTCAGCGATCCGCCATCGTCCGCTGGCACTGTTCGGAATCGAGATCGATGTCGATCTCAATTCCGAGCTGAGCGATGCCGACAAGCAGGAGCTTCGTCGCCTCTTCGCGGTTGATGGGCTGCTCATCTTTCGTAACCAGTCGCTGAGCATGGACCAGCAGCTCGATGCGTGCAGCATCTTCGGGCCGGTGCTGCGCGACCATATCGAGAATTACATCGTATCTAACGTCCGCGATGACGGACTGCTCGGCAATCGCGAGTTGCTGTTCCACAACGACATCCCGTTCGTGCCAGGGCCTTATCTCGGTGGCTCTCTCCATGCGCTCGCTGTCGCTGACGGTGCTAGCCCGACGCGATTTGCGAGCGGTTTCGGCGCCTATGAGCGGTTGCCGCAGCGACTGCGCGACCGGATCGACGGGCTGAATGCTCTGCAGGTCCGTGAACGGGCTGTCGGACGACGAACGCGGCTCGCCGATCTCCAGCCGCTCGACAATTGCGCGGTCCATCGTGTGGTCGGGCGTCAGGAAGGGAGCGGGCGTCCCTACATCTTCGTCAATCTCGACATGACCGGCTGCATCGCCAGCCTGCCGGATGCCGAAAGCGATGCTTTGCTCGACGAGCTGTTCGCCTATCTTTACGACGAAGGCCATGTTTACGACCATGTCTGGCGGTCGGGCGATCTGGTCATCTGGGACAATCTGGCGGTCCAGCATGCGCGCCATGCGGTCGGCGAGGGTGAAAGGACCCTGCAGCGGGTTACCATCGCCAAGTTTGGCTATTGGGATCAATGCCCGGTCGACCTGCCGTCGTTCGACAGGCTGCTGACCGCCAACCAGCCCGCGATGGGATAAGGCGGGCGAGGACACAATTCCATTCGTGCACCGACCTTCGGGGAAGCGGCCCGGCCCCGCACGATATGGTTGCTCCCATTCGTCCCGCGTCGTAGCCGAAAGGAACAACCGAGAATCGGAGAGCGGATATGATGAAGATCGTTTGCCTGCTGAAGCGCAAGCCCGGGACGACGCGTGCGCAGTTCAAGGAATATTACGAGGCCAATCACGCACCGCTCTGCGAGAAGCTGATCCCCTTCTACCAGGATTATTACCGCAGCTATTTCTCCGAGACGCAGGATTATCAGACCGGCCATCTCGACAACAAGGTCGAGAATGAGCTCGACTTCGATGTGATCACCGAGCTGACCTTCTCCAGCAGGGAGAATTACGAAAAGCTGGTGGCGGCGCTGTCCGATCCGGCGATCGGCGACCGGATCACCCATGACGAGGAACAGTTTATGGATCGCTCCAAGATGAGCGTCTACATCGTCGAGGAATGCCGTTCTCCGCAGCGGGCGGGCTGAACGATGAGGCGCTACAGCTGGTTCGTCTTCACCAATTGCACTCCTGGCGACGACGCCGAGTTCAACGATTGGTACGACAAGGTCCATGTCCCCGATCTGCTTAAGGTGCCGGGCGTAGTCGCATGCCGGCGAAGTTCGCTTTCGGAGCCGCAGATGGGCAATGACAACGGAACGCTGTTCATGTGCGGGATCGAGGAGATCAGCGCCAAATATCGCTATGCCGCCTGTTATAGTTTCGAGACCGACGATCCAAAGTGGGTGCTCGAGGAGATACTCCGCCGCGCGGGCACCGAGGATATGCTGATGAGCGAGACGCTTGCGGATGCCTATA
>CANJRZ010000174.1 GCA_947476735.1 Sphingomonadaceae bacterium
AAGATATTGCTCGACCATCGCGATTTCGTGGTGCGCGAGCATTTCCCGCTTCCGATCGCCTTTTGAGCTTCGACGGGCTCTGTCAAAAGGATGTGTCGACGACGGTGGGCGCCGCGGCCGGTGAATCGCGGCGGCGCCCAGATTACATCAGGGGCACTTCGTAAACTGCCCCTTCTTCGGTCCAGCCGCGAACCGGCACTTGCCGGCGCTGTCCTTGATGATTGTGGCAGCCGCGCTGGTCTTCACGGTCGAGACGCATTTGATAAACACGCCCTTTTCGTTCCGGCACGCGGCGGTCTTCTGCGACTTCGAAACGCTCGTGACCTTGCCGTTGCTCGTCGTGGTCACCGTTCGGTTTTGGGTGTGAGACGCGGTTTGTGCCCAAGCCGGCGAGCTGATCAACAGGGCGGCAGCAGTCGCGGCGCAAAGGTAGGTTTTCATAATATCTCTCCCGCGTCTTGGTGCGACGCAGGGACGAAACTCCTGAGCGCTGGATTGGTTCAAGCCGCCGGAGTGCCGGCTACTGGCGGGGCGGGGCTGCAGGAAACCGGACGCTGGACCAACAACTGAGCCGAGCGTTCGCACCAGCCATTCCGGCGACGCGAGCGCAAGATGCAGCGGTTCAAATCCCCGGCATCCGCTCAGCGTTTCCCTTCAAACCATGGCGCCGTCTCCAACCACTTCGACACGCAGCGTCATCTCGTCTCCCATCGCACTTTGCGGAACTATCGCGCTCAGGCGATGGCCACATGGCCAATGATGGCAGCGGCTGCCTGAGGCGAAGACACACCGCGCCAGCGGCGCGCTTGCGTCCGACACGGTGGCAACGCCTAAACCGTCGTTTCCGGGACGGTTCGTGGTAAAGAGAACGTGCAACGATGCGAGAGAGAATATGACGATCAGACAGACGCGCAGCTATTGCCGGATCTGCAGCGCCCATTGCGGCGTCATCCTGTCAATCGACGACAGCCTCAACCGGATCGTCGATGTGAAGGCCGACAAGGACAATCCCATGTCCAACGGCTATGTCTGCGTGAAGGGACTCCAGGCCGAGGAGGCGCATCACGGCCCCGCCCGGCTGCTGCGGCCGCTCAAGCGTCAGCCCGACGGCAGCTTCACCGAAATCGGCAGCGAGCAGGCGCTTGACGAGATCGCCGCGCGGATGCGCGCGATCCTCGACCAGGACGGTCCACAGGCGGTCGCGACATTCAAGGGCACCCAAGGCACTTTGTTCGCGACCCACCAGATCCAGCATGATTTCCTGACCGCGATCGGATCGCGGCAATTCTATTCGACCAATACGGTCGATCAGTCGGCGAAGATGGTCAGCTTCGAGCGCCAGGGCGGCTGGGCGGCGGGCCCGCAGGATGTGTCGACAGCCGACGTGCTGCTGCTGATTGGCGCCAATCCGATCATCTCACACTCGACGATGCCGGTGATCAGCCCCGATCCGTTGCGGACCCTGCGCAAAGAAAAGGACCGGGGACTCAAGCTGATCTGCATCGATCCGCGTCGTACCGAGACGGCCCATCATGCGGACCTGTTCCTGCAGCCCCTGCCCGGCCGCGACGCCGGTATCGCCGCAGCACTGATCCGGCTGATCCTCGACGAAGGTTGGGAGGACAAGGAATTCGTCGCACGCCATGTCGGCGCCGACCGGATCGCAGAACTCAGACAAGCGGTCGAGCCGTTCACGACCGAGATGGTCGAGCTGAGCGCCGGCCTCGAAGCCGGGCAGCTTCGCGCCGCCGCGGCCATGTTCGCGCGCGACAGCAAGCGTGGCGGGGCCTTTTGCTCGACTGGTCCGTGCATGGCAGGCTTCTCCAACCTGACCCAGCACCTCGTGGACACCCTCAATATCATCTGCGGTCGATTCCGCCGCGCTGGCGAGAAGGCGGTCGTCGACGTCGGTCTTCCCGAAATGACCCGCTACGCCGAGGTCATCGCGCCGCAACGTTCGTGGCAGGCCCATCCGGAGAGCCGCATCCGCGGCATCGGCCAGCTCGGCATCGACCGGCTGGCGAGCACCCTGGCTGAGGAGATATTGACACCGGGGCCGGGCCAGATCCGCGCCCTGATCGTTCAGGGCGGCAACCCTGCGGTCTGCCTGCCCGACCAGGATAAGATCTTCGCCGCGCTCGAGGCGATCGACCTGCTCGTCGTGGTCGATCCCTATATGACCGCGACGGCGCGCTTCGCCGACTATGTCCTGCCGCCGACGATGATGTACGAGCGTGCCGATCTGCCGATCAGTGTGGCGGGATTTCCGCCGCTGCTTCCGACGTCCTGGACGCAGTTGGCCCAGCCGGTGTTAAAACATCCCGAGGGTTCGGACCTCATCGAGGATTGGTATGTCTATTGGGCGCTCGCCAGGCGCCTCGGCGTGCAGATCGCGTTCCACGGCATGCCGCTCGACATGGATGCGACCCCGACCACTGAGGGGCTGATCGCGATCCGCCTCGCCGGCGCACAAATCAGCCTTGACCAGCTGAAGGAGGATCTGAAGACGCATCCGGCGGGCAAGATTTACGATCCGCCGTCCGCGGTCGTACAGCCGGCGAGCGGATCGAACGCCCGTTTCGACGTCATGCCCGAGGATGTCGCCGATGAGCTGACGCGCTTCGGCCAGTCGGTGATGGCGCGCGCGGCGGAGGCGGGCGGCGGCTTCAGCCACCTGCTGATTTCGCGGCGGCTCAATGCTGTGATGAATACGCTCGGCACCAATCTGAGCGGCATCCTCAGGAATATGCCCGACAACCCGGCCTATATGAGCCCGGCTGATCTGGAAGCGCTCGGGCTGGAGCCTGGCGACCAGGTCGAGATCGCCTCCGAGCATGGCCGGATCGAAGCCGCCATCCAGCCTGACAAGACGATGCGGCGGGGGATCATCTCGGTCGCGCATTGCTGGGGCGGCACCCCCGACAAGCCGGGCGTCAACGTCAACAAGCTTGTCAGCACCTCGAGCCAGGTCGAACCGATCAACGCCATGCCGCGCATGTCGGCGATCCCGGTGAATATTCGCAGGCGAGTGCCAGCCGAAGCCGTTTCATAGGTGCCAGGGGTGCTGTCAGTCTGAACGGACGGCGACCTTTCTCGTGCTGCGGCCAAAAGCCGCCTGTCCGGATAATCCCTAAAAGTGGGCGTTCGCGGCCGAAGAATGGAATGTCCGCTTTTGGCGCTGCGCCATATCGAACCGAACGCCGATGTTTGGGCGCGAAGCGGACGCAATCCGTTCACGCCCCGCATCGAGCGTAGCTGAGACCCGGGTGGGAGGCCCCCCTCCACCATGCTGCACATGGCCCCCCTTCCCATCGCTGCGCGATAGGGACGGTCTTATTGGCAGCGTATGGCCATTGAGGCAGGTTGACGAATAAAGCGCACAGGCCGAAACGGCAGCCATGAACCGCGTGAGCGCCAAGATCTGTGGGCTTTCGACACCCGACACGGTGGGTGCGGCGGTGCGCCATGGCGCGTCGCAGATCGGCTTCGTCTTCTTTGCGAAGAGCCCGCGCAATGTCAGCGCCGAGCAGGCAGCATCGCTCACCGCGATGGTGCCGCCGCATATCGGCAAGGTCGGCGTGTTCGTCGATGCCGAGGATGCGCTGATCGACGAGGCGATCGGGCTGGGCCGGGTGGACATCCTTCAGCTGCACGGCAAGGAACCGCCCGAACGGCTCGCCGCGCTCCGCGCCCGGCATCCCGGGATCGGGCTATGGAAGGCGCTGCCGGTGCGGACCCGCGCCGATCTCGCGGCGGCAAAGCTCTATCGCTCGGTCGCGGACCTGATCCTGTACGACGCCAAGACCCCCGAGGGCGGGCTGCCCGGCGGCATGGGGCTGCGCTTCGACTGGACCCTGCTTGACGGCTTTTCCCATCCGCAGCGCTGGGCGCTTTCCGGCGGCATCGACATCGGCAATGTCGAGCGCGCGGCGGCGATCACCGGCGCACGGCTGATCGATATCTCCTCCGGTGTCGAGGCGGCACCCGGTATCAAGGATGTGGACAAGATCGCCGCCTTCCTCCAACGGGTCGCGACATTATGAACCTGATCCCCAACAGCCTGCGCAGCGGCCCCGATGAGCGCGGCCAGTTCGGCCAGTTCGGCGGCCGCTATGTCAGCGAAACGCTGATGCCGCTGATCCTCGACCTCGAACGCGAATATCGCGCCGCCAAGGCCGATCCGGCGTTCAAGGCCGAGTTTGACGACCTGATGACGCATTATGTCGGCCGGCCGAGCCCGCTTTATTATGCTCCGCGGCTGACCGAACATCTCGGCGGCGCCAAGATTTATCTGAAGCGCGAGGAGCTGAATCACACCGGCGCGCACAAGATCAACAATTGCATCGGCCAGATCCTGCTCGCCCTGCGGATGGGCAAGACGCGGATCATCGCCGAGACCGGCGCGGGCCAGCATGGCGTCGCCACCGCCACCGTCGCGGCACGCTTCGGCCTGCCCTGCACAATCTTCATGGGCGCGGTCGACGTCGAACGGCAACAGCCCAATGTGTTCCGGATGAAGCTGCTCGGCGCCGAGGTGCAGCCGGTCACCTCGGGCTCGCAGACGCTCAAGGATGCGATGAACGAGGCGCTGCGCGACTGGGTCGCGAACGTCCACGACACCTTCTACATCATCGGCACCGCGGCGGGGCCCCACCCCTATCCCGAGCTGGTCCGCGACTTCCAGTCGGTGATCGGCACCGAAACGCGCGCGCAGATCCTGGCCGCCGAGGGGCGGCTGCCCGACCTGCTGGTCGCCGCGGTGGGCGGCGGATCGAACGCGATCGGGCTGTTCCATCCCTTCCTCGACGATCCCGAGGTCCGCATGATCGGGGTCGAGGCGGCGGGCGAAGGGCTTGAGGGCAAGCATGCCGCGAGCCTTGCCGGCGGCGAACCGGGCGTGCTGCACGGCAACCGCACCTATTTGCTGCAGGACGAGGACGGCCAGATCACCGAGGCGCATTCGATATCGGCCGGGCTCGACTATCCGGGCATCGGGCCCGAGCATAGCTGGCTGCACGATATCGGCCGGGTCGAATATCACCCGGTCACCGATGTCGAGGCGCTCGACAGCTTCCAGCGGCTGGCGAAGCTGGAGGGGATTATTCCCGCGCTCGAATCGGCGCATGCGCTGGCCGCAGTCGAGAAGATCGCGCCGGGGCTGAGCCGCGACACGCTGCTCGTCGTCAACGTCTCGGGACGCGGCGACAAGGACATCTTCACCGTGGCCAAGGCGCTGGGAGTGGAGATGTGACCCGCATCTCCGAGACGTTCGCCCGCACCCGCGCCGAGGGGCGCGCCGCGCTCATCACCTTCGTCACCGGCGGCGATCCGAACGCGGGCAGCACCGGCGCGATCCTCGACGCGCTGGTCGAAGGAGGCGCCGACATCATCGAGCTCGGCATGCCGTTCACTGATCCGATGGCCGATGGGCCGGCGATCCAGCGCGCCAATCTGCGATCGCTGGCGGCCGGCACCCGGACCGCTGACCTGCTGCGCATTGCCGCCGAATTCCGCCAGCGCCACCCAAGCGTGCCGCTTGTGCTGATGGGCTATGCCAATCCGATGGTGCGGCGCGGGCCCGAATGGTTTGCCGCGGCGGCGGCGAAGGCCGGGGTCGATGGCGTGATCTGCGTCGACATACCGCCCGAACAGGACCAGGAGCTTGGCCCCGCGCTGCGCGCCGCCGGGCTCGACCTGATCCGGCTTGCCACGCCGACCACCGACTCGGTGCGCCTGCCCGCGGTGCTGGATGGCGCTTCGGGCTTCCTCTATTATGTCTCGGTGGCGGGTATTACCGGCATGCAGCAGGCCGGACAGACGAGCATCGAAGCGGCAGTCGCGCGGTTCAAGGCGGCGACCGACCTGCCCGTGGCGGTCGGCTTCGGCGTGCGCGGCCCCGAACAGGCCGAGGCGATCGGCCGGGTTGCCGATGGCGTTGTCGTCGGATCGGCGATCGTCGAGCTGGTCGGCCAGCATGGTGACAAGGCGGCGGGCCCGGTCCGCGAGTTTACCGCCACCCTCAGCGCGGCGGTAAAGCGCGCCGCCCGGGAGACGGCGGCATGAGCTGGCTCGATCGCGTCCGCAGGAAGATCCCGTTCATCGCCAGGCGCGAATCGCCCGACAATCTCTGGCACAAATGCCCGTCCTGCCAGCAGATGATCTTCACCCGGGAATATCAGGAAAATCTGTCGGTCTGCCCGCAATGCGGCCATCATGGCCGGATCGGCCCCGATGCGCGCTTCGACCAGCTGTTCGACACTGCCGACTATACGACGCTGCCCTCGCCCGAGGTGCGCGAGGATCCGCTGAAGTTCCGCGATACCAAGCGCTACACCGACCGGAAGAAGGAGGCCCGCGCCAAGACCGGCGAGCAGGATGCGCTGATCAACGCACGCGGCACGATCGACGGCTTCAGGGCCGTGGTGGGCGTCCAGGATTTCGCCTTCATGGGCGGATCGATGGGGCTGGCCGTCGGCGCGGCATTCGTCGCCGGGGTCGAGGCGGCGATCGCCGATGAATGCCCCTATATCATCTTCACCGCGGCGGGCGGTGCGCGGATGCAGGAGGGTATCCTCTCGCTGATGCAGATGCCCCGGACCACCGTCGCCATCGCCAGGCTGCGCGAGGCGGGGCTGCCCTATATCGTCGTGATGACCGATCCGACGACGGGCGGCGTCACCGCCTCCTATGCGATGCTGGGTGATATCCAGATCGCCGAACCGGGCGCGCTGATCGGCTTTGCCGGCCAGCGGGTCATCGAGCAGACGATCCGCGAAAAGCTGCCCGAAGGCTTTCAGCGCGCCGAATATCTGCTCGCACACGGGATGCTCGACATGGTGGTCGAGCGGAAGAATTTGCGCGCGGAACTGGCGCGGCTGATCGATTATCTCTGCCCAGGGAAGAAGGCGGCGTAGGGCCGGCCGTCCCGGCCTTACTCGTCATCCCGGCGAAGGCCGGGATCTCAGGAGGCTTGGCCACCTCCTCATCTCCCGAGATCCCGGCCTTCGCCGGGATGACGGATTAGGCTAGGGAGCGGACAGCCGATGCCCGATTTCGCCACATCATCCGATCCCGCCGTGCAGGCGCAGCTCGATCGCCTGACGCTGCTTTCGCCCGGCGCCGATATCCTCGGGCTGGACCGGATCGCGCAGCTGTGCGCGCGGCTCGGCAACCCGCAGGACAGGCTGCCGCCGGTTTTCCATGTCGCCGGCACCAACGGCAAGGGATCGACCTGCGCCTATCTGCGCGCCGCGATCGAGGCGGCGGGGATGAGCTGCCATGTCTATTCGAGCCCGCACCTGATCCGCTTCAACGAGCGCATCCGTATCGCCGGCGCGCTGATCACCGATGCCGAGCTCGCGCCGCTGCTGGCCGAGGTCCTCACTGTCTCCGAGGGGCTGGGTGCGAGCTTCTTCGAGGTGACCACCGCCGCGGCGCTGCTCGCCTTCTCGCGCGTCGCGGCCGATGCCTGCGTGATCGAGGTGGGGCTGGGCGGACGGCTCGATGCGACCAACATCATCGCCGCGCCGCTGGTCTGCGGCATCGCCCAGCTCGGCCTCGACCATCAGAGCTTCCTGGGCGATACGATCGAACTGATCGCCGCCGAGAAAGCGGGGATCGCCAAGCCCGGCGTACCAATCGTCACGCTCAACTATCCGGTCCCGGTCGCAGCAAGCATCGCCGAGGTCACCGCCGGCGCAGGCGCAAGCTGGCACCCCAAGGGCGGCTCCTGGGATGCCGCCGCCTATCAGGGACGGATCCATTATCGCGATCTGGACGGCAAGCTCGACCTGCCGCTGCCCCGGCTGGCCGGCCAGCACCAGGCGATGAACGCGGCGCTCGCGGTTGCGATGGTCCGGCGCCAGGACCAGCTGGATATCCCCGATTCGGCCCTGCGCGCGGCGATGGGCTGGGCCGACTGGCCGGCGCGGCTCCAGCATCTGCGCGGCGGCGCGCTCGTCGAGATGCTGCCTCCCGGCAGCGAGCTGTGGATCGACGGCGGCCATAATCCTTCCGCGGGCCGGGTGATCGGCGATTTCCTGCGCGCGCATGCCGCGGTCGACCGGCCGCTGCACATCGTGCTGGGCCTGCTCGAGAACAAGGACGCCTCGGGCTATCTCGCCGCGATGGGCCAGCTCCACGCCCGCTTCCACATGGTGCCGATCGAGGGTCATGCGCACCACGCCCCGGCCACACTGGCCGAGACGGCGCGCCTGGCCGGGCTGACCGCCGGGCCGGCGGAATCGTTCAGCGGTGCGCTCGCGATGATTGCGGATATGGAACGGGCGACGCCCCCGATCGTGCTGATCGCGGGGTCACTCTATCTCGCCGGCAGGGCACTCGAAGCGAACGGGACGATCATCGACTGATCGTCAGCGCTCTTCGTCGGGGTAGGGCCCCAAGGTGGCCAGCGCCATCGCCGCCAGCATCGCAAGCGGCATCAACGAACCGAAGACGAGGACATAATTGCCGGTCGCGTCATAGGCGAGACCCGCCAGCCACGGCCCGACCCCTGCCGCCGCACCGACGATCCCGAAGCAGGCGCCGAACACGACGCCATAGCGCGCGACCCCGAAATAGCGGGCGATGAAATAGGAGAGGACATCGGTCTCCGAACCCGAGGACAGGCCGAACAGGAAGCCGATCACCAGCGC
>CANJRZ010000175.1 GCA_947476735.1 Sphingomonadaceae bacterium
ACTTCGGCTCGGCTTCCCCTTCCCTTCATGCGGAAGGAGGTGATCCCGCCATGCATTGCAGGATCGTCGGGGGTCAGGATCTCGAACCGATCGTCGCTGCGTAGCGCCTCTGCCCAACGGTCGCGCAGAAAGCGGAGCCGGTGCGCCTTGTGCGCAAGGCCGACCGCCTCGTGCGCGGTGATCGCATCGGGGACCGTCAGCAAGGCGGCATAATTAACCGTCCCGGTGTGGACTCGCGCATCGATCCTGTCGCTCGCGCCTTCGAGCAGGCAGGGGTCAATATCGGCAATGCGCGCCTTGCGGACATAGATGAGACCGACGCCTAGCGGGCTTGCAATCCATTTGTGGAGATTGATCCCGGCGAAGTCGACATCGAGCTCGCGAAGTGAGAATTCGATTTGACCGAGGGCATGGCCGACGTCGAGGAGGACGTCCACGCCACGCGAACGCGCCATCGCGACAATCTCCCTGACGGGCGGGACGAGCCCGGTGCGGTGACTCAGATGGGTGAGCAGCATCATCCGGGCCTCCGGATGATCACGCAGGGCCCGATCATAGGTGTCGATAATGTTCTGGGCGGTGGCGGGTTCCGGGAGATCGATTCTGATCACGTGAACACCGCGCAGTCGGGCCAGCGACTCCATACCGGCCTGCATCGAGTCATAGTCGAGGTCGGCATATATGACCGCATCGCCTGGCTTCAGCCGGTTGTAGCCGCCGATCAAAGCCGCCATCGATTCGCTGCCGCCCCTGGTGAAGGCGATCTCGTCCCGGTCTACGCCGAGCAGCGCCGCCGTGCGATTGCGGACGCTGGCCAGATCGTCGTTGAGCCCCTGCCGGGTGTAGAGTGTGGTCTCGCGGTTGATGCGATTGATGTGCCGCTCATAGACCTTTCGCACGCTGGTCGGCATGGCGCCGAACTGACCTGATTCGAGCTGGACCACCCCGGGCGGCGGCTGATCGTAAAGTTGCGCGATCCGTCGCCACCAGTTTTCGTCTCGGGCGAGATCGGCGGGCGATCTCGGCCTGCTCGTCTCGGCGGCCGCGCTCGCGATGGTGGAAAGCGCGGCCGAGCCTCCGAGCAATGTACGTCGCGTGATGTCCATCGGGTCAATATGGCTCGATTATGTGACCAAACCTAGACGGTGCCCGCCGGGCGCACGCCGGTGATCGTACCTTCGCACGAGGTACGTCGGCTGCCCGGAGAGCGATGAAATGATAGAGCGCATCGTTTCGCCGAGGCGCCCATCAAGGCAGGTCCGGAACGCTTCGTCGTTCAATTGACCAGGGCCAGGCCGGTCGGCCGGGATTGTATCGACTATTTGAGCATTAGGTGCGACGCGACTGCCGTCGTTCTCGATGGCGCCTGAGCGCCTTCTCGATCAAGGTACGAAAAGGCTGCAGGTACGGGCTGAATCGAGCACCATGCAGGGCTGGCGATGGGCGGAGTAAGTTAGGATCGATCGTTGAGGACAGGGAGATGCCGATGTTTGTCGCGGTCTATTGGTGGCGGGTTCATCCCGGCAAGGAAGCGCAGTTCATCGACGCCTGGACGCGGGGTACCGATTTGATCCGCGAAATCTATGGCAGCTATGGATCGCGGTTGCACCGCGACGCCGATGGCCGGTTCGTAGGCTATGCCGAATGGCCTGATCGGGAGACCTGGCAAAGGGCGTTCGACAAGAAGATGGTCTATGACGATCCCGAAATCCGGCAGGCTTTCATCGAAGCGGTGTGCGAGGTGCCGCCCGATGCCGATCCGATCTTCACCATGGACGTGGTCAGCGACCGGCTGGTGACCCGGAGTTTTTGATTAGCCCGCAGACGCGGCCGCCGGCGCGTGAGGGCTAATCAAAAAAATGGGCGCCCCCGAAAGGGCGCCCGTCAATTCGGTAACAGCGGTCCCCCTTGGGGGTCTGCCGATTACTTGGCTTCTTTGACTGCGTCAGCAGCATTCTCGGCAGCATCGGCGGCGTTGGCCAGCGCTTCATTGCCCGTCGCGTCGGCAGCGTTGTCGAGCGCATCAGCCTGGTTCTCGAGTGCAGCCGCCGTATTGTCGGCGGCGTTCTCGGTCGGGGTTTGCTTGTTGCAAGCGGCCAGTGACATCAGGCCAGCGGCAACCAATACGAGGCTCAGCTTCTTCATTCGAGCAGCTCCCAAAGCATTATATCGGCCCGGCTCGAATGCCGTTCCTGCCGCCGACATAGCGTTGAACAGATAGCCGTCAACGAAAAATCACTGTGAATTTAAGGGGTAAGCAGATGCTGCGTGTTGCCCGGTGACGACGCATACCGGCTCTCAATATCGTCGAAGCCCGCAGAAATCAGGGATCGTTGCGGGGGCGCTATCCGCCCCGGCGGGCTCAAATTTTGACGGTTTCGGCCAGCGACAGCCGGTCGAGAATATTGGCCGTTTCGTCGCGCACAGAGAGCATGACAGCACGCAGCCTGCATTCGGACTCGGTGACGCAATTCTCGCACGGCGCATAGGCGAGCCGGGCAGCGCACGGTGTCAGGGCGAGCGACCCCCGGGTGGCACGGACGATGTCACCATAGGTGATCTCCGTCGGCGGCCGCGACAGCCAATAGCCGCCTTCCTTTCCGCGCATCGTCTCGACGAAGCCGGCGCGCTTCATCTCGGACAGGATCACCGTCAGGAACTTGCCGGGAATATTCTGCTTCTCTGCGATCTCGGAGAGCTGGATCGGCCCCTCGCCATAATGATCCCCCAAGTGGAGGAGCGCACGGATCGCATAGCGGGTTCGTTGAGACAGCACAGCGATGTCTTGTGGTACCTGGAAGCGAGCGAGGCAAGCCCAACTATGTTGTTTTGGTAGAGTTAGGAAGTCGACAACGAATCTGACGATGCGGGCGCATCCTGCTTGCGTCGCCGGAGCGCTTTGCCTATGGAGCGCCGCACCGTGACGCTGGCTGGCGCGCGGGTCCTGTGGCGGTCGTAGCTCAATTGGTTAGAGCGCCGGTTTGTGGTACCGGAGGTTGCGGGTTCAATCCCCGTCGATCGCCCCATTTCCTTCCCGCAGCATTTCAGGCTGGCCTTCGCCGCATAATAATATTATTACGCATTTGTGTAATCTAATTTCGCGAGCCTAGCATGACCGCTCCGTGGGCCTATCCCGATTTTGACGAGCATGAAGCTGTTCACCTGTTCCGCGACGCGGCTTCAGGGCTGACTGCGGTGATCGCCATCCACTCCACCCATCTCGGTCCATCGGCGGGCGGTGCGCGCTTCTGGCATTACTCCGACCCTGCCGATGCGATCACCGACGCCTTGCGCCTGTCTCGCGGCATGAGCTTCAAGAATGCTATGGCCGGACTTCCTATGGGCGGCGGCAAGGGTGTGATCCTCGCTGATCCGAAGCGCACAAAGACGCCTGAACTGCTTGCCGCCTTTGGCCGGTCGATTGATTCGCTCGGCGGGCGTTACGTTACTGCCGAGGACGTCGGGATGACGGACGCCGACATGGTCGCGATCGCCAGCACGACCAGGCATGTTTCGGGCCTGCCCGTCGCGGCGGGCAGCGCCGGAGGGGATCCCGGGCCGACCACCGCCAGGGGCGTCTATCTGGGCGTCCTTGCGGCGATCCGGCGCGCCGTTGGCAGAGACAGCGCGGCAGGTGTTCATGTCGCGATTCAGGGTGTGGGGAGTGTCGGCGGCGGGCTTGCCCGCCTTCTGGCGAAAGATGGTGCAAAGCTGACGATCGCCGATGCCGATGACCGGCGCGCCCGGGCGATGGCTGCCGAGCTCGGCGCAATCGCGGTCCCGGCCAACGAGATCATGACCGTCGAGGCCGATGTGCTGAGCCCCTGCGCGCTCGGCGCGATTCTCGACGAGCGTTCGATCGAGCGGTTGCGGGTCGCGGCCGTCGCAGGCGGCGCAAACAATCAGCTGGCCACGCCGGCCGACGCCGATCGTATTCACGCACGCAATATCCTGTACGCGCCTGATTATGTGATCAACGCGGGCGGCATTATCAATGTTGTCCTCGAATATCTGGGGCAGGGGGACCGGGCCGAGGTCGATGCGCGGGTGGGTCAGATCCCCGGACGGCTCGAGGCGATCTGGTCCGAAAGCGATGCGTCGCGGGTTCCCGCCGCCGTGGTCGCCGATCGCATGGCGATGAAGCTGATCGGCCGGGGATAGCGGATCGCTACTCGATCGACATCGCGGCCTGGCTGGTGCGGTGGAGACGGTGCTCGCGCCAGGCGGTGAAAAGGCCGCTGGCGGCGATCAGCAGCGCGCCTAGCAGTGTGTTGAGGCCGGGCAGTACCGACCAGATCAGCCAGCCGAGCAGCGCTGCCCAGACGATCTGAACATAGTCGAACGGGACAACCACCGCGACCGGTGCCGCGTGGAGCGATCGAACGATGAGCAACTGAGCCGCCGCTCCGGCGACCCCGCCGAGCACCAGGAGAATCCAGGTTGCCGGCTGGTGTGGTGCCGCGACCCACAACATGCCGATGCCGCCGACGACTAGCGAAAAGACCAGGAACCAGAAGGCGATGGCCGCCGGATTTTCGCGCGCGCCCATCTGCCGGATCGTCACGGTCGCGGCCCCGTTGCCTACCGCGCCCAACAGCGCGAAGGCGATACCGGCGCCGGGAAGCACCTCACCCCCTGGTCGCATGACGATCACAACTCCGACGAAACCAAGTGCTACCGCGAACCAGCGATGCGGGCCGACCTTCTCGCCAAGGAAGACAGCCGACATGATCGTCGAAAAGGCGGGTGCCGAAAATCCGATCGTCACCGCATCGGCGAGCGGTAGGTGGATGAGGGCTGCATAGATAAGCGACAGCGATCCGACCCCGATAACCGCGCGAAACAGGTGCGCTCCGGGTCGGCGGGTACGGACCGCTCCGATGCCCTGTCCGGCAGACAACCAGATCACCACCAGCGGGACCCCGACCAGGCCGCGAAAGAACAGCATCTCGATCACGCCCGGCCCGTCCTCGCTGGCCCATTTGAAGGCAGCACTCATCAGCGCGAAACAGGCGACCGCCCCGCAACGGAACATGATGCCGGGGAGATTCGATGAGTAGGGAGGGGCGCAGGCCGGCATGGGGTGTACGCCATGACCCGGAACCGCTGCCTGCACAAGCTGTTCGGCGTACCGTTTTCCGCGGCGAGGCTGCGGCCCATTGCGGTTCGCGCGATTGATCCTTATTCCCCCGGTCTGCCGTGCATATCTTCGCGAATCCCGCCCGCTTCCTGTCGATCGCTCGCCCGCTGACGCCCTGGCTGGGCTGGATCGGCGGCGCAATGATTGCGGCCGCGCTGTACGCCGGGCTGTTGATCACGCCACCCGACTATCTCCAGGGTGAAAGCGTGCGGATCATGTATATTCATGTGCCCGCCGCCTGGCTCGGCATGGGCGGGTGGACCGGCATTGCTGTGGCAAGTCTGATGCAGTTGATCTGGCGGCATCCGCTCGCTTCAGTCGCGGCGCGGGCGATCGCCGTGCCCGGCGCGCTCTTCGCTGCGATTTGTCTCGTCACCGGATCGCTGTGGGGTCGTCCGACATGGGGGACATATTGGGAATGGGACGGCCGGCTGACCTCGATGCTCGTCCTGTTCTTCCTCTATATCGCCTATATCGCCTTGTCCTCGGCCGGCGCCGAGCGTGGCAGCAGCGATCGAATATCGGCGATTTTCGGTGTGGTCGGCGCGATCAATATCCCGATCATCCATTATTCGGTCGAATGGTGGCGCACGCTTCATCAGGGTCAGAGCATCGGGCTCGGCGGCTCAAAGATCGATTCTTCATTGTTATGGCCACTGCTTGTGTCAACGCTTGGCTTTTCGTTGCTGTTCGGCGCGATCGTGCTCATGCGGATGCGAGCGATGCTTGCCGAGACCAAGGTCGAGGCACGGCTCAAGCGGATGACAGCAGAATGAATCAGTGGCCCTTCATCATCGCGGCCTATGCGATCGGGATTGTCGGTACAGTCGCCGTGACCGCGCTCAGCTATCTGCGGATGCGGCGCGCCGAACGGCAGGCCAGCGCACTGACCCGGCGAGACTGATGGCAGTCAAGGCAAAGAACCAGCGGCTGATCCTGGCGCTGCTCGCGGTCGCCGCGCTGGTCGGTGCGGCGCTGCTCGCAATGTCGGCGCTCAAGGATCAGGCGGCCTATTTCTATACGCCCGGCGACGCGAAAAAAGACCATGTCGATATCGGCCGCGCAGTTCGCCTCGGCGGGATGGTTCAGAAGGGCTCAATCGAACGTCAAGCCGATGGTGTCACGATCCACTTCGTCGTCACCGATGGCATTGAGACGGTGCCGGTGCGTTTCACCGGGATCGTGCCGGACCTGTTCAAAGAGGATTCGGGCGTGGTCGCCGAAGGCAGTTTTCAGCCTGACGGCAGCTTCGTCGCTACCAACATCCTGGCCAAGCATGACGAGCGCTATATGCCACCGCAGGTAGCCGGTGAGATGCACAAGACGGACAGCCTGGAGCCGCAAGGCGACCAAGGGAAGGAGCTGAAGTGATCGCCGAAGCAGGATTGGCTGCCTTGTGGCTTGCGGCGGCGCTGGCGGCGCTCCAGCTCGTGCTCGGTGCGATGGGCGTTTGGAGTCAACGTTCGGATCTGCTCGCGGCGGTGCGGCCGATCGCGCTCGTCCAGGCGGGTCTGAGTGCACTCGCCTTCGCGGCTCTGATCTGGCTGTTCATGAACGTTGACCTGTCGGTCGCGCTGGTCGCAGCCAACAATGCCTCGACCAAGCCCTGGCTTTACAAATTCGCGGGCACCTGGGGAAACCACGAAGGCTCGATGCTGATGTGGGTGACAATCCTCGCGGTCGCCGGTGGCGCGGTCGCGCTGTTCGAGCGCCGTCTCAACGAGCGCACATTGATCGCTACGCTGTCGGCCCAGGCGGCGATCGGACTGGGATTCTACGCCTTCCTGTTATTCGCCTCTAATCCGTTCGCGCGTCTCAATCCCGCTCCCGTCGAGGGGCAGGGCCTCAACCCGTTGTTGCAGGATCCCGGTCTCGCCTTCCATCCGCCGACACTTTATCTCGGCTATGTCGGCCTGTCGGTTGCCTTCTCCTTCGCGGTTGGTGCGCTGGTGACCCGCGACGTCGGCGCTGCCTTTGGGCGTGCGATGCGCCCGTGGGTGCTGGGCGCGTGGATTTTGCTTACACTGGGCATCACGGCGGGCAGCTACTGGGCATATTATGAGCTCGGCTGGGGCGGCTGGTGGTTCTGGGATCCGGTGGAGAATGCTTCGCTGATGCCCTGGCTCGCGGCAACCGCGCTGCTTCATTCGGTGACCGTGCTTGCGACCCGGGAAGGCCTGCGCGCGTGGACAGTGATGCTCGCCGTGGTCGCCTTCTCGATGTCGATGGTCGGTACCTTCCTGGTCCGCTCGGGTATCCTGACTTCGGTCCATGCGTTCGCGGTCGATCCCAAGCGCGGGACCTTCATCCTTGCGCTGCTCGTTCTCTATATCGGCGGTGCGCTTGCCCTGTTCGGTCTGCGGGTCGGCACGGTGCGCGAGGGTTCGCGCTTCGATGCGGTAAGCCGCGAAGGCTCGCTGGTCATCAACAACCTGCTGCTCTCGGCGATCCTCGGCATCGTCCTGGTCGGTACGCTCTATCCGCTCGCCGCCGAAGCGGTAACCGGCGAGAAACTCTCGGTGGGTCCGCCCTATTTCAACAGCGCGGCTGGCCCGCTGGCGCTGATCCTCGTTGCGGTGATGGCGGCAGGGCCGACGATGCGCTGGCGACATGATGAGCTGAAGGCGGTGGCTACGCGGATGGCGATTCCGCTGCTCCTCTCCGCGCTGGCGCTGCTGCTTGTCATCCTGATGGCGCCCGGTATCCGCATATTGCCGCTGCTCGGCCTGGTTGCGGCAAGTGGTGTGGCGCTGGCCAGCCTCGCGCCGCTCTGGAAGCGCAACCTTCGCCGCACGCCGCTTTACATCTGGGGCATGGTGATCGCGCATCTCGGTATCGCGGTGAGCATGGCGGGCATGGCCTCGGAGAGCGCCTTCAACAAGGAAACGCTGGTCGCTTCGACCATGGGCGAAACGCATCGCGTTGGCCCCTATTCGATCCGTCTCGACGATGTGCAACCTGTTGCCGGACCCAATTATACGGCCATACAGGCTACGGTCACCGCCTGGCGTGGCGATGGGCCCTCCTTCACCCTCCATCCCGAGACCCGCAATTTCCCATCGCCGCAGACCGAAACCAACGAGGCGGCCATCACCACAGTCCTCGACGGCCAGCTCTATGTGGTGGTTGGTCGGGCCGACGAAAGCGGACGTTGGCAACTCCGGCTGTGGTGGAAGCCGTTCGTGACACTGATCTGGCTCGGCGGCGCTCTGGTTGCGTTCGGGGGCTTTCTCTCGCTCGTTGGCAGGGTCCGTCGAGACCTGCGTCACCGGCCTGCGCCTGAAATGCTATGAAAAAGCTTCTGATCTGGGCCCCGCTCGCAATGTTCCTCGTCTTCCTGGCGGTCTTTGCTGGCGGGCTGATTCGGCCCGAGAGCAAAACGATCCCGTCGAAGATGGTGGGCAAGCCGGTGCCGAGCTTTGCCTTGCCG
>CANJRZ010000176.1 GCA_947476735.1 Sphingomonadaceae bacterium
CGGTATGTAATGGGAAACTTTCCGGGCCCGGGCCTTTGATCACGGCATTCATCCCGGTCAGGATACAGCTCTCTCCAAGCAGATAGCTGACCAGTGCAAGGACGTGGCGGTTCATGAGCGCCTGTTCAAACATCGGGTCAGCAAAAAAGATCTCCGGCAGATATTGGCACCGGCCGAGGGCGCTGACTTCGAACTGTGAAGCCGCTTCCCCGATCAAGCCAACCTCGACTCCCGTCGCAAGGCTGGCCTCGCAGAGAATGCGGTCACGCAATTGTTTGAAGAATTCTGGCGGCGCCGCCTGTGACGGAGCGAGAATTGTGAAGCCTTTAGTATCGAGCTCCCAGGCGTTTCGTTCAAGTCCGAGAGCCGCGATCTCGGCCAGCACACGCTCCTCGGCACCGCCATCGTCGTCCGGGGTGATGGTTCCCGGATCCCCGGCCACCACCGGAGGAAGTGCCATCGTGTTCAAGAGGGTGCTCTCCTGTTCCACCCGGAAAATGAATGAGGATATTTTTGCATAGTTACCTGCTATGCGCTCAGCGCAACCGCGTCCTCAAGCTCGAATTCGTCGTTCCACCGATGCACCACCGGAAGGACCTCGGAGCTGATCAGGCGAATGCTGTCCTCGACGATTTCGGCAGGCATGTTGCCGCCGTCGATCTGGGCGCACAGATCGAACGGGTGCCCGAGGATAGCTCGCAATTCGCGCAGCTTCTCGATCACGTCCGCCGGCGTGCCATGGATCGACGCGTCCGCGGCGGCCTGGCGCATGATCTCGTAGTCGACCTGCGCGCCCTGCCTGGCGAGATCGGCATAGGCCTCATAGCCCTTTACGCCTTCGAGATGATCGCCGCGCAGCTTATAGAAGTCCTGCACGCTGTCGAAATAATTGGCGAAATACTGGCTGGAGAGTTCGTGCGCCCGCTCGCGATCGCTGTGCACGACGGTCGGTATGCCGAGAACCATCGGGCCCGGCTCGCGGCCGGTCGTCTCGCGGAAGGCTTCGCGATAGGGATGGAAATTATTCTCGCGGAAGCTTTCCCATGAGCCGAGCGGCATCGCCATCAGTCGTCCGCCAAGGCGGCCCGCCTCGAGCGCGGAGGGCGGGGACATGCCGATGCAGAAGGTCCGGTCGTCCCAGTCGGTCGTCAACGGTCTGGGGCGCATTGGCGATCGGTTCTGCTGGCCGTAGAAGCGGCCGCCACCCGGAAAGCTGCCCGTGCGCACTGCTTCCAATATCTTGCGGGCGCCTTCGTCATACATCGGTCGGGTATCGTTCATGTCGATACCAAAATGGTCCATCTCGACCTTGGCGAGACCCCGGCCGAGACCGATGATAGCGCGTCCGTTGGACAGATGATCGAGCGCAATCAGGTGAGCGGCGGCCCGGTATGGGTCGTTCCAGGGGACGATGATGGCGCCAGGCCCCAGCAGCATGCGTTTCGTGCGCCCGGCCATGTAGCTGAGAAAATCGAACGGCGCCGGGGTCATCATATAACCGTCGAAATGATGTTCGGGGATCAGGCAGAAGTCGAACCCGGCCGGTTCGTAGAGGTCCGCGAGCTTCAGGCTCCGCACCATCACATCGGCGTCATCGTGACTGTCGCGGAAATTCTGAAAGAAATGCAGGACGCCGATTTTCATTCTGTCTCTCCCGAGCGGATGCCGCCTATAAAGATACGAGATCGTTTCTTTGACATTGTTTCGGGTGCCCGCCAGAGTCAATCGCTTTCGGCGCGGGTTCGTAGATCAGGATCACCGAATGACGATGCACGATGCACAGCCCGTTGCCTCACCTCCCAAGCGCCGCAGGGGCAGGCCCTCGCCTGACGAGACACGGTTGCTCGAGACCGCGCTGTTGTCCGCAGCGACGCGGCTCATGTGCGAGAAGGGCTACAGTGCCACATCGATGGACGAGATCGCGCTTGCCGCCGGCGTAGGAAAGAAAGCTCTCTACGCACGCTTCCGAAACAAGGAGGCGCTTTTTTCCGCCGTCGTCGACCATGTTTATCCCGATCGTGGATCATGGAATATCGAGGGCATTGGCGAAGCCGATCTCCATCTTTCGTTCGAGGAAGGACTGATTCGCAGGGCACGCCTAATTCTGATTGCCTCAAGCCAGCCGCAGGCGGTCGCGCTCTATCGCCTTGTCCAGCATGAAGCCCTGCGCTTTCCGGAAATAGCCGCCGTCTTCGATCGCTACACGTCGGAGGTCATATCCGGACTGACCCGCTATTTCGCCACCGAGAAGGAGCGTGGTCGCCTCGCCGACATCGATCCGGCAACGGCGGCGGTCATGTTCATGCTGGCCGTCACCAGCGATGCCGCCAATCGCACCATTTATCAGCATCCCATGCCCGATAATGATGAGATCGAGCTCTATTCCGGCAATATGGCACGCCTGTTTGCGCGCGGCCTGGCTCGCTCCGATGCACCTGCCACATTCGCTCCGTTCGGACACAGATTCCGATTTACATCCGGAGTGACGGATTGACGTCGCTCACCCAGGTTCACCGAGCCAATGGCAGACCGCTCTTGGCTGTAGCGGATTGAGGCATTCATCAGCGACAGATTTTTCGCTTTCAGGCCTCCAGCGTGGCCCGTGGCGATCGCCAATCGTGCTGGCCGAGCACGCCATGCGGCTCCCATCCCAGCAACCGCTGCACATTGGCCGGCAACCCGGCGACGGCCTTTGCGTCGAGCAGCATGAACTGGTTTTCCAGCGTCCGAAGCCAGCCGGCACAGAAACTGAAGATGATGCCCAGGCGAGGTTCGTCGGTGATATTCACCCCGGCGCCGTGGTAGGTCGAACCAAGCCAGAATGCGACGCTTCCCTTCTTCATCGTCAGTGCCACCGGCTTGTCTGCAGGCGTGGGCAGGTGACCACGCGGCCAGAGGTGGCTTCCGGGGATGAGCAGGGTTCCGCCGTTGTCCGCCGTAAAATCGGTCGCCGCGACCATCATGGTAAAGGTGTATTCCGGGCCCATCGGTAGGCGCGGGAGATAGGCGGGATAGATTTCCTCATCGCGGTGATAGGGTTGGGATTTGGCACCAACCTGCCGATGGGTTTCGTGAGCCGTCGCCGACGCCAGCAGCGCGTGATCGCAATAATCGCCCAGAACCAGTTGGTTGATGGCATCCACAACCGGCGTGGCAAGGAACTCCAGCAGGCTGGGTGTCTTGCCGGCCAAATCCCACGCGCGCAGGATATGCTCTCCGTAAAATGGCCTGTCTCCGAACGGCGGATCGAAGTGCGAGCGGCCGAGCTGGCGCCTCACCTCACCCGTCATTCTCGAAAGCAGCGAGGGGTCGACCGCATCCGCGACAACCGCAAAACCGGTTTTTTCCAGGCCTGGCCGCAACGATTCGACGAGCGGGTGGCGGGGTTGGGGCATTCCCACCGGCCCGGGCGGCACGACGGCGAGATTGACTTCCGCGGCTAGTCCCATTGTCTGATCCTCTCAATCCCTTATCCAAACACGAAATGAGATGTGGTTCCCGTGTCAGGACCGAATTGTCCGGAAGAAGGCGCGGATGTCGTCAACCAGCACATCCGGCGTTTCCGCGGGTGCGAAATGCCCTCCTTCTTCGGATACATTCCACCGCTTGAGGTTATAATAGCGCTCCGCCCATTTCTTCGGCAACAACCAGACGTCATGCTCGAACTGAAGCACCGCGGTCGGCGCCTCGACCACCGGTTCGCGGTCGTGAACAAAGCTGTCCGGCGCCGGCAACCCCGCATAATAATGATGCGCGGAACTCACATAGGTTTCGGTTAGCCAGTAAAGCATCGCCGTAGTGATCAGATCATCCTTGCTGAAAACCGCGTCCAGCCCCTTGCGGGTATCCGCCCAGGCGTGGCGCTTGTCGATCAGCCAGGCGGCGAGGCCGACGGGGGAGTCGTGCATCGCGAAGGCTATCGTCTGCGGGCGCGTTCGCTGGATCTCCATATAGCCGTTGCCCTGGCTCCAAAAACGCTGAAACTGGGCGGGCCACTCCTCCTCGCCGGGGCCATAGTCCTCTGGCGCGACGAGCGGCGGCTTGGTCGGCAGGATCAGGTGGATGTGCGCGCCGATAATCCGATCGGGATATTTGTGTCCGAGATGGGCCGACACGAAGGCGCCGATGTCACCGCCCTGGGTAGCGAACCGGTCGTAGCCGAGCCGGTCCATCAGCTTGACCCAAAGGTCAGCGGTGACAAAGCTGTTCACGCCCGCGACGGTTAGCGGGCTTGAGAATGTAAAACCGGGCAACGATGGTGCGACTACGTCGAAGCTGTCCTCGGCGCGGCCACCATGCGCCTCAGGATCGGTCAGCGGGCCGATGATCTTGCGCATATCCCAGAATGTCCATGGCCAGCCATGATTGATCACCAGCGGCATCGGGTTCGGGCCCCTGCCCTTCACATGGATGAAATGGATCGGGATGCCATCGATGGTGGTGCGATACTGGGGGAAGCCATTCATCGCCGCCTCATGCTCTCGCCAGTCATAGCGGTGCAGCCAATGTTCGACCAGGTCGCGCATGAAGTCGAGACTTGTGCCCGCCTGCCACTCGCTATTGTCACCGATTTCATGCGGCCAGCGGGTCTTGCGAAGCCGGGCTTTCACTTCATCGATTTCGGCTTCGGGGATATCGATCCGGAACCGTTCGATCCTCTCACCCATCCTAGTTCCTCTCAGCTCTTATCGAGTCAGACCTGTTCGCTCACGAACCGCTCGAACAACTCGCCAGCGACAGTCAGCATCTCGGGTGTGAGCCCGCCGCCCTCCTCCTCGACATGGGTGCACAGCGCATAACCCAGTTCGCGCAGCACTACGCGAGCGCGGACCAAGGCGAGCCTCCCTTCACCATCGGGACGGAGTGCGGCCGCGAATGCCGACAACTGGTCGGCGAACGCTTCGATCAGCCTCACCCCGAAGGCGAGCAACGCCTGAGGGACTTCACGCTCGGCGCTGCCATGGACGACGAGAATCGTCGGCGTCCGCTCCGCGACAACAAAGCGCGCGAATTGCTGGATCCAGGTGTCGATCTCTCCGCGTGAAGGCTTTGGCCCGCGCAGCCGGGCCACCTCCAGTTTCACCTTGGCAAGGTAATCCTCGGCGATTTCAGCGAGCAGATCATTCTTGTCGCGGAAGTGATTGTAAAGCGTTGATCGCCGGGTACCGGCTGCCTGCGCGATGTCCTCGAGCGTCGCCGCCCCATAGCCCTTCACAAAGAACACCTCGCGGGCTGCCGCGCACAGCCTCGACCGCGTAAACTCGCGCCGCGCAACTCGCATGGGCAAGGCATCCAACTTCACGGCACTGATGCTCATGCGCCCCCCCAAACAAGATTTGGACAGTGTGTCCAAAAGTTGACTCAATCGACGTCTCGACATAGCCTCGACTCTATCGCGAGAGCAATGCCGCAAGCGGCCGCGCATCAATTCAGGGACGATGGGAGGCGGGATGAGCGACCTGAAAATCCGGAAAATCCCGTTCCGTTTCGACGATGTCGAGTTCATATGGAATCCCGAGAATCGGGCCTTCTCAGTCTACATGAACAAGATCTCTTTCCTTGCCGTCTGCTTCGAGAAATACATCTGCCAGGCGATGCAGGACGCGGAGAAGGTACTCACAGATCCTGAAGCAATCGAAGAGGCTCGCGATTTTCGCGCTCAGGAGGGACTGCACTCGCTGGTCCACCGTAGCCACGTCAAGGCGCTAGTGAAACGCTATCCGGGTCTGCAGCGCGCGGTCGACGTCGGGATCGAACTGTACGACCAGCTCTATGCGGAGCGCGACCTGCAATATCACCTTGCCTATGTTGGCGGGCTCGAAAGTACGTTCACCCCGATCTTCAAACTGTTCTTCGAGAATCTAGAACCGCTTTATGCCAAAGGGGACGCGCAGGTCGTCTCGATGTTCCTGTGGCATTTCAGTGAGGAGATCGAGCACCGCAATTCGGGTATGAAGGTCTACAAGGCACTGCCGGGGCCCTATTTTTACCGCGTTCGCCGCTTCGCCGAATTCCTCAGGCACTCGCTGCTCGTGGTCAATGCGATCACCGCGGAGTTCCACAAGGTATTTCCGGAACTGACCAGGGACGAGCTGACTAAGATCAGTTCGACTCCGCTCCCGCTCCTGGGCACGCTCAGGGCAGTGTGGGGAGCGCTGCGGTCACAGATGCCGTGGCACGATCATCGACGCGAGCCGCTGCCAGCCTATTATTTCGAATGGATGGACCGCTATGATCGTGGCGATGACATGACACTGGTCTATGGCGTCGACAAAGCCGCGATGGCCTGATCCGAGGCGATCGGGCAAAGACTTACATAAGAGAGTTGGAGAGACACAATGCACGACCTTCTTATTCGCGGCGGTTCGGTGATCGACGGAACGGGTGCGCCCGCGCGCACCGCCGATGTCGCGGTCCAGGATGGCCGGATCGTCGAGGTTGGAAAGGTCAACGCCCCCGCCCGCGAGACGATCGATGCCGACGGTGCACTGGTCACGCCCGGATTCATCGATGTCCACACCCATTATGACGGCCAGTTTCTGTGGGACGACAAGATCGATCCCAGCTTTTCGCATGGCGTAACCACCGCGATCGCAGGCAATTGCGGTGTCGGATTCGCACCACTCCGCGCCGAATATCGCCAGGAACTGATCGAACTGATGGAGGGTGTCGAGGACATTCCGGGAGTCGTTATCGAAGATGGGCTCGATTGGAACTGGCGAAGCTTCCCCGACTATCTCGATCGGCTGGAGGAGCGGCGCTACACGATGGATGTCGCCTGCCACATCCCGCACTCTCCTCTCCGTGTCGCCGTCATGGGCGAACGGGCCTTTCGCCATGAGAACGCGACGGCCGAGGATATCGCGGAAATGGGCCGGCAGGTCAGGGAGGCAATGAAGGCGGGCGCCGTGGGCGTTTCGGCAGCCAGAATTCTCGAGCACGTGTCGAGCAAGGGCGCTGCGGTTCCGGGCACATTCGCTCTCGACGACGAGTTGGTCGGACTCGCGGAAGCTATGGGCGCGGGCGGGCACGGTACCTTTCAGATGGTACCGCTCGGTGCCATCGGTGGCATGGTAACCGCCGGAATCGGTCGCGATGCCCGGCTGGAGGAGCATCATCGTCTGGCCAGAATCGCCAAGGCATCAGGTCGACCGGTAACCTTTCTCGTGCTGCAAATGCCGGCCGATCCAGATGATTGGATGATGATGCTCAGCGAATCGGAGCGGCAGGCGCGCGAAGGCCTGCGGATCCATCCGCAGATCGCCTCACGGCCCGGCGGCTTCATGCTGACTCTGGGCTCGAACCATCCCTTCCGCTTCAAACCGTCCTACGCGGCGATCGCCCATCTCCAGCTCGCGGATCGTGCGGCCGCAATGCGTGATCCGCAGCGTCGCGCGGCCATTCTTGCCGAGAGCGACGATCCGGCCGAGGCCGCGAGAACCCGCAAGCCGGAGCAGATGCTGATGGGCTATCTCGAGTCCCATCTCGGCGGACTCTACGCCATGTCGCTGCCGCTCGATTTTGAACCGACCGAGGACTGCAAGGTCGAGAAACTGGCTGCACGTGCCGGCAAGTCGCAGGCCGCGTTTGTCTATGACCACCTCTCCGCGGGCGACGGGACCAACCTGCTCGCTGAACTCTCGCTCGGTTATCTCGATGGCAATCTCGACAGGATGCGGGACCTGCTCGATCATCCGCTTGTGATCAGCGGGTTGGGTGATGGTGGAGCACATCTCGCATTGATCTGCGATGCCTCGATGACGACGTCGCAACTGACCTTCTGGGGCCGCGATCGTTCGCGCGGCCCCAAATTGGCACTCGAGAGAATTGTCGCCAAAATGACCGGCAACAATGCAGATCTCTATGGGTTCAACGATCGTGGTGTCATCGCCGCTGGCCGTCGCGCTGATATCAACGTAATCGATTTCGACAATCTCTCATTAGAGTTGCCAAGGATCGTCAATGACCTGCCCGCAGGTGGCCCTCGCATGTTGCAGAAGTCGCGCGGCTACCTCGCGACGCTCGTAAACGGCACCATGACGCGTCGTAACGATAGCGAGACCGGGACTCGTCCTGGGCGTCTAGTCCGGGCGGGCCGTTAAGGCAGGTTGTGCGGGCATGGAAGGGCGGGCTGGCGTTTACGCCAGCTGCCAGACATCGAGCGCGTGCAGCGTGTCCTGATATTCCCGCAGCTCGCTGATTTTCCCGTCGCGGAACAAGACATGGTACATATAGCGATTGGTGTAGCAGCGGCCATTGGCCTTGTTAACCGCACGGCTTGAGCCTTCTGCGTATCCATTCGGCGACGACCATCGGGCGTAACTTTGTCTCGCGCGCGCTCGAGCGATCAGGCCGCTTGCATGATCGCGATGGTTTGCCCTGTTGGTATCCAGTTCCAGGGGAGCAGTTCTTCGATGCGGGTCTGTGGATGATCCGGCA
>CANJRZ010000177.1 GCA_947476735.1 Sphingomonadaceae bacterium
CTGCTTGATGGGCTCAGCCCTCTATCAACGCAGCCAGCTTGGGGTGAACCGCAGCGGCAAGCGGATTGACGATCGTCAAGCCGCGAGCGACGAATCCGTGCTGCATATCCTCGGACAGCAGCAAAGTGCAGCCGGCATCCGCAGCGGCGGTCACGATAAGCGCATCCCAGAATTGAAGCTTGTGATCGACGACCAGATCGGTGGCCGAAAGCATGGTAGACGTTTCGGAAGCGGCGGTTCCGAACGCATCGGCGAACGCGAGTAGTATTTTTCGCGCCTGCACGGGGTCGATACCGCTGCGCCGAAGCACCACGAAAAGTTCTCCAAGCGTCTGTGCCGGCGCAACCAGGTTCGAAGACCTGGACAGCCTACCTACAAGACCGCGGACCCTTGCGATCTTTCCCTCATCTTCGGCTGTCCGGCTGACGCCGGCGAGGTAGACGAGGATGTTGCTGTCGAGCGCGACCCTCGTCATTCGTATAGGTTTTCGCGTGTCCAGTCTCCGGAGTGCCGGATGGGCAGATCGGAGACAAAATCGAGCAATCTTTCGATCGCGCGGCGATCCTGATGGCGATCCATCGGCAAGATTCTTGCGACAGGCCGCCCGCGCGACGTCACGGTGAAGCTCTGTCCCTCGGCGACGTCGCGCAGAAGCTCGGAAAAACGCTGATTGGCGTCGCTGGCGCTGATCGATTTATCCATGTCATCAATTTAGTGGATAACACTAGATTTGACAATATTTCCCTTCAGCCCGGTATCTGCGTCCGCCATACCACCCTCCAGCCACGGTCCCGATGCGCGAGGACGAGGATCTCGCGCCCCTTCGCCTCATAGGACGTGCCCCCGTCGATCCAAGCCATATCCCAGTCATATTCGACGATCGCAGTGTCGCCGTTGCGGGTCACGACATGGCCGTCGCTGCCGAAGCGGTTCAGTTCGCAGCGGCTCATGAACGCGCGATAACCGTTGATCGCGGCGTCGCGCCCGTCGGTCCGGTGCTGCCCGCCCGGCGCCACCATCACCACGTCGGCGCACAGATAGGCGGTCAGGTCGTCGAACCGGCGCTCGATCCAGCACTGGTCCATGTCCTTGACGAAGGCGATCAGGGCTTCGGGCATGGCGGGATGATAATCCTCCCTGCCAATCAATCCCAGCAGGAAGCCACGAAGGCACGGATTTCCGCGTCGAGCTCCTGATCCTCGGGCGCGCCGCCGAAGCCGCCGTGCGACATCGCCTCGAAGACGTGCAGTTCGGCTTCGATGCCGGCGCGGCGCAGCGCCCGGTGCATGCGGACAGTGTTCGACAGGAGCAGGTCGCGCGTCCCCGACTGGAGGAAACTACGCGGAAAGCCCTTCGTGAAGTCACCGAACAGCGGCGACAGATAAGGATCGGCGAGATCATGGCCGGCGGCATAAAGCAGATTTGCCTGCATCAGCCCCCGCTTGAGCATGACATCGACATCTTCGTTGGCGCGGAAGCTGTCGCCGGACTCGGTGAGATCGACTTCAGGCGAAATCATCACCACGCCCGCCGGCATCGGCAAGCCCTCGTCCCGCGCGCGCAACACCATAGCGGGGCTCAGATTACCGCCGGCCGATTCCCCGCCGACGACGATCCGGTTCGCCGGAAAGCGATCGAGCAGTGCACGATAGGCCGCGAGGCAATCGTCGAGCGCCGCCGGATAGGGATGATCGGGCGGCAGCCGATAGTCGATCGTGTGGGTCTCGACCCCCGAGCGCATCGCGTTGAGATCGCTGTGGATCGGGGTGAGTGCGCCGCCACCGGCGACGAGCGAGCCGCCATGGAGGTTGAGATAGGCACGATCGGCGGGCGCACCGCGTGGGCGCGCCACATGGACTTCGCGACCGGCCACCGTGTAGCAACTGCGCTCATGGTCGAGCGCGGCGCAGCGAGGCTGGTAGAAGGCAAGGCGGATCGCGTCGGTCTCCGCCACGAATTTGCGCCAGGCCTCGTGATCGTCCAGCGCCGGATAGCGGAAGGCGGGACGCCCGGCCGCCGCGATCATTACCGCTCGTGCCTGCGGACTGACCGAACTCGGCATGGGAAGGGCGCGCGCCGGCAGATGGAGATCGTCGCTCATGACCCCTGGCCAGCACTGCACTGCGAGGCGGATTTCAGATAGGCAACCAACCGCCAGATGTCGGCATCCTGAAGGGCGCCGCCGAAGGGTACCATCCGCGTACCCGGAACGCCGGTCGAGATGGTGTGGAACACCTCTTTGTTACTTCCGCCATGCAGCCAGTCGCAGTCGAACAGGAAGGGTGCATCGCCCGGCCCCGGGGTCGGCCGGTGGCAATAGGCACCGCAGGTCCCGATGAACAGCGCCTTGCCGCGAGCAACATCGGCCGGCGCGGCGAGCAGCGCCGGAACCGGGTCTTCGGCAGCCGCGGCGGGGCTTTCCCCGGCATGGGCACCGCTCCCCGCCAGGGCCGCAAGAGCAAGGCAGGCGCCGGCGACCATCGCCATTGAGGTCCAACGCAATCGGATCATGCCCTCTCCGGGCGGCGCTCCGGCTCCATCATTTCTCGAGCGCGAAGACGAAGAGCTGGCCGCCCTCCGGGATCATCGGCTTGCCGCTGATCATCTGATCGAACAGCGCGTAGCCGCCAGACGGGACGGCGACATAGGTGGTGCCGTCGAGCTCGTAGACGATCGGCTGGCCACGGCCATTGCCGCCCATGCGGAACGACCAGAGCTTCTGGCCGGTCGCCTGATCGATCGCCAGTGCTTCACCCCCGACAGTTGAGGTGACCAGCACGCCCCCGGCGGTCGCGACGACACCGCCCATCATCGGGTTCGCGTCGGGATAGCGCCATTTGACCTGGCCGGTGGTGACGTCGATCGCCGAAAGATGGCCATAGGCCTTGCCGTCGGACGCATCCTTGTTGATCGGCATACCGCCCATGAACGGAATGCCCTTCGCATAGACCGCGATGCCCTTCACGAATTGCTGGCAGGTTTCCATCGTCGGGGCGAAGATCAGCTTCGTGGCCGGATCATAGGCCCCGGACCACGAGCCGTTCATGCCCCCAAGGTTCGACGGACAAACCCGCGCAGTCGGATTCTCCTGCGGCAGTGCCTCGGGATTGACGATCGGGCGGCCCTTTTTGTCGACACCTTTCGCCCAGGTCAGCTGCTCGACATATTGAGTCGCACTCAGAAATTTGCCGTTGCTCCGATCGAGCAGATAGAAAAATCCGTTGCGATTTGGCTGGGCGAGCGCCTTGACCGTCTTCCCCTTGACGATGGTGTCGACAAGGAAAAGCTGGGTGTTGCCGTCATAATCCCACACATCGTGGGGAGTGAACTGGAAGTGCCATTTCATCGCACCCGTCTTGGGATCGAGCGCCAGTACCGAGTTCGAATAGAGATTGTCGCCGGCGCGCGCATCGCCGTTCCAGTCTGGCGACGGATTTCCAACCGTCCAGAACAGGGTGTCGGTCTCGGCATCATAGGCGCCGGTCGTCCAGGCCGGCGACCCACCCGATTTCCAGCTGTCTCCGGCCCACGTCTTCGCAGCCGGATCGTCCGCGCTCTGCGGGACGGTGTGACGGCGCCAGACACGCTTGCCGCTGCTCAATTCATAGGCATCGACGAAGCCCGGGGCGCCGAACTCGCCGCCCGCCAGGCCTGTATAGACGAGGTCGCCGACGATCAGCGGCGCAGAGGTCGCCGAATAGCCATCCTTGTAATCGGCGATGACGCTGTTCCACACGACCGCGCCCGTCTTGCGATCAAATGCGATCAGGCGCGCATCAAGCGTCGCCATCACCAGCAGGTCGCCTCCGATCGCGACACCACGATTGGGCGGTCCGCAGCAAATCCGCAGATCAGCCGGCAGCGAGACGTCGTGGCGCCAGAGGAATTTGCCGGTGCGGGCATCAAGGGCGAACAGGCGATTGTAGGAAGTCGACACATACATCACGCCGCCGTAGACGACCGGCGACGCCTCAAACTGGCCGAGCGTTCCGGTCGGCGCGCTCCATGCGACATGGAGGCGCTTCACGCTCTCCGGAGTCAGCGCGGTGACCGGGCTATGCCGGTAGTTGCGATAGCCGCCGCCATATTGGAGCCATTCATTCTTCGCGGACCCGCTGTTGGCCAGCGCGTCTGCGGTGACCGGCCCGATATCGGAACCGACCGGCACTGCAGGCGCCCACACACCCGTCTGCGCAGGGCTGGAAAGCTCTTCTCCAGATCGCGCATCGTCGGGATCGGCGGCTACGGATAGGCCCGAAATACTGTACAATGCCGCGAAAATCAGCCCGTACCGCCCGAATTTTCTGTCCCGCTCCATACCTACTCCCATCCTATGCTGGCACTAGCGGCCCTTGAACTTCGGCGATCGTTTTTCACGGAAGGCACGGACACCTTCCGCAAAGTCCTCGGTGCGGACCGCCTCGCCCTGCATCTGCGCCTCGGCGGCAAGCTGGGCATCCCAATCCTTGTCGAGCCCATCCCAGACGCCGCGTCGAACAATGCCGAGCGAGGCCGGGCCGGTAGTGATATCGTCGAGAATCGCGGCGAGGCCGGATTCGAGCTCGTCCGCGCTCCATACTTCGTTGATCAGACCCCAGTCGAGCGCCTTGCTTGCCTCGAGTTTGCGACCGAGCACGAGCAGTTCCATCGCCCGCACCCGCGACAGCATGCGCGGCAGGATGTAGGTCGCGCCGCCGTCGGCGGCCAGGCCGATGCCGCGGAAGGCCAGGCGGATGAAGGCGGTGTCGACCGCGAGGATGATGTCGCCCATCAGCGCGATGCTCGCCCCGATTCCGACAGCCGGACCGTTGAGCAGGGTTACCACGGGAATGGGCAGATCGCGGATACCGCTGACGATCGGATCGAAATGCTCGGCCATGAAGGCGCCCGGATCGGGTGCATCGTGGCTGCCGCTCGGCATCACCGTCAGCACATTTGCGCCGCTGCAGAAAAAGTCCCCGGCACCCCGGATTACGAGCACCCGCGCTTCACGACCTGCACGCGCGATCCCTTCGGCCAGCTGCCCTGCCATGCCGAGGTCGATCGCATTGCGCGCGGCTGTGTCTTCAAGTGTGATTGTCGCGACCCCGTCGACGCATGCATAGGATGCGCGGCCGCCCATCACGCGGGAATCCGAACGGTGGCGGTGCCAGTCAATATCTTGCGGTCATTGGCAAAGCCGGTGAGTTCGAGCGCATATTCGGTCGCATCTCCGTCCTGACGCCGATCCGCTACCTTGCCGACGCAGCGGATCATGTCCCCGAGCAAGACCGGCGCCGAGAAGCGTACGCTGAGTGCCTTCGCTTCACGCAGCCCGAACCAGTGCTTGAGCGCGCGGCCCATGATCGCCATCGACAACATGCCATGGCCAATGACGTCGGGCAGGCCGACGCTCCGCGCCGCGTCGGGATCGAGATGAATCAACGTGTGATCGTTCGAGGCACTGGCGTAGAGCGCAAGGGTCAACCGGTCGACCGGGCCGTGAACGAAATCGGGCAGTTCCATAATCATCCCTGCGCGGGCTTGTACGGCTTCAAATCCCAGCCCGCCACCGCGTCGAAACCATTAATGCCTGCAATCCTCGATCCGTCGGTGTTCATCACCTCGTCCCAGCGTTCGGCGATGGTCTCGGCGGTGTGCGAGCGATCGGTGAAGCCCGGCGTTTCCGATATGTAGGTACGCCAGACCCGCCCGCTACCGGAGTTGATCGTTTCTCCGTTCACCGGGCAATCCTGATGAGCGAGGAAGGCCACCAGCGGCGAGACCAGTTCGGGCTGCTGGTTCGCTGTCGCTTCCTTGAACAGCGACGAGCTTTCATGATGCTGCGCTTCGAGCATGCGGGTGAAGGCATGCGGGTGGACAGTGTTGGCCTTGATCCCGAGGTCCTTGCCCTCGGCCGCGAGCGTGCGGGTGAGCGAGAACAACCCGCCCTTGCTCGCCCCATAGGCGCTCAGATAGGCGGTGCCGGCGAAGCCGCCCGAGCCGATGTTGACGATGCGGCCATAGCCCTTCGCCTTCATGTGCGGCCAGGCCGCCCGGCTCGTCCACACCGCGCCCATCAGGTTGACATCGATGTGCCGCTGATAGTCACGCGACGTCATCTCATCGAGCGGCACCAGCATGCAGATGGCGGCATTGTTGACGAGGATATCGACCCCGCCAAACGCATCGATCGCGGTCCGGATCAGCGCATTGGCGCCGGCCTCGCTCGAGATATCGTTGGTGTCGGCAACCGCTTTGCCGCCGGCCGCCCTGATCTCTGCGACCACCGCGTCGGCCGAGGCGCTGCCGGCATAGCCGGGAACTTCCTTCACCTTGCCGATATCGTTGACGACGACCTTTGCGCCGCGGCTGGCGAGGAGCAAGGCATGTGCGCGGCCCATGCTCGGATTGCCACCGGCGCCGGTGACGATCGCGACGCGTCCGTCGAAGCGAAGCTCGCTCATGCGATCACCGCCTGTTTGATCGCGAAAGCGGCGTGGATCAGGAAGGGATCGACGATCCGCTGCGGGCATTCGGGATCGAACCAGCCGTCGACGAGGCCCCAATGGATCGGATCAAGCATATAGGGGCCCTCGAGACCGGCGACATCGTCGAACTCCTGCTCCCAGACATGGGTCCAGTTGCGGCGGCCGGTCGAGGCGACGACCTTGCACAACGCCCAGTTGCGGATCGCCGGGACATGCGCCGGCATCAACGCTGTGTCCTTTTCGAACTGGATGATCTCGGCGGCCGAAGTTCCGGCATCCACCGACAAGGTGAGACAGCGCCAGATGCCTTCCTTCTGACGACCCGCCGACGCATCGGACAGGCTCGGCCGATAGGAAACTCGGTCGAAGCTCACACCGCTGGCAGGATCGAGCAGCGGATCGATCTCACTCCGCCAGGTCGCCGAAGACAACGCCGCCCAATGATCAACCTCGGTCGCGAAACTGATCCGCCACATCAGATGCTCGCCGTTGAGCGACCGCGGCAACGTCTTCCCCGCGGCGTTGGTGACAACGCCCGGCAAGGTCATGCCGATCTCCGCCAGCCGGGCGGCGATCGCATCGGCATCGCCGGCCGCATCGCTAAGGTTGACGACATGGAGCAGATTAAACATGCGCCGCCTCCTCGATATCGAGCATGAAGGTCCGCTTGCGGCTGACCGCGATGTCGTCGACCCAGGCCCACCAGCGCATCTTTTCCTCGTCGCCGTCGAGCGGCACATCCTGCGTGGGATCGGCGCGCGCGGCGCCGAGCCGCATCCCCCACCAGCCGCCGACATTGGGCACCGACCACAGGAAATGCAGCGTCACTGTCCGGTCCGCGAGTTCGACTGGCGGCGAGCGCCAGGCACCATCAAGGCTCATGCCGCGTGCCTTCGCGGTCGGGGCATAGTCCGCGATATAGGCGTCGCGGAGCCTGGCGGCCTGTGACGTCGGCACGACGATCTCGTCGAAGATGAAGACCTTCTCAGACATGGACCGACTCCCGGGCGCGGACGACATCCTTGCCGTCGAGGGTCATCGACGAACGTCCGATCTTGTCCAGATACTGGTAGGAAAGCTCGAACTGGCTGGTGTAGCTGGTCGGCTTGTCGAGCATATCGAGCGCCGCCTCGGCCATGTCCTCGACCGGCTCGCAAATCTCCATGTCCGGGGTCAGGCCGAGATCGAGCGCCATCAGCCCGGGAGTCAACACGGCACCGACCGGGCCGAGTATATTCACCGCGATATTCTGATCGTGCATCTCGGCCGCAAGGCCGAGCGCGAAGCGGTGGATGCCGGCCTTCAGGCCGCCATAGAGCATCTCGTTGCCGCGCCCTGCCATATAGGGGCCGAACGGCTCGGTAGGCGGGAAGATCACGCAGGACCCGATCTGGAGGATGCGGCCCTCGCCCTGCTTCTTCATCTGGGGAACAACCAGGTTACAAAGATGCCAGGGCCCCACGAAATAGAGCTGGGTCTGCGCCTCGACGTCGGACAGCGGCATCTCCTCGGTCGGCTTGTAGATGGCGGTACCGGCGTTGTTCACCAGGATGTCGATCCGCCCGAACTTCGCGATCACATCCCGGATCAGCGCCTCGCGGCTCGCGGCCGCGGTCATGTCGACCATCATCGCATGCGCCTTGCCACCCCGAGAGCGGATGCGTTCAACGGTCGCGTTGGCGGTACCCTGTTCGGGATCGCCGTCGACCGTGCGCGCCGCGCAGATCACCTCGGCGCCTGCGCAAGCGATCCGCTCGGCAATCGCCGCACCGATGCCGCGGCTGGCGCCCGTGACGATCGCGATCTTGCCTTTCAGATAGTCGCCGTCGGCCATCATTCTCTCCTCAATCCCGCTTTGTCACGCCAGATCCGGCGGCAGCAATTTTGTCTCGACCATCCGCCGCAGCCAGAAGAACAGACTGTCGAGGCTGTCGCAGCATTCGGTGAAG
>CANJRZ010000178.1 GCA_947476735.1 Sphingomonadaceae bacterium
CGCGGATTTGGTCATGAGTCAGTGCCATGTCAGATTTCTCCGGTTGAATTCGTCAGCGCGGCCCGATCATGCCTATTCGGTACTTCGGCCAGAACTGGCATGACGAATGGGGAGGGTCGCTAACAATCAAAAGTACTTCATGTATTGCTTGAGCGGGCCACCGGATTTTCGATCGGTGCCCGGTGGATATTGGTCCGCTTACAAGTTCCCCCGGGGATGATCTCACATGTACGCAGGCGCAAAGCTTCGGCCAAAGTCGCGCACGACGCCCTCGAACCTGTTATCGCGCGAATGCCATTCTTGGTCGCCTGTGGGAGAGGGGCAAGAAACGGAGAGGGTTCGGGAAGTGCGAGCGGGCGTTCAGCCGACGAGCCCTGCCAGCCAATAGAAAGAAGCGCCTATGGCCGCCGCCGCCGGAAGGGTGATCACCCAGGCAATGACGATTCTTCCCGCGATGGACCAGCGCACCGCCGAAAGCCGCCGTGATGCGCCCACGCCGACGATCGCGCCGGTGATAGTGTGGGTGGTCGATACCGGAATGCCGAGCAGGTTTGCGGTATAGAGGGCAATCGCGCCGCCGGTTTCGGCGCAAAATCCCTGCGCAGGGGTCAGACGAGTGATCTTCGATCCCATCGTATGGATGATCCGCCATCCACCCATCAACGTACCAAGGCCCATCGCAGCGTAGCAGCTGATCATCACCCAGACCGGCACCTCGAAGGTCTTGCCAAGCATCCCCTGCGAATAGAGCAGTACGGTAATGATCCCCATCGTCTTCTGTGCGTCGTTACCGCCATGGCCCAGCGAATAGAGTGAGGCGGAAACGAGCTGCAGTCGGCGAAACCGCCGGTCGGCAAGATTCGGCGATGTTCGGACGAACGCCCAGCTGGTGATCAGTACCAGCAGCAGAGCGAGCATCATGCCGAGCGCAGGCGAGATGATGATGAAGCTGCTCGTTTTGAATACGCCGGTCCAGACGATCGCATCCAGTCCCACTTTCGCGGTCCCCGCGCCGATCAGTCCGCCGAACAAGGCGTGGCTCGACGATGATGGAATGCCGAGCATCCAGGTGAGCAGGTTCCAGCTGATCGCGCCCATGAGCGCCCCGAAAATCACCTGGGGATCGACAATCTCGGGATCGATGATCCCTTTGCCGACCGTATGGGCAACGGCCGTGCCAAAAACGAAGATCGCTACGAAATTGAAGAAGGCGGCCATGGCCACCGCCTGATGCGGTTTAAGCACACGGGTCGAGACGACGGTTGCTATCGAATTGGCGGCGTCGTGCAGGCCGTTCAGGAAATCAAAGGCGAGCGCAATTGCAATCAAAGCGACGAGCAGCGGAAATGTGAGGGTGGGTTCCATCGTCAGGCGTGATCGAGCACGAGGCCCTGGATCTCGTTCGCGACGTCCTCGAAACGATCAGTGATTTTCTCGAGGTGGCTGTAGATCTCGCGCCCGATGATGAACGCCATCGGCGATTTGTCGCTCTTGGCTTTGAACAAGGCCTTCAGCCCGCTGTCGTGAATCTCGTCGGCATGGCCTTCGAGCTTGACGATCCGCTCGGTCAGGCTGTGGAGGCGGGCCGCATTGCGGCCGACATCGCGCAGCAGCGGCATGGCGTCGGCGGTTATCCGCGCTGCTTCCACGATAAGTCCGGCCATATCCCGCATCTGCGGTTCGAACTCCCTGAGTTCATAGAGCGTGATTGCCTTTGCGGTCTGGTTCATCTGGTCGATCGCATCGTCCATCGAACCGATCAGGCTGGTGATCGCGGTCCGGTCGAACGGCGTGATCAGCGTCTTGCGCACGTCGACGAGCACGTCGCGAATGATGCCGTCGGCCTCATCCTCGCGATCGAAGATTGCTTGACTGTGCGTCGCCATGTCCGGGCCGCCCTGCAGCAGCTGGGCAAGGGCGTCGGCGGCGGCGACATTGAGCGCGGCATGCGCCTCGAACTGTTCGAAGAAACTGCCTTGCTTGGGCAGCAATGCCTGAAACCAGCGCACGATGGTGAACCTTTCTGCTGAATGTCGGCGGGTTGCCGTTACCAGGCGTTCGGTCAGGCCCGGACTCCAGACCGGCGGGGTGAAAGTACTCAGAATTTCCTTCAGGTCAGTTTCGTCGACCAGGTTGGCGGCATCGGATGGGGCGAACCAGCGCACCTCGCGTTCGTCCTTCTCGGGCCAGTCATCAAGCTGAGCAGTGACCGAGAAAGGAAAAATGTCGACGACCGTTGGCCGGATGGAGCCGTCCTTGCGACCCTTCCCATATTGATAGCTGCCGATCGGAAAGGGGCAGGCGATGCCGACGAGGCCAGCTTCTTCATAGGCTTCGTGGCTGGCCGCCTCGTGATTCTTCAGTCCCTTGATGCGATTGCCTTTGGGAAGGACCCAGCGTTTGGTGTCCCGCGAGGTGATCAGCATTACCTCGATATTACCCACATCGTTGGTGCGGTAGGGCAGAACGGCAATCTGACGAATGATTCGAAACTCCGGTTTGATCGGCCACACCTAACGAATGTGACGGTTTTGTTACAATCAAATTGTCACCGCATAGGTGCGTAACTTCGTCCACCCTCGCTCTTGTCGTTCGTCGACTCCCGCCATGCGTTCGTCGGCCAATTTTCCCCTTTGTGGAGGCATCGGCGCGGTCCGTCGAAGCCCGCATGCAGGTCAACTCGCGGGGGCCTATCCGGTTTCTCAACGGCGGCTGACGGTTGAATGCCAGGCCACCGCGAATGCGCTTTTACCGGGCGAAGGTCGCCACCCCAGCACCGGGCAATGACAGGAGATTACGACATGAACCGCACGACCATTTTCCTCGCCGCCCTCGCCGCGACCGCCGCGACGGTTTCTTTTCCGGCGTTCGCCGCCGAGATGGCGCCTACCACCGAGGTCCACTATTCCGACCTGAACCTCGCCAGCACTGACGGAGCCCAGGCGCTCAAGACCCGCGTTTCCCGCGCCGCGAAGCGCATCTGCACCGACAATGGCGACACGTCGCTGAGCGGTGCAGTCCAGGCGCGCAAATGTGCCCGGATCGCTCTCGCCAAGGCGATGCCGCAAGTCGAGCTGGCGCTGACCAACGCGGGCACCCAGGTCGCCGAGAACAGCCGCACTTCGGTCGCGGCGCACTGATCAGATCCTGCCCAAGCCTCCCGGGGTCAGTCCCCTGGCCTCAGCCGCCCCGGGAGGCGCCCCATACACGCGGATGGACTGGCAATTTCCCCCGCGTGGGACGCACCCTCGGGTTCCCTTGCCCGGGGGTGCTTTCCGTTTCACGCGAGAGCGATTTCGAGGCGGACGGGCGACGTCCTGATGTAGAAGAACACCGGCACTATGCACCGAGCCGCTCCCTTTGATGTGGAGCGCGGTCGCAGGTTGCAATCGGGTGACGCTGCAGGGTGTCGAGCCGCTGCTGGGTGCACGTGAGGCAGTAGCGACCTGGTTTGCCTTCTCTATTCCCATCCCCGCAAGGGAGGGGAGAAACGCTCAAACTCTCGTCAGCAGGATGCTTGCGCCGCGCTCCCACTCGGCGACGAGATCGAAGCCGCGCTCTTCGCGGAGCCATTGCTCCTCGAGCCCGCCATGGAGCGCGATCAGTTGCCGCGCGGTCGCCTGCGGGTCGGGAACGTGCGACTCGAGCATTCGCGCCAGGTCTTCGAAGGCGCGCTTAGCCCTGGCAAGGAAGAAGTCGCGCGCCGGATGGTCTTCGTCGAGCGATTCCGCCCGCAATACCGTGTAAAGCCGGACGATCTCGGGCCGCTTGCTGTCACGCACGACAACCTCGCGGAGGGCCTTGAACAGGGCGTCGAACGGAATCGGCAGGTCGACCGCTTCGCGGAAATTCAGTCCTGCCTCGTCCAGCGCCGCATAGTCGCGCCGGTCGCGTTCGTGGAGGAGGCCGATGAGCAGCTGATCCTTCGACGGGAAATGATGGAGCAGTCCTGCGTTGGAGAGCCCGCAACGCTGCGCCAGTTCCTGAAGGGTAAAACCGCGATAGCCGCGCTGACCGATAATATCGATCGCCTCGTCGAATATCTGCTGCCGCCGGACCTCGCCGTGCACCCATTTTTTCTTGTCTGGTTTCATGGCGATGCGGTTTTCGGGCCCCGCGAGGCGAGGGATTTCGGAGGCCGCCCGTCTAGCATGGTAGCAGCGAAACGCCACCTTCAACGATCGCTTCCTCGTCGCCGGGCGCCGCAGGTCCGGCCGACGTGACGAGGTCACGCCGGCCGGTTCGCCTCAGGAGGTTTGCGCTTGTGGTTGCCGGGTCTTCCACAGCGACCAGAAAATCCCCGCGGCCAGGATCCCGAAGGTAATCGACAGCGATGCCGCCGGCGGAATCTTGGCGATGCCCAGCGCATCCGCGACGAAGATCTTCGAGCCGATGAATATCAGCAGCAGAGCCAGCGCATATTTGAGATAATGGAAACGATCGACCATCGCGGCGAGCGCGAAATAGAGTGCCCGCAGGCCGAGTATGGCGAATATGTTGGACGTATAGACGATGAACGGATCGGTCGTGATCGCGAAGATGGCGGGCACGCTATCGACCGCGAACACCACATCGACGATTTCGACCATCAGCAGTGCGAGCATCAGCGGCGTCATGTACCAGGCGGTCCGGCCCGAACCGGGTTCGGGCTGGCGCACCCAGAAGCGTTCGCCGTGCAGCTTGTCGGTGATTCGGAAATGTTTGCGGACGAACTTCAGCGCCGGGTTGGCAGAGACGTCATATTCGCGGTCCGCGAATATCCACATCTTGACGCCGGTGAGGATCAGAAAGGCCGCAAAGATGTAGAGGACCCAGCTGAACTGTTCGACGAGCGTGGCGCCGAGCCCGATCATGACCGCACGCAGCGCGATAACGCCCAGAATGCCCCAGAAAAGGACACGGTGCTGGTACAGCCTGGGGACCGCGAAATAAGTGAAGATCATGGCGATGACGAACACATTGTCCATCGCCAGGCTCTTCTCGACGACGAACCCGGTTATGTAATTCATCCCGGCGGTTGCACCCATATACCACCATATCCATCCGCCGAAGGCGAGGCCGAGCAGGATATAGACGCCGGAGGTGATCAGGCTCTCGCGAATCCCGATCTCCCTGGTCTTGCGGTGCACGACACCGAGATCAAGCACCAGGAGAACGATCACGATCGCGAAAAAGCTCAGCCATAGCCACAGCGGCGTGCCGAGCCAGTCGACGAACAAAAAGTCCATGTGGGATCCTTATAATAAAATGGTGCGCGCCGGGCATTGGTGAGCGGCGCGCTGCAGAGGTTGTTCCAAGGAAATGGCCGCCGCCGATGCCGGCGACGGCCACTCTCGGGGCGTCAGGCTTCTTCGCGCTGGCCGAAGAAGGTCAGCAGAAGCTGGAACAGGTTGACCAGGCTCAGGTAGAGCGAGAGCGCGCTCATGATGGCGAGCTTCTCCGCTTGTTCCGTCGCGCCATAGGTCAGGTAATCCGACTTTGCGCGCTGGGTGTCCCAGGCGGTGAGGCCGGTGAAGACCAGCACGCCGGCGATGCTGATGATGAACTGCAGCGCCGACGATGCGACGAAGATGTTCACCAGCCCCGCGATCACCACGCCGATCAGACCCATGACCAGGAAGGTCGACCATGTCGAAAGGTCGCGCCCGGTCGTATAGCCCCACAGGCTCATCGTCAGGAACATGGTCGCCGCGATGAAGAAGGTGACGGCGATGCTCTGGCCGGTAAAGGCCAGGAAGATGCTCGCCATGGACAGGCCCATCACGCCCGCGAAGGCGAAAAAGGCTGTTCGCGCCGACGCGACGCTCATCCGCTCGATGCTGAACGAGAACAGCAGCACGAAGCCGAGCGGTGCGAACATCGCCACCCATTTCAGGGGCGTGTTGAAAATCGGCTCATACAGCGCCGGGGTCGACGCGATGCCGAAGGCGACCGCACCGGTGACCAGCAGGCCCGCAGCCATGTTGCGGTAGATGCCGAGCATGTGCCGACGCAGGCCTTCGTCATAGGACGCCGTGGCGACCCGGTCGGTTATGCCTGCCTGCGGATAGGCGTTACGGGGTTGCATGGTCACACCTTCTCCGGCGTACGCGTGAGCGATGCCAGACGATCCTTGATCGCAAGCCTCAGCTTCTTGAGGCGCATGATTTCGAAGGGGTTTGGAAGGGTGCGACGCTGTTCGTTCCGAATCAGATCGTCGGTCCTGCGGTGCAGTTCGGTGAGCCGAAATCTACGCCAACTCATAATCAAGTCTCCTCTACGTCAAACCTGAGTTTGATCGGAGACCCCGTCCACAGGGGGTATGGGCAGGGACGGACGGGGTGCTCCGATGCGATCCGACATCGCGCGGCGGGAGCTTCGCTCCCGGCGCGCCAGAGGGGCCCGGTTCGCACAACTGAATTAGCAATGGATCGTGCTGGTGCCCAATCGAGATCATGGGCGTCCGACGATAGGCTTAGCCTATCGCTTTGAGGCTATCACCGAGCGAGCCTCTATGCTGACGCAGTCAGCGATCTTCCGGAAAATCTCTTCATAGGCAGCTCCCGTCCGCCAGGCAGCCGCGATAGAGCGGGTCGGTTGCCAATCCTCGACATCGAGGATTTTGACACCGGTGCTGCCGCCAACCTCGGATCTCAGATACAGGTCCGGCAGGATCGTGAGCGCCAGTCCGGTGGCGGCCATCTGATGAAGCGAATCCAGGCTCGTCCCTTCATAGTCGCGGAGCAGCAACATGCCGAGTTCCACGCAGAATCCAGCCACCTGCCGGTGCAGGTGATGGGTCGAATGCAGGCTGAGGATCTGTGCGCCCCGGAGATCGGCCTTGCGGAGCTTCGGCGCTTGCGCCAGCGGATGATCGGGCGCGGCGACAAGATACAGGCGCTCGCGAAACAGCGGCTCGATCGTGAGATTGTCGTCGGCGATCGGAAGGGGGCTCAACAGCATGTCGAGCTGGCCACGGCTCAGTTCGAGTGCCTGTTCGTCGGGTATGCCTTCCCGAATGTAGATTCTCAGACCGGGCTGCTCGCGGTGAAGGGCCGATATCACATCGGACATCAGATAGGGGCCGAGCGTAGGCGTAACGCCGAAACGAATGGTGCCGGCCTTGCCCTGCTCGGCCAGCCGGGCAACTTCACGGATATCCTCGACCTCGACGATGATCTTCCTTGCCCGTTCGGCAATGTCGCGGCCGATCGGCGTCAGTTCGACGGTCGATTGATTGCGTTCAACGAGCTGGACGCCAAGCCTTTGCTCAAGCGCCCGCAATTGCTGGCTCAGCGACGGCTGCGAGACATGAGTCGCCTGGGCCGCGCGTCCGAAATGCCGCAGGTCGGCAAGTGCGACGAGATATTCGAGCTGTCGGAGCGTAGGCATGCGCCGTGATAGCGCAGCTCCCGATTTCGACCAATATTCTCGTATCGGCATGGCGTAGCTCGCAATTGCGAGGTCCGCAATGCCCGCCATGAAGGCCCGCCGTGAGAGGGGCTATGCTCCTAATGGCGTGCGTGCCGCCGTTGCGCACTGCCGGGCAGCAATATCATCTTCCGCTCCAGATTGAATTCGCGCAGCGCGTCCAGCTTGTCGCCTGCGCCCGCGCAGATTCGAATGATCGCATAGGTCAGGACAAGGAATATGGACAGAAGAGCTGCCAGAATTGTCTCGGTCATTTCTTAATTCCCCGGTTCGTTCCTGGAGGCGATGTATGGTTCGAAATGCCCGGGACCAATTGGAATTCCGATAGTTTGCGATAGTTGGAACCTATCGCCTGGCTGGAGCCGATGGTTGTTCCTGTGCGCGTGGCGACGTCGGCTTGGCAGGAGTCCACCAGATGTGGAGCGCCTGCGGATGGCCGGTCGCGTCGATGGCCGATCGCAGCCGGGCGTCGGCGGTGGCCGCGATCTGCCGATCGAGGGCCGAGCCGGTGTAGACCAGCCAGTAAATCTCCTCCCGCTGCGCGATCCGGTCGGGACGAGGCGGAAGGCTCTCGGCGTTGCGCATTTTTATCGGCTCGCCCCCGGCAAGGTAGCGGACCGGCCAGAAGAGCCACCAATCCTCGGCGACCACGCGGATCGGTCCCTCAGCGCGGGCGACCGCGGCAAGCTGGTCATGTGCCGCCTGCTTCGGCTCTGCCGGTCCCGTCCAGAAGGTGCGTGACGAAAGGCTGCCCTGCGTTTCGAGGACGACGAAATACCGGTGCCAGAAGCCGGCGAGCAGCAGGATCGTGATGGCCAGGGTGACGGTGATCGCGACATTGTCTCTGCGAACGAGCCGGCGAACGAGAACCGCCACCGCTAGCGAGGTCGGCGCGATCAGCCATAGCGCATAGCGTTCGAAATGCGGCTGGAGCGCGCCGTTGCCGGCGATCAGGAAGAACAGCAGCAGGCTGAGCAGCCATCCCGTCACAACCCCCGCCGCGATCCCG
>CANJRZ010000179.1 GCA_947476735.1 Sphingomonadaceae bacterium
GAGCGCGCTCAGCACCGGATAGGGCGTAAAACCGCCCAGCGCGCACAGCGATCCATATTTCATCGTGTCGCAAAGATCGCGCAGCACCGCGATCTCCTGCTCGACCGACTTCGCCTTCGCCCTGGCGTTGCGGATCTGCGGCAGCGCCTCGACGGCATCGCCGCCTCGCCCGCCGGCAATGATCCGGTCGATCGTTTCCACGCCGCGGGTCGATCCGATCCGGCACGGCGTGCATTTGCCGCAGCTTTCGACCGCGCAGAACTCCATCGCGAAGCGCGCCATCTTCGCCATGTCGACGCTGTCGTCGAATACCGTGATCCCGGCATGACCGATCAGCCCGCCCGCCTCGGCGAAGCTCTCATAGTCAAACGGCAGGTGGAACATCGACGGCGGGAAATAGGCGCCGAGCGGCCCGCCAACCTGTACCGCGCGGACCGGTCGGCCCGAGGCGGTGCCACCGCCGATCTCGTTGACCAGTTCGCCCAGCGTGATGCCGAAGCCGATCTCGAACAGCCCGCCATTTTTGACATTGCCCGCAAGCTGGACCGGCTTGGTCCCCCGCGACCGGCCATAGCCGACCGCCGCATAGGCTTCGGCTCCCTGATCGAGGATGAACGGAACGGCGGCAAGGCTCAGCACATTGTTGATCACCGTCGGCTTGCCGAACAGCCCGGAAACCGCCGGTAGCGGCGGCTTGGCACGAACCTGGCCGCGCTTGCCCTCGATCGAGTCGAGCAAGGCGGTTTCCTCGCCACAGACGTAGGCGCCCGCGCCGACGCGAATCTCGAGAGTGAAGGGAGCGATCAGATGGGCCGAGCGCAGGATCGCCATGTCCATCGCCGTGATCGCGGACGGATACTCCGAACGGATATAGACATAGCCGTGCGCCGCCCCGACGGCATGTGCCGCGATCGCCATGCCTTCGATCAGCGTATAGGGATCGCCCTCCATCAGCATCCGGTCGGCAAAGGTGCCGCTGTCGCCCTCGTCGGCATTGCAGATGATGAATTTCTCGTCGGCGCTGACATCGAGCACGGTCTGCCACTTGATGCCGGTCGGAAACCCCGCTCCGCCGCGCCCGCGCAGGCCCGAAGCCTTGACCACATCGACCACCGCCTGCGGCGCCAATGCCCGTGCCGCTTCCAGCCCGCGCCAGCCGCCGTGCCGCGCATAGCTGTCGAGATCGAGCGGATCGTTCACGCCGCAGCGCGCGAAGGTAAAGCGCTGCTGGCGCGCGAAGAACGGCAATTGCTCGATCGGGCCGAGCGATTGGCCGTCGCCGGCAAGGATCGCCTCGACATCCTCGGGCCCGACCGGGCCATAGCCGATCCGCCCCTGGTCGGTTTCAACCTCAACCAGCGGCTCGATCGAGAACAGCCCACGGCTGCCGGTGCGCACCACCGTGCAGCCCGCCGCCTCGAAAGCATCGGCGAGGGCATCCGCGCCAAGCGCGACCGAGGCGCTGTCCTCGCTGATATAGACGCGTTTCATGCCGCCACCCGTGCCGCGATCCGTTCGATCGCAGCCGCGCCGTCGATCCGCGCCACCGGCTCGCCGTCGACCAGCGCGTTCGGACCGATCGCGCAGAGACCAAGGCAATAGACCGGTTCGAGCGTCACCTGCCCGTCGCCCCGCGTCGCGCCCATCGCGACATTCAGGCGCTCGGCCAGCGCCGCCTCGATCGCCGCCCCGCCGCGCGCCTGGCAACTTTCGGCGCGGCAATATTTGACGATGTGGCGACCCGCCGGCTCGCGGCGGAAATCATGGTAGAAGGTCACGACACCATGGACCTCGGCACGGCTCAGATTGAGCGTTTCGGCCACTGCGGCGACCGTAGCGTCGTCGATCCGGCCGAGCTCTTCCTGGAGATCGTGCAGCAGCGGCAGCAACATCCCGCGCTGACCGCGATGGCGGGCCGCCATCCGTGCGACAAGCTGTTCGATGCTTTCCTGCGTCCCCATGCTCATGCGTCGCCTTTGATCCGCGATCCATTTCGGGTCAAATCACTTATCCCCATGTTTGATAGAGCATATCTATCAAACGGTGAAATCGATCGGCAGCGAAACATGCCGCACGACATCGAGCACCGCAGCTGCGAGCGGCCCGATCGGTGAGCGGTTGGGCACGATCAGACCGATCCGGCTGGCCGGCCCCGGATCGTCGAACGGCACCACCTTCGCCCAGCTCAATCCCGGCAGCAGCGCAAGATAGGAGTCGGGCATGATCGTCGCCAAGCCGCCTGACTGGACCATTGCGAGCAGCGCCACATAGCTGTCCGCGGTGGCGCGCGGATTGAGCGCAAGCCCCCGCTCGGCGAGCCGCGCATCGAGGATTCGGCGGTTCTGCATAGTCTGGTGGAGCAGGCCGAGACTGGCGGCTGCGGCCTCGGCCCAGCCGATGCTCTTGCGGTCCGCGAACGGTCCGTCGGCGCGGGTCAGGAAGATATAATGCTCGGCATAGAGCGGCGCGGTCAGCATGTCCGCGGGCGGTTCATGGTCGAGATAGGTGATCCCCGCGTCGAGCTCGAACCCGGTCAGCCCATGCTCGATCTCGCGCGACGTCAGCGAACGCACCGACAGGGTCAGCCCTTCATGCTGGTCGAGCAAAGTCTGCGCGACATGGCCGACCACCGGCATCGCCGCCGGGATCACACCGAGCCGCAGCTCGCCGCGCAAGGGCCCGGCGATCGCCTCCATCGCATGCCCCATCCCCTCGAACACCGCGACCAGCTGCTGCGCCCAGGGCAGCATCGCCTGCCCCTCCGTCGTCAGCCCGATATAGCGCCGGTCGCGCTGGACCAGCCGCCGCCCGAACTGCTCCTCAAGCGCGGCGATCCCCGCCGAGAGCGTCGGCTGCGTAACCCCACAGGCTTCCGCCGCCCGCGCGAAATGCTGCTCGCGGGCGAGCGTGGTGAAATAGCGCAACAGGCGTAATTGCATGGCCGCTCCATGGATCGATAGAGAGAGGCTATCATATTCACCCTCCTCCGTCATGCCAGCGAAGGCTGGCATCCATGTCTGTCACCTTCTTAGGTGCCATCGCGTGTGAAGAGAGACATGGATTCCAGCCTTCGCTGGAATGACGTAATTGGACTGGAAAGGGGGACCATCACCATGCTCCGCATCATGAAGATTCTGCTCGCCGCCAGCGTCGCGCTCTGGGGCCTGCTCGGCGCCGTCGGCAACCTCGCCAACTGGAACGCCACGACCGGCGCCGTCGCCGCCGTCACCTCGATGTCGACCTTCCCCGGCGGCCCCGAGCGCTGGCAGGCGACCACCAACCCGGCCATCATCCTCGCCGGCGCGCTGTTCATCCTCCTCGCGAAGATCGCCACCGGGCTGCTGTGCGCGGGGGGAAGCTGGCGGATGTGGACAGCCCGCAGGGCGGATGAAGCGGCCTTCGCCCAATCCAAGACCCTCGCCCTCGCGGGCTGCGCCGTCGCGATCTTCATGCTGTTCGTCGGCTTCGCGATCATCGGCGAAGGCTGGTTCGAGTTCTGGCGCTCCACCGAGTTGCGCGAAACCGCCGGTGCCCCGGCGTTCCGTTATAGCGGCACGATCGCCCTGATCGCGCTCCTCATCGCAAGCAGCGACGACTAGACCAGTCGCCCCCGGTCACACCGCCTGCTCGCAAGAGCCGGCTGCGCGCTATCCACCATCATAATCACTCTTTTCCGAGCCAAAAGCGCAGCACCTTTTCCCCGTATAAGCCTGCGAGTGCACCCAGACTCGGCCAGAGTGCGCCGAAGACAAAATCCAATGCACTGGTCGATCGAACGCTGTCTGGATGTACCGATTGCCATTGGTGAACGTAGACCATCATAGCGATTGGAACTGCTGACAACATGATGCAGCCTAAGCGCCTCTGACGAACAACGTAGCGAACAACCAACCCGACAATAGCTCCGCATATGAGGAGCATGCCGATCATCACGTTCGCCCCCCATCACCCCGCCAGCTCGCAAGTATCGGCGGCGCGCTATCCACCAGCATCTTCTGGTCGACGAGGAAATGCTGGGTCGCCGCCATCAGATCGCGCAGCGCCCGCCCCAGCGCGCTCGGATTGCGGAGCGAACCGGTTCCCGCCCAGAGATGGCAGAACTGGACCACCCCGGTCGCGACATTGTGAGCGAACACCGTCGCCTGCACCATCCGCGCACTAAGCTCCGCCGACAGCACGCCATCACGCCCGGCCTGTTCCTCCGCCGCGCCATAGACCTCATGAACATAGGCCCGCGCGGCGCGATACTGCGCCTCCTGCTGAACAAAGCCATGGAGGAAGAGCGGATAGTCGCCCACCATCCCCGGATAGCCGGGCCGCGCCTTGGCCGGAGCGATCTTCGCGACTTCGGCCAGCGCCCGCGCCATCAGCCCCAGCGCCACCGCGCCATGGCCGGCATAGCCATTGCCATAGAGCCCGATCGCGAAGCCGGGCCGCCCGCGCTTCGGTTTCGCTTCCATCATGTCGATCGTCAGATGCCCGGGGATGAGAGTCTCGGGCAGATCGAGATCGAAGCTGCCCGTCCCCGTCATCCCCATCACGTCCCAATTGCCGCGGAACACCATCGTCTCGCGCGGGACGAAGCCACACCACCATTCGGGCTGGCCGTCCGCGCGCAGCAGCTGCTGCCCGCCCTCGTCGACCAGCTGGAAGCCGCAGCCGATATGGCTGGCATGGCTCGAGCCGCTGTTGAACTGGAAACGCCCCTGCCCGATCAGCCCGCCCTCGACCTTCCGCGCCTTGCCGACCGGACCGACCTGCCCCGCCAAAATCGCCGGCGCTGGCTGTCGGAACAGCGCATCGACCCCGGCCTCGCTCAGGCAGGCGGCGGTCCCGCCGGTCAGCATGCTGTTCGCCATGAAGCACCAGCCGGTGGAGCCGTCGGCGCGGGTCAGCATCTCGACCAGCTCGATCGCGGTGAGGATACCGGCGCCGTCGCCACCCGCCTCGGGCGGCACGAACATATGGTAGAGCCGCTCGGCCTTGAGCGCGGCGGCGGTCTCGGCGGTGAGATCCCCGGCCCGCTCGTTCGCCTCGGCCTGGGCTTCGATCAGCGGCACGATCGCGGCGGCGGCGGCGAGCAGCTCCTCGCGGCTGCGCGGCCTGAAGCTATCCACTGGTTCGGTTGCTGGCCGGCTCATCACCCTCTCGCGTCATGGTTGAACGAGAAGTGCGCGAGCTTGGAGAAGCGCGCAACCACAATCCTCCCTGGCGAAGCTGGGGAGGGGGACCGGCGCAGCCGGTGGAGGGGTCTGCGACCCCTACCCCTCCACCACCCTACGGGTGGTCCCCCTCCCCATCCTTCGGATAGGAGGGATTTTTATTTTTAGAATGCCGCCATCGCCAGCTGGGTGGCCGGCGCCGGGCTGCTGTCCATCGCCACCGCCGCGACCATCGCGAGGATCTGGTCGTTGAAGCGCAGCCCAAAATTGAAGCAATCGTCGCCCGAAGCCCGGCAGGCATAGCCCACATGCAGGCCGATCGCCGCGCCCGTGCCCGGGGCATAATACATCCCCCCCGACGACCCGCCCGCGGAATCGATCGTGCTGGCGAACAGCCGCGACGGATCGCTCACCCGCATGCCGCCCGCCGCGTCGCGCGACGGCCCGAGCGGGAAGGGCCGCGCCTCGCCCCGGCTGATCCGCGCCTGCCGGTCGGCGGCATCGGCGGGATAGGAGATCAGCCGCACCGATCGCGCACCCGGGCCGGCGGTCGCGGCGGCCGGGATCGCCGCCACCCTCATCAGCCGGTCGAGCTTGAGGATGGCGATGTCCTGGGCGCTGTCGTTGCGCCGGCTGGCATCACTCCATGGCGAGCGGACATAGCGGATCCGCGCGGCCTGCCGGGTTGTGCCGTCGGCATCGTAGAGCCGGAAGACGCAGGCGCGCGGGTCGACCGCGCCTGCCGATGTGTAGAAGCTGTGCGCCGCGGTCACCACCGTATCGGCAGCGCCCAGCACCCACCCGGTTGCATCGATCACCGCGGCGTGCCCGCCCGGCGCCAAGCACTCGATCCGCCCAACCCCGTCGAAATCCGAGGTGGCCGCCAACAGCTGCTCGTCGCCGCCCAGCCGCATCGCCTGTGCGTCCGCCATGGACAGCATCAGCAACAGCGGCAGCAACGCGATCCTGGCGACCCGCGCCAGGGCATGGAACGCAACACAACGCAACGACATACTCGTACCCGGTTATCCCGTGATTTTCGGAGAGCAGTCGGCTCTTCGAACAATCGACGAAGCGAGACACCAATGGCACTGTGTTTAATTGATCATGTTTCTAGATTACGCTAACCTTCATGGTATTCATTCCCCTCCGATAGTTGGTAAACTGGGGATTTACTGATTTTGTATAGATTTAATCTATCGTATTCGCGGTTCTATTTCCTCATGTAAACTGTGGCGACGATCACAGATTTTCTGTCCGAATTGGGGTTGGATACTTGGACGTAAGGAAAATCTGCGATGCTCTCGATAGGCCGGATATGAATCTTTTCTGGACAAATGCTCGGTTGCGACGGCAAATCACCGGCGAGGAGACGTCGCAATGCGGGCAGGCATCGGGCGATGCGCGGCGGATGGAGGCAGCGGGCCATGAAAACCGTTGAATCCGAACCCGCGCCATGACCGAATTGAAGCCGATCGCGGCCGATAAGCCGGCCGCGCCGGCCGCGCCGCCTTCGTCGGCGCGCTCGCTGTTCTGGAAGCTTGTCTGGATCTACCAGGGCGGCTGCACCGCCGCCGTGGTCATCACCCTGACGCTTGTCCTGTTCGGGCTGGAACTCACCCTTCGCCAGTGGATCATCCTGTTTGCGATGATCCCGGTCATCGTGTCGATCTACAACCTGTCCGACGTCCTTCTGATCGTCCGCCACATGCGGCCGATCGACCGGGCGCTGCGCATCCTCGACACGGGCGAGAAGCCGCCGCCCGATGTCACCGCCAATGCGGTCGTCCGCGCGCTCAACCTGCCCTTCTATACCTTCATGCGGGTCACCTTCGTCCACGGGCCGATGACGTCGATCCTGGTGGCGATTTTTCTGCCCTTGGCCAATCTCATCGTCGATGCCGGCTATCAGCCATGGCAGGTCGCCGCATTTTCAGCGACGACCCTGTTCTTCGCTTCGCCGACCCATGCGATCTTCGAATATTTCAGCGTCAGCCGCACGCTGGTGCCGGTGATCGTCCGGCTATCGCAGGCGATGGGGCGTTCGCTGCCGGCCGAATATCAGAGCCAGCTCGTCTCGGTCCGGCTCAAAAGCAAGCTGCTCTATCTGAGCATCTTCGTCGCCACTCTGCCGCTGATCTTCTTCGGCGCCTCGATTATCTTCAAGGTTCAGCGGATGTTCCTCCAGATGAACATCGATCCTGGCATGTCGATGATGATGCCCTTCTATATCTGGATCGCGGTTGTCATCGTCATCTGCATGCTCGGCTCGGTGATGATGGGCCTGCTGACCGCGTATGAGGTATCGCGCTCGGCGAGCCAGCTGATCAACGGGATGCAGCTGGTCGAACGCGGCGATCTCGACCAGATCAAGCTCGAGGTGGTCTCAACCGACGAATATGCCGACATCTTCCGAGGCTTCCAGCACATGCTCGAAGCGCTGCGCGAGGAGCAGCTTATCCTCGAGATGAGCAATGATCTCGCCGGTGAGCTCAAGCTCGAGATTCTCATCGCGCGGATCATGCGGGCCACCACCAAGCTGTTGAACGCCGAACGGTCGAGCCTGTTCGTCTACGACCGCAAGACCGACGAGCTGTTCTCGCTGTTCGCCGAGGGCGACCTGATCCACGAGATCAGGCTGCCGTCGAATCGCGGCATCGTCGGCGCGGTGTTCACCAGCGGCGTCCCCGAGCATATCCTCGATCCCTATGCGGATCCGCGCTTCAACACCGATACCGACCGCGAAACCGGCTTCGTCACCCGATCGATCCTGTGCCAGCCGATCTTCGACAAACAGGGCCGCCACATCGGCGCGACCCAGGTTCTCAACAAGCGCGATGCCGCGGGCTTCACCGCCAAGGACGAGGCACGGCTGAAGGCCTTCTCGGCGCAGATCGCGGTGTGCCTGGAGAATGCCCGGCTGTTCGACGACGTGCTCTACATGAAGAACTACAACGAGAGCATCCTGAAGAGCACCTCGAACGCGGTGATCACCTTCGACGAGGACACCAAGATCGTCACCGCCAACGAGGCGGCCCGCACCCTGATGCACGCGCCCGACGGCCTGATCGGCACCACCGCGCGCGACGCTTTCATCGGCAAGAATGCGTGGATCGCCGAGCGGCTCGAACGCACCGACCGCGACCGCGAGGCCTATCTGGCGGTCGACGCCGAGCTGGTCAGCGCCGA
>CANJRZ010000180.1 GCA_947476735.1 Sphingomonadaceae bacterium
AGAAGGCCAAACAGCATCTCGTCGGCACGAGAACCGGGCTTCGCGGCGAAGTCAGCGCGAAGCTTCGCGAGACGCTCGGTCATGCCTGCCGCGATCAGGAAGTTAACGCTGTAGGTCGGCTCGGGATCGAGCTTCTGCGCGAGCGCGCGGAATTCGACCAGTTCGGCCTTCACGCGCGCACTGGGCGCCAGCCCGATCAGCTCGTCGAGATAACGCGGTGCACCCAAGCCCTGCTCGATTCCGCAGATTGCGACGGGTCCCTTGCCCAACCGGCCGGCCAGCGCGAGCAGCTCGATATCCTGATCCGATCCGAACTCGAACGATCCCGGATACCGGCCGACCCATTGGCCGATCCTTGCGGCATCGCCGCGCCGCCCGGGCGCCAGTACATCCTCCATCGCATAGCGATCCTGCTCGACGACGAGATGGCCGAAGCCGTGGCGCTCATACAGCATCCGGTACAGCGCAGCGGAAAAGAGCGGTGTATCGTGGAGATAATGATCCTCCCCGAGCAGGACGAACTGACTGTCGGCGGTGGCGGCAGCGAGGAAGTCCGCTCCAGACCCGCTCAGCCGGCCGTCGGCGAAGGCGAAGGACCGACTGTTAGCGGCGATCAGCGCCGGCCGATCGGGCGGCGGCGGCTCCGCAGCAAGTCCCTGCCCCGCGATGAACGTCGCTGCGATTACCACCAGGCTCCATTTCGTCCGCGTCATACCCCCTCCCACTGTATTATCATTATAATACAGATCGGAAGATCGCGGTCAATCAACGGTTCGCTTCGCGGGCCTTCGGATCGGCCGCGCGTTTCTTATCCTCGCTCGGAGGGATCGTGGTGATCGTTGCGGCATATTCAGCAAACAGCACGATCAACCAGACCTCGACGCCATTCCAGTTTTCCAGCGGCAGCCTGGAAACGACATCGATCACCAGCATCGCCAGCACCATCATCCGGAACCAACGCATGCTGAATGCGCGAAAATCGGCGGCGAGCGAAGCCGAGAGCATCATGAAAAGGCTGAACACGCCCGCGATGATCAGCGATGACAGGGAAGTGGCAATGCGCATGAGATCAAGGGCGGCAAAAAACCAGAGCAAACGCGAGACAGCATATTGGCTCTGACGTGTGAACTGGCAGAATTTGATGATAGGGGGCACGAACAGCGTCCTGCCGATCCAAGCATCGAATTCAATTACGCTCATCGCGCTCGTATAGCAGCCTCGCTCCGGACCGCCACAGCGATCAAAGCGCCCAGCCGCGCGTGGATGGCGTTCGATCCCGGATATTCGATCGTCGTGCCGGCGATGTAGCTTGCGACGACGATCGGCTTGCGGCCGGGCGGCCAGAAGATCGCCACATCATTGTCGCTGCGGTTGCCCGCGCCCGTCTTGTCGCCGGCCTTCCAATCGGCGGGAATGCCGCCGCGCAGTCGTTTCAGGCCGGTCTGGCTCGCCATCAGCCAGGCGATGAATCGTTCGCGCGACGCGGGCGACAATGCGCGGCCCAAGGCCAGCCGCTCGATCAGCCCGGCCATCGCATCGGGCGTCGTTGTGTCGCGCGGGTCCCCGGGCCGCGCCTCGTTGAGATCCAGCTCGTAGCGATCGAGCCGTGTCACCGCGTCGCCCTGCCGGCGGATGAAGCGGGTGAGCCCGGCTGGTCCGCCCATCGTATCCAGCAACAGATTGGCAGCGAGATTGTCGCTCAGCGCGATCGTCGCCTCGCACAGTTCGGCGACCGACGCGGTGCCGCCGGCCCGCTTCTCTGAAAAGGGCGAGTTGGGCAGGATATCGCTGGCCTTAATCGCGACCGGCCGGCCGAGCTGCTCGATCCCACGCTCGGACCGCCAGAGCATCGCCGCGCCGAGCAGCGCCTTGAAGGTGCTGCACATCGGAAAGCGCTCATCGCCGCGCCAGGCGAAGCGCGCGCCGCTTTGATGGTCGCGGATTGCCACCCCCAGCCGGCCGCCCGTCTCGGCATCGAGCTTCGCCACGCCATCGCGCAGCACTTCGCCGCCGAAAGCTGGTCTCGCGATCGCCGAATATGGCATCACACAAGCACCCAGCCCGATCAGGAAAGTCCGTCGCTGCATCGCACTACCCTATGGAGCTGATGATGGATGATCCATCCAAAAGAACATATGCTCGCTTCATTCCAGCCTTTTGGACATGGGCGTCCGGCCACCCCGTCCTAAAGGAAGTCATACCGACTTTTGGGGAGAGCCGCCTCGTGAAACGTGAACGGATGATGGGCCTTGCGCATCGGATGCTCCACCTGCTCGATACCGAAGCCACCGATCTCGCGTTGACTAGTTATGAGAAACCGCTGACGGCCTATACGTCCCCGGAAATCTTTCGCCGCGAACGCGAAATCATATTCGGGCGAACGCCGATGTTCATCGGCATGAGCTCAGAGATCCCCCATGCAGGTGATTATTTCACCCGCGATTTCGTCGACACGCCGATGCTTGCGCTGCGTCACAAGGACGGGACGGTCCGGCTCTATCTCAACGCGTGTCGGCATCGCGGCGCAAAGGTCGCGCTCGAGCCGTGCGGATCCGCCCAACGCTTTATCTGTCCGTTCCATGCCTGGTCATTCGATCATGATGGCCGCCTCGCCAACATCACCGAGCCCGAAGGGTTCGACGACATGGACTGGGACCGGAAGAGCCTCGTCGCGCTCCCGGTCGCCGAGAAATACGGAATGATCTTTGGCTGCGCGACGCCGGGCGTGACGGTTGATCCCGACGAGATCCTCGGCGGGCTCGGCCCCGAGATGGCGGAATGGGGGTTTGAGAATTTCGCCATGTACGACAAACCTCATGACCATCAGGGCTCGGGCAACTGGAAATATACCTGGGACACATTTTGCGAGAATTACCACTTCGCGACTCTCCACAAGAAGACACTTGGTGAATTCCTGATCGGCCGCCGCCAGGCTTTCGACATCTTTGGCCGCAACGTTCGGATGATCTCGGCGACCCGCTCGATCTACCAGATGCGCGAACTGCCCGAGGATCAGTGGAAGCCCGAGGAACATCTCAGCGTCCAGTACCGGCTCTATCCGAGTATCAACTTTTCGATCTATCCGGACTTTATGGCGATCTTCTGGGTGATGCCCGGCAAGGACCAGTCGCACAGCCGGGCGATCCACATTACCTTCCTCGCCAAGGAGCCGGCGAACCAGGACAAGCGCGACCAGATCGCCTTTGCAATCCAGCGTGGCTGCGTCGACGTCGTCCAGAATGAGGATTTCTGGGTCACAGGCCTCGCCGAGACCGGCATGCGCGCACCGGGTGCCCCCGCGACCTTCATGATCGGCAAGAACGAGCCCGCGCTCCAGCATTTCAATCGTCTGTTCGCCGAAGCCGTCGGGGATGAGATCGAGCTGGGGCTCAACCCGAGACCCGCCAGCGACGAACGCCGCGCCATGGGAGCAAGATGATGGACCCCGCCGACCGCTTCTACGACGCGATTAACCGCAAGGACATGAAGGCGCTCGCGGATGTCGTTCATCCCGACTTCGAGATGATCGTGCCGCAAAAGCCGGCGCGCGGTTTCATCGGCAAGAAGCAGGAAGTCGATAACATCGTCTCACTTTGCGAGAGCCATCCGGACCTTGTCATGACGGTGCTTCGCAAGGTCGTCGATGGCAACGAAATCTGGGCGGAATCCCATCTCACCGCGCCCAATCTCGAGATGATGGCAGTGGTGATCTGGACAGTCGATCCCGAGACCGACACGCTGAAAGCGGGCCGCTATTATTCCGAGCCCGTCCAGCGCGACGCTGCCGACATCAACAGCTTCATGAAGAGCATCAACGAACGCTAGATCGCCTTCACCGACACGCTCTGCCCGACCAGATCGGCGCGGCCGAACACCGTCATGAAGGCGATGTCGGTCGCATCGCGGCCAACCGCGATCCGCACCAGCCCGTCAAGCGGTGCAAGCTCGGTCGGATCGACCAGACACCAGTCGCCGGCCAGCCAGACCTCGACGACCGCGTGGAAATCGGGCGGATCGAGGTTCCAGGCATAGGCCGACACCACCCGCGCCGGCACGCCGGCCGCACGCGCAAAGCTCGCCAGCAGATGCGCATAGTCACGGCATACCCCTTGCCGCGACACGAACACGTCGACCGCGGTGGTCTTGGCGTCGCTCGATCCCGAGCAATAGGCGAGGTGATCGTGAACCCAGCGCGACATCGCCAAGATCTTGGCGCCGTGATTCTGGCCGGGAAATTCGCGCTCGACGAACGCCTCGAACCGGTCGGCCTCGCAATAGCGGCTTGGCCAAAGATAGGGAATCACCTCTGCCGGCAGGTCCCGACGCGACGTAATCGGCAGCTGGTCGATCGAAGGGGGCCGGCGCTCGACATCGATCATCGCCTCATAGCGTGCGGCAAAGGCCCCGTTCGCGTTCATCCAGGTGCGCCGGCCGATCCCGTCTTCACCGTCGATCGCACGCATCGGCCCCACGCCACTGACGGTCAGCTGGTCGTTGACAAGCACCTGATCCGGCAGCTGTGCCGCTTCGATCGACAGCAGCACATCGACCGGCTCGGCCATGTAATATTGGAGATTGGCTTCGATCTGCAGCCGCAATGTCGGATTCCTGGCTAGAGTGCGCATCGATAACGCCTCCAGCCCCACCGGTGTCCGTCCCATGGTGGCCCGCGCGAAAGAAAGCGGGACCCTGTCCGGTTTTGCTGTCATGCGCCACCCAAAACGCTATCATCCGCCAGAAACATCGGAGAGCGAGCCATGACGATCGCAGCCATCCTTTTCGCCGCCATAGCGCTGCTCGCGGTGATCTTCGTCTTTTCGGCGGTGCTCGTTGTACGGCAGGGCTTCGAATATACGATCGAGCGCTTCGGCCGCTACACCAAGACCGCAACGCCTGGCTTCACCCTGATCCTGCCGTTCATCGATCGCGTCGGCCGCAAGATCAACATGATGGAGCAGGTGCTCGATATTCCCGGCCAGGAGATCATCACCAAGGACAATGCGATGGTCGCGGTCGACGGCGTCGTGTTCTTCCAGGTGCTTGATCCGGTGAAAGCCGCCTATGAGGTTTCCGATCTCTATCGGGCGCTGCTCCAGCTCACCACGACCAACCTGCGCACCGTGATGGGCTCGATGGACCTCGACGAAACGCTGTCGAAGCGCGACGAGATCAACGCGCGGCTGCTCAGCGTCGTCGATCACGCCACCGTCGCCTGGGGCGTCAAACTTACCCGCGTCGAGCTCAAGGACATCCGCCCGCCCGCCGACATCGTCAATGCGATGGGCCGCCAGATGAAAGCCGAGCGCGAGAAACGCGCGCTGATCCTTGAATCCGAAGGCCAGCGCGCCTCGGAGATCCTGAAGGCCGAAGGTCAGAAGCAGAGCCAGATTCTCCAGGCCGAGGGCCGCCGCGAAAGCGCCTTCCGTGACGCTGAGGCGCGCGAGCGTGCCGCCGAAGCCGAGGCCACCGCCACCCGCGTCGTCTCCGATGCCATTGCCGGTGGTGAGGCGCTCGCAATCAACTATTTCGTCGCGCAGAAATATGTCGAGGCGATCGCCAAATTCGCCACCTCGCCCAACTCCAAGACCATCCTGTTCCCGGTCGAGGCGACCCAGCTGATCGGCACGCTGGGCGGCATCGGCGCGCTCGCCAAGGCCGCGCTGGGCGACGATGGCGCACCGCTTATCCCGCCGGCATCGCGACCGAAGGCGCCGCCTCGGGCCGCCGCGAGCGTGCCATCCTCGGCACCGGACAATCCGGCATGAGCGAGTTTGCCATATTGATCGACCCGCGCTGGGGCTGGCTGATCGGCGGCGTCATCCTTGCCATCGCCCAGATCATTGTGCCCGGCGTCTTCCTGATCTGGCTGGCAGTCGCCGCTATCCTTACCGGCCTCGTCGCACTGATCTTCGAACCACCGATCGCGGTCGATCTCGCAGTGTTCGCGGTGGCAGCGGTCGCCTCGATCTACATCGGCCGCAACCTCTACCGCCGCGCCGAGCACCCCGCAGACCCCCTTCTCAACAATCGCGCCGCCCGCATGATTGGCATGCGTGTCACCATCTGCGAACCAATCACCGCCGGTCTGGGTCGCGCCACCGATGGTGACAGCTTCTGGGCCGCCAGGGGCCCCGACATGGCGGCGGGAACGATTGCCACGGTGACGGGCGTCGAGGGGAACACAATCGTGGTAGAGCGCGTCGCTTAGAAGCGACACTGCCGGGTGCATGGGGTTGAACGGCGAATTCGATAGGGTCATGTCAGCGCCGCCAGGCCCAGCACCGCATCCCGCATTCGCCGACCGTCCTCCTCGCTCGCGCTCCGCCTCTCCCGCCGCGCCGCGATCAGCCGGTCGAGCCAGGCGGGGCCGAACTCGAAATGATGATCGACGCACAGGCTCTCGACCGCCTTGCGTACGTCGCGGCCGCAGTCGTCGAGGATGGCGAGGCGGCGGTTGAGCGCACCCTCAAGTTGGATCGCTCGCTCGATATTGCCGGCGACACTCGCGCGCACCACACCTCTGCCGGCCAGCTCACGATAGAGCCCGCCGCTCGGTGCAAGCTCAGCATAATGCGCCCAGTAGAGCTTGAAGAGCACCCGCCCCGCATCACGCATCGCTTCGCCGCTGCGGGCGGGATGGACAAGCAGCCCGGCGAGCCACGCCCGCCCGACGGCATCGACCGCCTGACCATGATCGCCACCGCTCATCGCGTTGACGGCCTCCTCCGCGCTGCCCTTTTGCCAAAGCCGGGCGGTCGTCGGGTCAAGTGCTCCGGCTCGCCTGGCACGATGCAGACGGAGTTCGGCGGTACCCTGGTCGGCGCGCGGCCTGGGCGAGGCGATCAACCTGCCCGCTTTGGTCCGCCCGCCTGCCTTGCGCTTCCTGCCCGCCCTCGCCATTCCCAATACCTCCACAAATATATTGTGCAAAAACGAACAAGATTTACTGATAACGCGATGATCCAGCCTCATGAGCAGATGCGCGCATTGCGCGCCCGATCCGGCCTGTCGATGCGCGCCTTCGCCGCCCGGCTCGGCAGCCCGCTCGACACGCGTTACGCCTATTATGAGGAGAAGCGCTTTACCGGCCCGCTGCCGCTCGATGTCGCCCGCAGGATCGCCGCCGCGCTCCAGCCTTTCGGCGTCGAACCGACCGACGTGCTGGCGCTCGCCGGCCTTTCCGCCGACGAAGCCGACGCCCGATTGATCGTGGCTGATCCGGGCGTCCAATATGTCCGTCTCGATGTCGCTCTCCCTAATGCAGACGCGTTGACCCGGATGTTCGAGACCATGCTGGATGGAGAGGTGAAGCCGAACCGCCGGGACGCACTCGCGCGAAATCTCGCTCTGCGGCTGCCAGCAGCACTTCAGCGCGCTTCAGGGTCACCGCCTGTTCCGGTGCGGGATGCAGCGCCCTCTGGCGGCGAAGATCTTCCACCGCCCGCCAGGCATCGTCGGCCTCGCCGGCCAGAATCGCGCACCTGATATCGCAGGCGACGCACGCGAGCTCACACCCCGGAGAGGCGCGGAAGACGGGTTTTCCCATGGATCGACTCGGCTGGTTTGTTCTTTTTATGTTCTAGCCGCGCAATTCGATTTGTCTAGGATTTTTCCTATCTCACTGTGGAAGCGGCGTGAGAATCCGATCGCTTGCAGCCTTGGAATGCGAGAATCTTTAATTCCGTTGGCGTGGCCACCATTCCAAAGGCTGCAGGGAAACTGTCCAGTCTGGGACTAAGGCCGGAGTCCGACTGACGTCAGAAGATCACGTCTAGGACGCTCAATCGCGTTGACGGTCATGCTGATACGATTGCGTTTCGGGGTTCGAAGACCATGCCCTGTAGATTGCCCTCGTCGCGCCAGTTGCGGATGAGCTGGGTGAAGGCGGCGAAGCCTGGACCGTAAACCTCGCCGAGGTGAGAGCGCATCGTCTTGCCGCCCTCATTGTTATAATATCCCGGCGTACACGCCATCAGGAATGCCTTGTTCGAGACTTCGGTGTCGCGCATCGTCTTGACCCAGGCGCTTTGGGCCTGCTCGCTCGGTTCGATCGTGCCAGCCTTGCGATCGAGCGCCTGCTTGATGATGTAGGCGATATGCTCGGTCTGCTTGTCGTACGTAATTACCCACCCCCTTGCCAAGGCGGGTGTGGTGTGATTCATCCTATCGATGAATCGCGAGGAACTTGAGAGGCTTACGAAGCCTGAGTTGATCGATCTTCTGCTGGGCATGCAGCGCCCCGACAAGACGTCTCGGACATCTTCGA
>CANJRZ010000181.1 GCA_947476735.1 Sphingomonadaceae bacterium
CCGCCAAGATCGCGCTTCGCCTCCTCGTCGACGTCGATCAGCTTGCCGGTGAGCATCAGCCCCCAGGTCGAGGCGTTGACGAACAGGCTGTCCGACTGGCCGAGATGGCTGCCCCAGTCGGCCGAGCCGATCTTCTCGGCGATCAGCCGGTCGCGGGTGTCGGCGTCGGGGGTGCGCAGCAGCGCCTCGGCGAGGCACATCAGCGCGAGGCCCTCGCGGGTGCCCAAAGAGAATTGCTGGAGGAAGCTTTCGACGACGCCCTGCTTCCGGGTGGCGCGGCGCGCCGCCTCGACCAGCGCGACCGCCTCGGCGACGACCTCGACGCGATCGCCGGGGCCGAGCGGCTGGCGTTCGAGCAGGGCGCGCACCACCTCGCCCTCATCGGCATATTTGCCGGTGTCGATCATGTCCCAACGGGAGAGCGGGGTGGTCATTCTTGAACTCCGAAGTCTTTAGCCCCTCTCCTTCAGGAGAGGGGTGAACAGGACCATCGTATCGCCGACAATATATCGATCATATTGCGAAATAAGCCGAAGGTGCTTCATATTATCGGCACCCAAACCGAAGAGATAATCGCCCAATGACCGCTGTACCGAAATATGTTCCGATCGACGAGACCGACCGCCGGCTACTGCGCGCGTTGCAGGAGGACGGCCGAATCACCAACCAGGCGCTGAGCGCGCGCTGCGGGCTGTCGCCGGCGGCGTGCTTCGACCGGGTGAAGCGGCTGCGCGAGCGCGGGGTGATCATGGGCTATACCGCGCTGCTCGACCCCGAGAAGCTCGACCAGGCGCTGATGATCTTCATCGAGGTGCTGCTCGACCGCACCACCGACGACGTGTTCGCGGCCTTTTCCGAGCATGTCCGCCGGGTGCCGCAGGTGATGGAATGCCATATGGTGGCGGGCGGCTTCGACTATCTGCTCAAAGTGCGCGTGTCCGACATGGCGGCGTACCGGGCGTTCCTCGGCGACATCCTGACGGCGATGCCGGGGGTACGCGAGACGCGGACCTATGCGGTGTTGGAGGAGGTCAAGCTGACGACGCGGCTGGCGGTGTGATAGCCTGACTGCTCCATTCCGGATCAATTCCAAGGCGCGGTGACGCGGCCTTTGGTGTAAGCGTTGCATCGACAGAGGGGGGCCGGCTGGAACGATCGATGGCGACCTACATCTTCGAAACGATGTCGGCCGCCGATGCCGCCAATTTCACGTCGAGCGATCTGCTGACCTTTCAGTCAAGCGTGTCGAATCTCCTCCAGGCCGATATCGACGAGGCAGCGGGCCGCATCACGTTCGGCGCCTTCACCGGGATCGATACCGGGTCCCCCGTGCGGAAGAGCCTGACCTTCGACATCTCGGACTTTGCCGTAAACCCGGTCACTTTCTCCAACAATTTCCGAATCTACTACGGGTCGGTCGGCGACGACACGATCCGCCTCACCAACGATGGTTTCAACCACAGCGTCAGCAGTCTAGGCGGCAACGACCTTGTCGAGGGCAGCGATATCGGCGAACAGCTCTATGGCGGCACGGGCCGGGACACGATCCGCGGCAATGGCGGCAACGACCTGATCGGCACCGCCATGGACAATCTCGGCGATTATCTCGACGGCGGCGCTGGCGACGACGAGTTGAGGGGCAATCTCGGCAACGATACTCTCGATGGCGGCGCGGGTAATGATCAGCTTGACGGCAGCGAGGGCGACGACCTTCTGATCGGTGGGGCCGGTAACGATGTCTTCAACAACATCCTAGGGCACTCAGACAACCCAGGGAACGACCAGTGGATCGGCGGGCCGGGCGATGACAGCTATGGGATCTTCGCCCAGGTACCGACGATTGTCGAAAACCTCGATGAGGGCATCGACAGCATAGGCACAAGGGTGCCCATCGACCTCAACAATTATCCCAATATCGAGAATCTATACTACGGGGGGACGGCCGGGGCGACCCTGACAGGGAATGGTCTGGACAATGTCATCACCGCCGACCTCCGCGACAACAATGTGCTCAACGGCGGCGCGGGCAATGATTCGATTTCGGGCGGCGGCACCCTTAATGGCGGCGCCGGCAACGACACGATGCACGGCGCAGCCGTGATGAACGGAGGTGACGGCAACGATGTCTTCACCTCGTTCAATTTCTCGAACACCACCGTCAACGGCGGAAACGGCAGCGACTCTATAAGGCTCGACGACAGCGAAAACTTCACCAGCAGCCAGATCCAGTCGGTTGAGTTCATCGAGATCGTGCCGAATCCGAATTCGGACGTACAAATCACCCTCACCCTCGATCAGCTCACCAGCATGGCCGGCACCACGACCTTCGCCGGCAGCTCGCGTAATGACACGCTGCTCATCCCCGTGAGCGCCGCGGGCAGCTACCAGCTTCCCAGCCTGATGCTCAGCAGTTGGCTCGTCGAGCTTCCCGATACCTTTTCCTCCAGCTCACTGACAGGGTCGCGTGGCGATTCGGTGATCCTGTCCGGCACCCAGCCGGTGGACTATGTGCTGAGGGCCTCCGCCACACACAGCGAGCTGCAGATCCTGAGGGGCAATGGCGGCAACGACCAGCTGATCGGCGGCAACGGTATCGATATATTGGTCGGCAATGCTGGTAACGACACACTGAGCGGCGACGCGGGCGCTGACCGCATGAGCGCCGGCGCGGGCAACGACGTGATCAATGGCGGCGACGGCGCCGACATACAGTTCGGCGACGCCGGAAACGATTCGATGAACGGCGGCGCCGACGCCGACCAGCTTTATGGCGCTGAGGGCAACGACACCCTGATCGGCGGTGCGGGCGACGATACGATCGAAGGAAATGCGGGCGACGACACTTTCGACGGCGGCGACGGCAGCGACTCGATCAACGGCGGCGCCGACAACGACCGGATCGCGGGCGGCGCGGGCGACGACCGTATCGATGCAGGCGAAGGTCATGACGACCTGACCGGCGGAGACGGTGGCGACACCCTGTCCGGGGGCAATGGCAATGATCATCTGTACGGTCAGTCCGCCAACGGCGGTGCCGATGGGGCCGACAACATCAGCGGCGGCGACGGCGGCGATTATCTCCAGGGCAATGCCGGCAACGACACGCTCGACGGCGGCGCCGCGCCTGATCGCATCAACGGCGGCGCCAATGACGACCGGATTTTCGGCGGTACGGGCAACGACACCATCAACGGCAATCTCGGCAACGACACGATCGACGGGAACGCCGACAATGACTCGCTGCGCGGCGGCCAGGGCAATGACAGCATCGGCGGTTCGATCGGGAACGACACCCTCTCCGGCGACCTCGGCAGCGACACGTTGTCGGGCGGCACCGGCAACGACAGCTTCCTGTTCTCCGGTCAATCCTCGCCGGCCGCCAGTCCCGACCGGATCACAGACTATGTGGATGGCACCGATCGTCTGTCGCTCGGCTTCGCGCCGGCGGCCGTGCTCACCGGTTCGGCTCAGGCGAACCTGGCGGATGCGACGACCCTCGCCCAGTCATTGTTCGACGGGCGCGCCGGCAACCAGGAGGTAGCGGCGATCGCCGTCGGCAGCGACAGCTATATCTTCTATTCGAGTAGCGGCGGCGCCACCGTGGACTCGGCGATCCTGCTGGTCGGCGTCAGCCCGAGCGCGATCGCGGTGGATGATTTCGGCTGACCTCAAAATGCTTGAGGACCCAGGATGACGACGTTCACATTCGAGACCATGTTCGCGAGCGAGGCCGCCACCTTCACCTCGGCCGACCGGCTCACTTTCTCGAGCCAGTTCACAAACGCGGGCGACATCAACGTCAGCAGCAGCGGCAGCACAACCTCGCTGACCCTAGGCAGGACCCTGACGTTCGACAGCGCGGCGCTGGCTGCGGCCCCTGTCACCTTCGCGGCGACCAGCTCCAATCCCGACGGGGTGCTCGTACTCGGCACCGCGGGTAGCGACAGTCTCACGGTTCCCAACAACCTGTTCGGAAATGCCGTCCATGGCCTGGCCGGCAATGATTCGATCACCGACGGCGCCATGTACGGCATCATTTATGGCGGGGCAGGCTCCGACACCATCATCGGCAACGGCGGCGGCGACTCGATCAGGGGCGGAAGCCAGGCGGACTCTATCGGCGATGGCGCCGACTCGATCGTTGGCGGCGCGGGCAGCAATCATCTTTTCGGAGACCTGGGAAACGACACCCTCTCCGGGGGCGACGGTTTCGATTACCTCGATGGCGGCCCCGGCGACGATCGCATGATCGGCGGACTCACAAGCGATCATTATATCGTCGACAGCGCTGGCGATCAGGTCATCGAGAACCCCGGCGAGGGATCCGATCTGGTCGAAATATTCTCGACAACCTTCAGCATCGAAGCTTTCAGCAGTATCGAGGATCTGACGGTCGCGCGCATCGGCGGCGCGACGGTGACCGGCAATGACGAGAACAACTTCATCAACGGCGATGCCAACGACCCGACCGGCAACGATGTGTTCAACGGGCTACAGGGCAACGACACGCTGTTAGGCCGGCTCGGCGACGATCTGCTGAACGGCGGCGCAGGCAACGACAGCATCAGCGGGGGCCCCAACACCGGCTCCCCCTTCGCCAACGGCAACGACACGATGAATGGCGGGGACGGCGACGACATCTTCGACGTCGGCACGAATCCCGGCGCCGACGTCTATAATGGCGGGAATGGCAACGATATCATACGGGGCGACGGCCAATCCTCCTTCCTGGATCTCTCCACCAGCCGCTTCGATTCGATCGAGCGCCTCGAAACGGGATCGAGAGCCAGTGACTTCCTGAGCTTCATCATGAGCTACGACCAGGCGAACAGCCTTCCGTCCACCATGACCCTGGTTGGCGGCGCGGGCCGTGATCACCTGGTGGTGCAGGCGAGTGCAGCCGGGAGCTACCAGCTCGCAATACCCTCGCTCAGCAACTGGACCGCAAATGGCGCCAATGGCGACACGATCGGACTGACCGGCACGCGGGCGGTGAACTATATTCTCCTGGCCCCCGCCCAACATGATGACGTCGTCGTGCGGTTGTTCGGCAATGTCGGCAACGATCAGCTGATCGGCGGCAGCGGGATCGACCTGATCTCGGCCAACAATGGCGACGATACGATCGATGGCGGCCAGGGCGACGATCAGATATCCGGCGACGCGGGCCATGACGTCCTCAACGGCGGCGACAATGCCGATAGTCTCACCGGCGGCAACGGCAATGACCATATCTATGGCCAGTCCGCCAATGGCGGCCCCGATGGCGCCGACACCATCGATGCCGGAGCCGGCTCGGACTATCTCCAGGGCAATGCCGGCAATGACAGCCTCGACGGCGGCAGCGGATCCGACCGCATCAACGGCGGCGCGAGCGACGATAGCATCGTGGGAAGCGCCGGCAACGACAGCATCAATGGCAATCTCGGCAACGACAGCATCGACGGCGGCGACGATAATGATTCGATGCGGGGCGGCCAGGGCAACGACACGATCGCGGGCGGGAACGGGAACGACCTTCTGCTCGGCGATCTCGGCAGCGATCGGCTTACCGGCGGCGCTGGGGCGGACATATTCACCTTCTCCGGCCAGGGGTCGCTCGCAACCGCGCCGGACAGCATCACCGATTTCACGGCGGGGACCGATCGGCTCGCACTCGGCTTCACCCCGGCAGCGCTGCTGACCGGGACAACGCAGACGACGCTGGCGGCGGCGCAGACCGCCGCCCAGCAACTGGCCGACGGCCATGCCGGCACCCGCGAGGTGGCTATCTTCGCGGTCGGGAGCGACAGCTATGTCTTCTATTCGAGCAGTGGCGGGGCGACGCTGGATTCCGCTGTTTTACTCGCCGGAATCAGCTCCAGCGCACTGGCGCTCAGTGATTTCGGATAGGCGACGGTGCCGCAGGTGATGGAATGCCATATGGTGGCGGGCGGCTTCGACTATCTGCTCAAGGTGCGCGTATCCGACATGGCGGCGTACCGGGCGTTCCTCGGCGATATATTGACCGCGATGCCGGGGGTGCGCGAGACGCGGACCTATGCGGTGCTCGAGGAGGTCAAGCTGACGACGCGGCTGGCGGTGTAGGGGGGTGGCTGCATCGTCATTCAGGCGATGCCGGCCTGAGCCGCATGACGACACAGCCTGACCATCGCCGCTCGCTCAGGCGATCATGTCGAACGGCGCGAAGGATCCGTTCAGCAGCGCCTCACTGGCGGGCTGGCCCAGCCAGCCCTGGACCATGGTGGCGTAGACCCGGCGGAAATCGGTGGTGAAGATCAGATTGTCCCCCGGATCGAGGCTGGTCAGGCTCGGCGGAGCGCCATAATGGCCGCCCTTCACCTTTTTTCCGGCGACGAACATGACATTGGCGGCGCCATGGTCGGTGCCCAGGCTGGTGTTCTCCGGCGCACGCCGGCCGAATTCCGAGAAGGCCATCATCGTCACGTCATCGGCCCGGCCGAGGCGTTCCATGTCCTGCATGAAGCCCGCCACGGCATCGGCGACATAGGTGAGCAGGCGCGGCTGCAGGTCGTTCTGGGTGACGTGGGTGTCGAAGGCGTTGTTGGCGAAGGCGGTGTAGTAGAGGCGTGCGGGCAGGCCCGCCGCGATCATCGCCGCCACCCGCCGCAGACCGAGATCGGTGAGGCCGTAATCGACCGGCGAGCGATAATCGGACCAGGCCTGGCGCACCAGTCCCGAACTGGCGTTGGCGCTGCGGGCGATGTCGCGCAGCCAGGCCTGACTGACATTGGCGACCTTGCCGCTCTCCGGCGGCGCGCCCAGCGCCTTGCCCTCGTCGAAGAACATCTCGCGGGTGAAGTTGTCGGGATTGTCGAACACCACGGGCACATGCCGGCGCGCGCGCACCGCCAGCGATTGGGTGGTCGCGATGTAGACCAGGAAATTCGCGGGCGCGGACGGGGCCATCTGGTCGGCCAGACGCCCGAACCAGCCATATGGCTCGCCGCTGTTGGGCGCCGCCGTGTGCCAGAAGGCCATCGACGCGAAATGGGAAAAGGACGGGTCGGCGTAACCGGCGCCGTGCACCAGGGCCAGCTTGCCATCCTTGTAGAGCCGTTCGAACCCGACCATGCCCTCGCTGAGCCCGAAATGATCGTCGAGCCGGCGCAGCCGGTTCGGCCGGATGCCGATTTTCGGACGCAGGCGGTAATAGGCATCGTCGCCATGGGGGATGACGGTGTTCAGCCCGTCATTGCCGCCCGACAGTTCCAGAACCACGAGAATGCGTTTGTCGTTCGCCGCCCTGGTCTGGCCGAGCGCGGCGGGCGCGAACATCAGCGGCGCCGCGGCGACCGTGGAAGCCTGAAGGAGCTGGCGGCGGGTCATGCCATGATGGTGTGTGCGATCGGTCATCGGCTTAGTCACCTGAATCCAGAGTTCGCTGCATCGATTTCGTCATCCCCGGCTCCGCGACAGCTTCGCTGACCCGGAATCCAGCCTTTCTTTCTCCAATCCGCGCAAACAAGCGGGACCCCGGGTCAAGCCCGGGGTGACGGTAGGAAACGGGCCTGTCCTCCAGCATCCTAGCTCAACTGATATTCGGGCAGGCACATGATCAGGTGCGTCAGCATCCGCAACGAGTCCTCCATATAGCTATCGGCGACCGTCAGGTCCGGGCTTCCGAGATCCTCGTCGAGGAACGCGACCAGCCGCGCGCGGGACGGCTCGCCCGGCTGCACGAGCAGGAAGCGTTGCAGGAAATAATCCACCGCCTGACCGGTGGTCTTCAGGCCATTGGCACGGACCATGGCGGACAGATCGAGACGGGCGGTGGCGCGCGGTATCGGCTTGACGCGCTGGACCGCCATGTCCCAACCGCGAAAGCTGGCGTAGCGGGTGTTGAAATCCTCGTCGCGATCGGCCGCCATATTGGCTTCGGCGACGACCACGCCCTCGGCCGGGCGGGTCGCCTGGGTGATGTTCTGTCCGGCGCGGATATTGTCGGCGACGCGCCGCACGTCATCCTGGGGATTGTGCCGGTCCGGCGGGATGAAGTTGATGTCGGGGAACAGCAGGTCGCGCGCGAAATTGCCCCGTTCGAGCAGCAGGCCGGGCGTGATCCAGCTGCGCCCCTCCGCCCAGCCGGCGACGGTCGGCGGACCGAGGAGCTGCTGGCCGAGCGTAGCGGTCGCGCGATTGAAGTCCGGCACACCGGGAATCTCGGACAGGCCGAGCTTGCGACAGGTCGA
>CANJRZ010000182.1 GCA_947476735.1 Sphingomonadaceae bacterium
GATCGGCGACCGGATCACCCATGACGAGGAACAGTTTATGGATCGCTCCAAGATGAGCGTCTACATCGTCGAGGAATGCCGTTCTCCGCAGCGGGCGGGCTGAACGATGAGGTGCTACAGCTGGTTCGTCTTCACCAATTGCACTCCTGGCGACGACGCCGAGTTCAACGATTGGTACGACAAGGTCCATGTCCCCGATCTGCTCAAGGTGCCGGGCGTCGTCGCATGCCGGCGAAGTTCGCTTTCGGAGCCGCAGATGGGCAATGACAACGGAACGCTGTTCATGTGCGGGATCGAGGAGATCGGCGCCAAATATCGCTATGCCGCCTGTTATAGTTTCGAGACCGACGATCCAAAGTGGGTGCTCGAGGAGATACTCCGCCGCGCGGGCACCGAGGATATGCTGATGAGCGAGACGCTTGCGGATGCCTATACGATTCTGTTCGAGGACAGGTTCGAGGCCGCCAGGCCGGCTTAGGGGGAGTTTATGTCGTTACAACAATCGATTCGCGAACGGTTGACCCTGCCCGCCGTGGTGGCACCAATGCTCCTGTGCACGGGCCCGGCGCTAGCCGCTGAGTCTCGAAAGGCGGGCATCGTGGGATCCCTTACCGCCAATCATTGCCGAGATCTGGAAGAGCTTGAGGCGCAACTCAAGACCGTTTCTGAGGATGTCGCCAGGTTCGCGGACGCTCATCCTGATCGCACAATCGGTCCCTTCGCACTCAACATCGAACCGGGCCTCGATGACGAGGCGATGCGAAAACGCATGGTGCTGAGCAGGCGCTATGGCGTGGACATCATCATCACGGCCGTGGGCAATCCGATCGATCAGGCAAGGTATATTCGTGATGCCGGCCTTATTCACTTTCATGATGCGACCTCGCTTCGTTTCGCGGAGAAAGCGATTGCGGCCGGGGTCGACGGCGTGGTTGCGATCGGCGCGGGAGGCGGCGGCCATTCGGGGACGGTAAGCCACCTTGCACTAATTCCGAGGATAAGGGCGATGTTCGACGGAACGATCATTGCAGCCGGTGCGATCACCACCGGTGCCAATATTCGGGCGGCTGAGGTGCTGGGTGCCGACCTCGCTTATCTTGGAACCCGTTTCATCGCGACGAAAGAGTCGATCGCGCCCGACCAGTATAAGGCGATGCTTGTGTCCGGTACGGTGACCGACCTCATCTACACCAATGGCGTTAATGGCATGCCTGCGAACTGGCTGAAGGAGTCAATTCGTGCCCACGGGCTCGATCCCGATAATCTACCCAAGCCGCAGGGACGCGGTACAGCGCACCTGCCGCCCGGCATATTTCCCTGGAAGAATGTCTGGAGCGGCGGGCAGGGGATCAGCCTGATTGATGAAGTGCTGCCGGTCGCCGAGCTTGTACGTCAGCTGCAGCGTGAATATGTCGCGGCTTGCGCGATTCCGGACATGGCGCAGGCAGCTTCGGCCGCACTTGCAAAGGATGGCGAACATGTCTGAGCGGCTCCTGCGTACTGACAGCAATGGTTTGTGCACCCTGACCCTAAACCGGCCCGATAAGCTCAATGCGCTCGATACCGAGAGTTTCGAAGCGCTCGACATCGCGCTTTCTTCAATCGAGAATGACGCGACGATCGGTTGTGTGGTGATCCGTGGTGAGGGAAAGGCCTTCTGCGCAGGGGCAGATCTTAAGGCGATGAGTGGTGGGCCGAGCAATATCGTGCCAAGCTTCAAGCCCGGGGTGATCGAGCGTCTCGCCCGCCTGCCTCAGCCGACAATAGCGGCCGTCCACGGAATGTGTTTGACGGGCGGTCTCGAATTGGCTCTCGCTGCCGATTTCATTGTTGCGGACGCCACAGCACGCTTTGCCGATACACATGGCAAATGGGGACTCGTCGGCGCCTGGGGTATCAGTCAGCGCCTTCCGCGCAAGATTGGCGCATCGGCGGCCAAGCGCATGATGTTCACGGCGCGCATCGTCGATGCGGCGGAGGCCCACACTTTGGGCCTGATTGATCTGCTTGCGGCTTCCGGGGAACTCAGCACTGTTCTCGGCCAATTTACTGACGAAATATTGGCCAACAGCCGGCATACGAACATGGCTACCAAGCGGCTGATGCGCGAGACTGACGGCATGTCGCTGGCGGAAGGGCTCGCTCACGAGCATTATCGTTATCCGGGCCTGGCCCCGGATTATCGCGACCGTATCGCTCAATTCTCGAAGAGTTGACGGGGTCAGTCGTCGGCACCCGACAGGCGGTTTTGAGTACGAGGTCCTGCGCAGAGCAGGCGCGTACTTCGCCATGGTCGAGACGTTTACAGTTGGGGCGGGGGATGTGGTGCCATGAAGGTGCAACTCGCTTGTAGTTCGGGTGTTTAGGCCGCAGAACGCGTTTTGTTTGGCATGCGGCTTTCCGCGGCTGGCGAAAATCGCTTGCGAAACGACAGGATGATGCACATTTGTTCTGTTGCATAAATGCAACAGAGTGCGGCGGCAGGATGACAACGGCGACTATGGCAGATCTCTATTCGAAGCTGGGCGTGAAGAAGGGCGCGGACGAGGCCGAGATCAAGAAGGCCTATCGTAAGCTTGCGAAGGAGCTCCATCCGGACCGCAATCAGGATAACCCCAATGCCGCTGACCGTTTCGGCGAGATAACCACCGCCTATGATCTGCTTTCGGATCCGGACAAGCGCGCCCAATATGATCGCGGCGAAATCGATGAGCAGGGCAATCCGCGCGGACCCTTCGGCTTTGGCGGCCGCGGCGGGGGAAGCGGTTTTCGTCCAGGCGCCGGGCCGGGCGGCGCGGGCTTCGAGAACAGCGGCGATGCGGCCGATTTTGGCGACATCTTCGAGAATATTTTCGGTCGATCACGCGGGCCGGGGCCCGGCGCCGGCCGGCGAGGCGGTTTCGGTGGCTTCGGAACCCAGGGCGGCGGCATGCCAATCAAGGGAGCTGACGTCGCCTATCGTCTTACGGTTCCATTTGAGGACGCAGCGGCGCTCAAGACCCAGCGCATCACCCTCGCCAGCGGCAAGACGATCGACGTCAAGCTCCCCAACGGTGTCGAAACTGGCACCCAGATGCGACTGGCCGGACAAGGGGAAGCCGGGCCGGGCGGCAACGGCGATGCGATCATAACCGTCGATGTGCGACCGCACCGCTTTTACACGCGCGATGGTGACGATATCCGGCTGGATCTGCCCGTGTCGCTCGACGAAGCGGTCGCTGGCGGGAAGGTCAAGGTGCCGACTGTTGACGGTGCAGTGATGCTCGGCATTCCCAAGGGTAGCAGCTCGGGCAAGACGCTGAGGCTCAAGGGCAAGGGTTTCCACCGCAAGGATGGCTCACGCGGGGATCAACTCGTCACCGTGGTCATCGATATTCCGGCGGATGATGCTGAGCTTGAGGCCTTTGTGGCAAACTGGTCCGGCAAAGGGCAACGCAATCCCCGCGCCAATCTGGGCGTTTGACGAGTTCAAGAATTTCCGAGGGTCAGGAGCCAGTGCTTTGGTGACGGATGAATCCCCCGAGGCACGGCGACAGCGCCCGTTTGAAAAGCATCTCAACAAAATGCGGCCGGGCGGTCGAATTTATACGGTAGTCCGTCGTGCCGCGGTCGGGGTTTATGCCGAAGGCTTCATCCACGCTGGTAACATCGCCTATCTGGCGCTGCTGACGCTTTTCCCTTTTTTCATCGTATTGGCTGCCCTGGCCCAGCTGTTCGGTCGGGCCCCAGAGGTTCAGATGGCCGTGCACAGCTTCCTCGCGACCTTGCCGCCATCGGTCCGTGACCTCGTCGCCCAGCCGATCAGTGACGTTCTCACCACCAACAATGAAGGCGCGCTGCTTTGGCTTGGCACTCTGGTGGGCTTGTGGACCGTGGGAAGCTTCGTCGAGACCATTCGCGATATCCTGCATCGTGCCTATGGTACGAAACCCTCTGCGACCTTCTGGCATTATCGTGCCGGATCCATCCTGATCATCATCGCGTCGATGATTCTCGCCCTGTCGGCGTTCAGCGCGCAGGTGATCCTCACGGCTGCCGAGCAGTTCGTGACACGGCTTTTCCCGTTGAGCGTGGATGTGCAGTCGTTGTTCAGCCTGTCACGGATTGCCCCGCTGTTAATGCTTATTGTTGCCCTATACGGATTGTTCGCCAGCCTGACTCCTTCCAAATACCGTTTATCGACCTGTCCCAAATGGCCGGGAGCGCTGTTTACCGCCTGCTGGTGGATGGCCGTGACAATGTTGCTTCCGGTGGTTGTGGCAGCCTTCGGTGGATATGGGCGGACCTATGGCAGCCTGGCGGGTGTCATTGTGACCTTGATCTTCTTCTGGCTGGTCGGTCTGGGTCTGGTTTTCGGCGCCTATCTCAACGCGGCTCTAGCGGAGACCCCGGACTCTTCTGTAAAGGAAGCAGCGCCGACAGATTGATGGAGATGATGTGGCGGGATTGATGAAGGGAAAACGCGGGCTCATCATGGGGCTCGCGAATGACAAGAGTCTCGCTTGGGGGATCGCAAGGCAGCTCCATGAGCACGGCGCCGAGCTCGCCTTCAGCTATCAGGGCGACGCCATCCTCAAGCGCGTAAAGCCCCTTGCTGAGCAACTCGGTTCCGATTTGTTGATCGATTGCGACGTGTCGGACATGGCGGCGCTCGACACTGCCTTCGAGACACTTAAGGGGCGTTGGCCCACTATCGATTTTGTCGTTCATGCGATCGGTTTCTCGGACAAGAACCAGCTGCGCGGACGATTCTACGACACCACACTCGACAATTTCCTGATGACGATGAACATATCGGCCTACTCGCTGGTTGCGGTCGCCAAACGCGCGCGCGAGCTGATGCCAAACGGTGGGTCGATCCTGACGCTGACCTATTATGGCGCCACGAAGGTGATCCCGCATTACAACGTCATGGGGGTCGCCAAGGCTGCGCTCGAGACCAGCGTCAAATATCTCGCGGTCGATCTGGGTCGCGAGAATATCCGGGTGAACGGCATTTCCGCCGGCCCGATCCAGACGCTAGCGGCGCGCGGCATCGGCGATTTCAACTATATCCTCAAATGGAACGAGCTGAATTCGCCGCTCAAACGAAATGTCACGATCGAGGATGTCGGCGGCGCTGGGCTCTATCTGCTGTCCGATCTGGCCAGCGGGGTGACCGGCGAGATTCACTATGTCGACGGCGGTTACAACGTCATCGGCATGAAGGCCGAAGACGCGCCGGACATCGCGCTGGCTTGATTTATCTCCCTCCCTCGGGGAGAGGGGCGTATGAGCTACAACTCCTTCGGCCGCGTTTTCCGCTTTTCCACCTGGGGCGAGAGCCATGGGCCTGCGATCGGGGCGGTGGTGGATGGCTGTCCGCCGGGATTGAGCCTGAGCGAGGCCGATATTCAGCCCTGGCTCGACAAGCGCCGTCCCGGCACCTCGCGGTTCACCACCCAGCGGCAGGAGCCGGACGAGGTGCGTATCCTCTCGGGGGTGTTTGAGGGGAAGACGACCGGTACGCCGATCAGCCTGATGATCGAGAATGTCGACCAGCGTTCGAAGGATTATTCGGAGGTGGCGGCGTCCTATCGGCCCGGCCATGCTGATTATGCCTATGACAGCAAATATGGCTTTCGCGACTATCGCGGCGGCGGGCGCAGCTCGGCGCGTGAGACGGCGTCGCGGGTGGCTGCGGGTGCGGTCGCGCGGCTGGTGATCCCGGAGGTGCGGATTCGCGCCTATCTGGTCGAGCTGGGCGGCGATGCAATCGACCGGGCGCGTTTCGACGACGGCGCGATCGACGAGAACCCGTTCTTCTGCCCGGATCGCGAAGCGGCGGCGCGCTGGGAGAAGATAGTCGACGAGGCGCGCAAGGCGGGGTCGTCGGTTGGTGCGATCATCGAATGCGTCGGCGAGGGGCTGCCGGCGGGGTGGGGGGCTCCGCTCTATGCGAAGCTCGACAGCGAACTCGCCGCAGCGATGATGAGCATCAATGCGGTCAAAGGAGTGGAGATTGGCGACGGCTTCGCGGCGGCGCGGCTGACCGGCGAGACCAATGCCGATCCGATGCGGCCCGGCAATGACGGCAATCCGACCTTCCTCGCCAATCATGCGGGCGGGGTCGCGGGCGGGATTTCGACCGGACAGCCGCTGATCCTGCGGGTGGCGCTGAAGCCGACCTCGTCGATCCTGACGTCGGTCGAGACGATCAACCGCGCGGGGGAGGCCGCCGAGATCCGCACCAAGGGCCGCCACGATCCCTGCGTGGGGATTCGCGCGGCGCCGGTCGTCGAGGCGATGGCGGCGCTGGTGCTCGCCGACCAGAAGCTGCTGCACCGGGCGCAAGTGGGATGAGCGAGGACCGCATCGCGCGGCGTATCCACATCACGGGCAAGGTTCAGGCGGTCTGGTTCCGGGCCTGGACGGTCGAGCAGGCTAGTGAGCTGGGCCTCGATGGCTGGGTTCGCAATCGGCTGGACGGATCGGTCGAGGCTGTGGCGGCGGGACCGGCCGCCAGGGTCGAGGAACTGATCGCGCGCTGCCATCGCGGCTCGCCTGCATCGAGAGTCGACAAGGTCATCGTCGAAGAGACCCCGGGCATCGTCGCCGCGGGCTTTGCCCAGAAACCGACCGTATGAAGGCGCCCGCGATCCGCATCGACGCGCTGGCCGGAATTCCGCACGGGTTTCTCGGACGCGAGGGCGGGGTTTCCGGCGGCATCCATGCCGGCCTCAATGTCGGGCTGGGATCGGACGATGATCGCGAGGCGATCCACGAGAACCGACGCCGCGCGGTCGATGCGGTGGCGGCGGGCCACCAGCTCGTGACGCTGCACCAGGTCCATTCGCCGGACACCGTCGCCGTCATAGCGCCGTTCACCGATGAAGGACGGCCGCATGCCGATGCGCTGGTCACCGACCGGCCGGGGCTGCTGCTCGGCATTCTCACCGCCGATTGCGTGCCGATGCTGCTCGCCGATGCGAAGGCGGGGGTGATCGGGGCCGCACATGCCGGCTGGAAGGGGGCGATCGGCGGCGTAACCGATACGGTGCTCGCCGAAATGGAGCGGTTGGGCGCCGATCGCGGATCGATCGTCGCGGCGATCGGGCCGTGCATCGCCCGGGCGAGCTATGAGGTGGATGAGGGCTTTGTACGTCGTTTCGAGGCCGATGATCCCGCCAATGAGCGCTTCTTCACCGACGGCAAGCGCCCCGGACATGCCCAGTTCGACATCGAAGCCTATGTCGCGCACCGCCTTGCCATAGCGGGGATCGACCGGGTGATCGCGATCGGCGAGGATACCTATTCGCAGCCCGACCGCTTCTTCAGCTTCCGCCGCGCGACGCATCGCGGTGAGCCCGGTTATGGCCGTCAGATTTCGCTGATCGGATTACCCGCCTGAAGTCGCGTCAGAAGGGGAAGATCCGCGATTTCCTCGTGAACTTCATATAGCCGACATTGACGCCGAGCCGCCAGCCGACGCCGAGCCGGATCGGGATCAGCACCACATCGTCGCTACGCAGGAAGGTCGCGGTGAAGCCGCCGACGATATAGGCGGTGCCCTCCACGCCGGGGAAGCGGTGGTAGATATCGTCAGTATCGAACAGATTATAGACGAGCACGAAGCTCTTGGCGCCATTGGCGCCGAGGTCGAACCCAAGCGACGGACCCGTCCAGTAGACCGGCATTTCGCCCTCGACCTTGTGGAACATCGTACCCGAGCCGTAGCGCAGGCCGACACCGATCGCAGCGCCGCCTTCGCGCCCGGCGATATAGGCATTGGGCTTGCCCTGTTCCCTGAAGATCTTCTCGATCAGGCCGGCAAGTCCGGATGCACCCTTGCCGAACACGCCTTCGGCGGCGCTCAGCACGTCCTGCGGCTCATAGGTGTTGTTGTTGGCCGCCATCGCCTTGGCCTGGCTCTTGGGCGTGACCTTGGGCGGTGTACCGATCTCCTGAACGGTGCTGGCATCCGCAGCGGGGGCTTCGCCGACGGGCTGCTCGGGCATGACCATGGCGTCCGCCCGCGCCGCATCGACGCTGCCCGAAGGCTCCGGGGCAGGGGCAGGTGCTGGCGGGCTGTCGGGAGACGCGGCGAGCGAGCCCGCCTGATTTGGATCGACCGTGCGCGACTGGGCCAGAGTCGGGCCCGCGCCAGCCAGCGCCCAGATCGCC
>CANJRZ010000183.1 GCA_947476735.1 Sphingomonadaceae bacterium
CGTCGTCTCGAACCTCGTCAACATCGTGTCGGCCGACTTCTTCAAGGTCGGCTTCGGCGAATATGCGTCCGTGATGGTGCCGGTCGATCTGGTGTCGATCGCCGCCACGCTGGGCGCGCTGCTGTTATTCTTCCAGCGCGACATTCCGCAAGCCTATGACGTGGCGGCGCTACGCGCCCCCCGTGAAGCCATCCGTGACGCCGCGACCTTCCGTGCCGGGTGGATCGTCCTCGCGTTGCTGCTTGCTGGTTTCTTCCTGCTTGAACCGCTTGGCGTGCCGGTCAGCGCCGTTGCCGCTGCCGGCGCGATCCTGCTGCTGGTGATCGCGGGCCGTGGCCGCGTGATCCAGACCGGCAAGGTGCTGCGCGGTGCGCCGTGGCAGGTCGTGATCTTCTCCCTCGGCATGTACCTTGTCGTCTATGGCCTGCGGAATGCTGGCCTGACTGACCATCTGGCGGCGCTGCTCGATCGCACCGCACAAGGGGGCGTGTGGGGAGCGGCCCTGGGAACAGGCGTCATCGCGGCTGTCCTGTCTTCCGTGATGAACAACATGCCGACGGTGCTGGTGGGGGCGTTGTCGATTGACGCCGCGCACGCCACGGGCGCGGTCAAGGAAGCCATGATCTACGCGAACGTGATCGGCTGCGATCTCGGCCCCAAGCTGACGCCGATCGGTTCACTCGCGACGCTTTTGTGGCTCCACGTTCTCGGCCAGAAGGGCATTCGGATCGGATGGGGGTATTACTTCCGTGTCGGGGTTACGATCACGGTGCCGGTGCTGTTCGTCACGCTCGCCGCGCTTGCCATCAGGATCAGCATTGCATGACAGGGTTGCTCCTTACCGCGCTATGCCCGGCCTCGGGCCGCTATTTCGTGAAAGCGCTCTGATGCCGCTCCGTTACCTTCCCGAGCCCGACAATCTGCCCGCGCTTGATCGGCGCTATGCGATCCAACGGCCCGCACTCGGCCTCGGTGCGGGTGATCCGGCGCCGCGAATCCTGCTGCTCTACGGCTCCCTGCGCGAGCGATCATTCTCACGGCTGTGCGTCGAGGAAGCGGCCCGCCTGCTGCAATTCTTCGGGTGCGAGACGCGCATTTTCGACCCTTCCACGCTGCCGTTGCCCGATCAACATGCCGGCGATGATCATCCGGCTGTCCACGACCTACGCGAACTGTCGATGTGGTCAGAAGGGCATGTATGGTGCAGCCCCGAACGTCATGGCCAGATTACCGGGATCATGAAGCTGCAAGTCGATCACCTTCCACTGTCGATGGGCGGGATGCGCCCGACCCAAGGGCGCACGCTCGCGGTCATGCAGGTGTCGGCCGGGTCGCAGTCATTCAACAGCGTCAACACGCTGCGCGTTCTCGGCCGCTGGATGCGGATGGTGACGATCCCAAATCAGTCGAGTGTCGCCAAGGCGTTCAACGAGTTTGACGACGCCGGTCGCATGAAGCCCTCCAGCTATTACGACCGGATCGTAGACGTGATGGAGGAATTGGTGCGGTTCACGGTGCTGCTGCGCCCGCACAGCGCTCAGCTCGTCGATCGCTACTCGGAACGCAAGGATGCCGGCGTGCTCATCAATACGGCAACCGATCTGTCGAGTATCGCCACTGCTCCCCAGCAATAGCGTCTGGCCCGCGTCGTCTGGGAATGCGCCGATCGATGTTTGCTTGGCTTCAATCGGGGGAGAGGTTAGCGCCAGGAGGACAGGGCCACATACCGCTTAAGTCCGAAAGTCAGGCGTGATGCACCATATTCAGTTTGCCGATCTCGGCCTTACCCCAATTGCGGTGTCCCTTGGCCCGCTCGACCTGCGCTGGTATTCGCTCGCCTATATCGCGGGCATCGTTATCGGTTGGTGGTATTTGCTGCGACTCCTCGCACAACCCGTCGCTCCGATGATCCGCACGCAAGCCGACGATCTGGTGTTCTATGCAACGCTCGGCGTGATCCTGGGCGGGCGGCTCGGATATGTGATCTTCTACGGTCCCGAGATGATCCTCCATCCCCTGCAGATCTTGAAGCTGTGGGATGGCGGCATGTCGTTTCACGGGGGCGCTGCCGGTGTCTCGCTCGCGCTGATCCTCTTCGCGCGTCGGCACGGCTTAGATTGGTTGCGTGTCCACGATTATGTCGCCTGCACGGTGCCGATCGGCTTGCTATTCGGCCGCCTCGCCAACTTCGTGAATGGTGAGCTGTGGGGGAGGCCGTCCGATCTGCCGTGGGCGATCGTATTCCCGGGAAGCCATGACGGCCTCGCCCGGCATCCAAGTCAACTCTATGAGGCCGGACTTGAAGGGTTGGCACTGTTTGCCGTGCTCGCCTGCTTGTTTTGGTTCACCAATGCCCGCCGTCGGCCCGGTATGCTGGTCGGGGTGTTCCTCATCGGCTATGGACTGGCCCGGTTCACGGTAGAGTTTTTCCGCGAGCCTGATGCCCAGCTCGTCGGTTTCGCGGCGCGAACCGGCCTCCACATGGGTCAGTGGCTCACCTTGCCGATGTTCGTCGGCGGATTTTACCTGATTGCCACATCTGCGGGCCGCATGCGTCGCTTGGATTCAGCGACCACCGTGTCGCAAATATGACCGACCCCCGTCGCATCATAGTCGCGCAAATCATCACTCGCAGGCGCGCCCGCCTGCTAGCGCGAGACTTGCGGGGGTGGCTGCGCGCCAGCGAAGCATCGTTCATCGTGCTGGCGATCGGCATTGGCGGGGCTGCAGGCCTGCTGAGCGTGGTGCTGGGCGCGCTCGCGCGCACTCTGCAGCACTTGTTATTCGCGCTACCCCCGAACACGCGATTAAGCGGCGCCGCGGCTCTCGGACTGCCGAGTCTAATCGTTCTGCCGCTAGGTGGTCTTGTCTTCACAGCGTTTGGATACGCGACCCGTGCCCGCAAGCGCCGCCTGGTGGACGCGGTCGAGGCTAATGCCCTGCACGGCGGGCGCATGTCGCTCCCGGATAGCCTTGTCATTTCAGGGCAAACGGTTCTCTCGAATGGCTTTGGAGCGTCGGTCGGCCTGGAAGCCGCCTATGCGCAAATGGGCGGGGCCGTAGCATCGGTGCTCGGCGGTTGGTTGAAGCTGCGTCGTGCCGATCAACGAACGCTGGTCGGGGCCGGGACGGGCGCGGCTATCGCCGCCGCGTTCGGCGCTCCTCTAGCGGGGGCATTCTACGCATTCGAGATCGTTATCGGGGCTTACACGCCGTCGGCGATTGCACCCGTGGCCGCTGCAGCTCTGGCCGGTGCGCTCGTCGCGCAAACTTTCGGGCAGCAACCCTATCTGATCGACGCTGCCTCAAGCGTCTCAGTCGAGACGCACCATTACCTGATCTACGCGGGGTTGGGCGCTATCTGTGCGCTGCTTGGGATCGTACTGATGCGCGCCGTGGCGCTGGTCGAGCATGGAACGCGACGAACGGGGATGCCGGAATGGGCGCGCCCCGTGCTAGGCGGCCTGTTGTTGATCCCGATCGCGATAGTGTCGCCACAGTCCCTCTCGGCCGGGCACGATGCGCTTCACGCTGATCTGGCGCTCGGCGCCTCGCTCGGTTTCATCCTGATCGTGCTGTTCGCCAAAAGCGCCGCGTCGATCGTATCGCTCGGATTTGGATTTCGGGGCGGGCTGTTCTTTGCGTCGCTGTTCCTAGGAACGCTGATCGGTCACCTCTTCGCCGAAAGTCTGACATTGATGGTCGGACATCCCGTGGTTGATCCGCGCAATGCCGCGCTAGTGGGGATGGCGGCGTTCGCCGTCGCGGTCGTGGGCGGGCCGATGACGATGTCAATGCTTGTCCTGCAAGCGACGCATGATTTTTCTCTGACGGGGGCGGTCATCGCTGCGTCCTTGGTGTCCTCAACCATCGTGCGCGAGCTGTTCGGCTATTCGTTTTCGACGTGGCGACTTCATCTGCGCGGCGAAACTATCAAGAGCGCGCGCGATGTGGGATGGGTGAAGACCCTCACCGCAGGGCGGATGATGCGAAAGGAAACCAAGCCTACGCCCGCCTCCATGTCGATCGCGGAGTTTCGGCGTACCTTCCCGCTCGGATCGACCAGCAGGGTTGTCTTGGCCAACGCGCAAGATGTCTATGCCGGTATCGTAGTCGTACCGGCCGCCTATGCGGAAGGGCTCGATCCGAACGCCAGCGTCGCCACACTCGCCTCAGGGCACGACGTGGCGCTGACGCCGGATATGGACATAGCCGCAGTGATGACGAATTTCGATGAAGCACGCACCGATGAACTTGCCGTGTTGTCGGCCGATCGTCATGTGCTCGGCCTCGTCTCGGAAACCTATGTCCGGCGGCGCTATACTGAAGAGTTGGAAAAGGCACAGCGCGAGCTTTTCGGCGAGCGCTGAACTCCACGAGCGCCGCCCGAGCCCGTCACCAAAGGTTGTCATGCAGGCATATATAGGGTAGGGGGGTATGATATGGCTCACTTGTCCGAAACGAATGCTGATCTGGTGGCGCGCGTGCGCCGAATTGCGGGACAGGTCGGGGCGGTCGAGCGCGCACTACAATCGGATTCCTCCTGTTCCGACGTGCTGCACCTGGTCGCGGCGGTGCGTGGTGCAGTGAATGGCCTCATGTACGAAATCATTGCCGAGCATCTGGAAGCGCATGTGTCCCGCGCAGGGCTCGATGACGCCGAGCGGGCGGCCGGCGCCAAAGAATTGCTGGCGGTGATCCGCCGCTACTCCAAATAGGACTTCCTCATGGCGACATTGCCCGAAATCGAAGCCGTTGCGCACGATCATGTATTCCTGGGTGCGGCGCACGACGACAACGCGCGCCGCACCTTGTGGGTCGTGGCGCTCACCGCCGGGATGATGGTGGTCGAAATTGTCGCCGGATACCTGACCGGCTCAATGGCGCTGCTCGCCGATGGCTTTCACATGGCGACGCACGCGGGCGCGCTCGGGGTTGCCGCGGCTGCCTATGCCTATGCCAAGCGCCATGCCTCCAACCGGGCCTACAGCTTCGGCACGGGCAAGGTCGGCGATCTGGCCGGGTTCGCGTCGGCGATGGTGTTGGGGCTGATAGCGCTCGGGATCGGCGTCGAGTCCATCCTTCGTCTGTTTCAGCCGATCACGGTAGCATTCGGGGAGGCGACGATCATCGCGGTGGTCGGCCTGGGAGTGAATATCGCCAGTGCCTTCCTGCTTTCGGGCGGGCACCATCACGGGCACGATCATCATGGGCACGACCACGGCCATGCTCACGACAAGCATGGCGGCGACAACAACATGCGCTCGGCTTATATTCACGTCCTCGCCGACGCGCTCACCTCTGTCCTCGCCATCGCCGCGCTGCTGGCGGGTCGTTATCTCGGGTGGGTCTGGATGGACCCAGTGATGGGGATTGTCGGCGCGGTCGTGATCGCGCGATGGTCATGGTCGCTGATGCGCGACACGGCCTCTGTGTTGCTCGATGCGACCGATCATCATGTCGAGGAGGAAGTGCGCGAGCTGGTCGAAACGCCCGGCGACGCGCGCATCACCGACCTTCATGTCTGGCGTGTCGGTCCCGAAGCGCACGCTGCGATCGTCAGCGTCGTGGCTGGGCGGGGCGTCACCGGCGACGAGATCCGCGCCCGGCTCGCGCCCGTCCACGAACTCGCGCACCTCACGGTCGAGTGTCGCTAGAACCGCGCGGAACCCAACGAAAGGAAGACGCCGTGTTGGACTCAACGAAGCGGGAACTAGTGAGCAAGGTGCCCGCTGTGACGCTGGGCTTCTGGCTCATCAAGATCCTCGCGACCACGCTCGGCGAAACGGGCGGCGATACCGTCTCGATGACGATGAACCTCGGCTATCTGGTCGGCACCGCGATCTTCCTGACGGTGCTGGTCGCCCTGGTGTGGTGGCAAGTGGCGGCGCCGCGCTTTCACCCGTTCCTCTATTGGGCGACGATCATCGCCTCGACGACGGCGGGAACGACGATGGCGGACTTCGCCACCCGCTCGCTCGGTATCGGCTATACCGGAGGATCGGCACTGCTGCTCGGCTGCGTGCTGGCCTCGCTGATCGTCTGGTATCGGACACTCGGATCGATTTCGGTCGATACCGTGCGCGAGCCGAGGGCTGAGTTGTTCTACTGGATCACAATTACATTCTCGCAAACATTGGGCACTGCGCTCGGCGACTGGACGGCCGATACCGGCAACCTCGGCTATATCGGCGCCGCGATCATATTCGCGGGGCTGCTCGCCGTACTGGCGCTGCTATTTTACACGACAAACGCCAGTCGGGTGCTGCTGTTCTGGGCGGCGTTCATTATGACGCGCCCCCTCGGGGCTGCAGTCGGCGATTTCCTTGACAAACCGCTGGATCACGGCGGGTTGTCATTTAGCCGGCCGTTGGCGTCCGCCGTTCTGACCGCTGCCATCGTGCTTCTTATCATTGTTCTGCCGCAACGCGCCGGGCAGCATCCCAAGCACGTGGTCCTCGACTGAGCGCGCATCGCTCTGGATCGAACGCTGTCGAGACTGGGGCAGTCTTCTTGCGATGCCTTGCTGTATGCCGACATAGCGTGGCTAACGAATCTTGGTACTGCAGCGTGCAACTCTCATCGAGTTCACGGTCACCAAGGGCTGAACTTGCGTCTCTCGGCCGTTAGCAGACCTGTAGGATCGGCTCAGGAGGCCAGACGCGCGAGTATCGGACATTCGGGTCGCTCATTGCCGTGGCAGCCTTTTGCCAAGTCGAGCAACGCTTCCCGCATGGCGTTGAGCGCATCCGCCTTCCGCCCAAGGTCGGCGGCGCGCGATTCCGCCAACATCTTGACCTCCGAACTGGCGCGATCGCGATCGGACCACAGACAAAGCAGCTGTCGGATTTCTTCGATCGGAAAGCCGAGATCGCGGGCATTTGCAATAAAACGAAGCCGATGGACGTCGGCTTCGCTGTAGTCGCGATAGCCACTATCCCGCCGCGCGGCCGACGGGATGAGGCCGATCTTCTCATAGTGGCGGATCATCCGCTGCGAGACCCCGCTCGCGCCCGACGCGCCACCTATGTTCACAACGTCACCCGATTAAGGCGGAGCGCGTTGGTGACCACGCTGGCCGAGGACAATGCCATCGCCGCTGCCGCGATGATCGGGGAGAGGAGGATGCCGAAGATCGGATAGAGCAGCCCCGCTGCGATCGGGATACCTGCGGCGTTGTAGATGAAAGCGAAGAACAGGTTCTGACGGATATTGGACATCGTCGCCTCGCTCAACCGGCGCGCACGGACAATGCCGTTCAGGTCACCCTTCAGCAGCGTCACGCCCGCGCTTTCAATCGCGACATCGGTGCCGGAGCCCATCGCGATGCCGACATCAGCCGCCGCGAGCGCAGGCGCGTCATTGACCCCGTCGCCGGCCATGGCGACGATACGGCCCTCAGCCTTCAGTCGCGTGACTACTGCGCTCTTTTGATCCGGCAGCACTTCGGCTTCGACATCGTCGATCCCGAGCTTCCGCCCAACCGCTTGCGCCGTAGTGCGATTGTCGCCCGTCAGCATCACAACCCTTATGCCCTCCTTGCGAAGCGCCGCGATGGCCTCGGCTGTCGTCGCCTTGATCGCATCGGCAATGGCAAGAATTCCGGCCGCCTGCCCGTCGATGCCGAGGAAGATGGCGGTCGCACCATCCTGGCGCAGTTCGTCCGCCTGCCGCTCGAGTGCGCTGACGTCGATCCCGCTTTCTGACAGGAAACGGGCGTTGCCGAGCGTGATGCGCTTGCCATCCACCGTGCCGATCGCGCCCTTGCCGGTCGGTGAATCAAAGTCGGTGACCTCGGGAAGCGCAATCCCCCTATCCTTGGCGGCGGCGACCACGGCCAGTGCCAGCGGATGTTCGGACGCCCGCTCCACGCCGGCGGCGAGCCGCAGCACCTCGGTCTCCTGATAGCCTGCCGCGGGAATGATGCGGGTGACCGATGGCCGTCCCTCGGTCAGCGTGCCTGTCTTGTCGACGACCAGCGTGTCGACTTTCTCCATCCGCTCCAGGGCTTCGGCATTCTTGATCAGCACGCCGAGCCCAGCGCCCCGGCCGATGCCGACCATGATCGACATCGGCGTCGCCAGCCCCAAGGCGCAGGGGCAGGCGATGATGAGGACGGCGACGGCGTTGAGGAGGGCGTAGAGGAAGCTCGGTTCGGG
>CANJRZ010000184.1 GCA_947476735.1 Sphingomonadaceae bacterium
CGGCCCCGCCGTGTTCCTCGCCGGCGACGCCTCGACCTATATGACCGGCGCCGATCTCAGGGTCGATGGCGGCTGGACGGCCTGGTAGGAGGATAGCGCCATGTTCAAGCTCGATCCCGACATCGCCGCCGCCTTCGTTGCGATGGCCCAGGCAGCGGCCAGCGGCCCGCCCCAACCCGCGATCGACGATCTCGAAGGCCAGCGCGCCTTCACTAACGCCGGCCTCACCGCGATGTTCGCGCGGCTGCCCGATACGCTCGAGGTGCGCACCGTCACGGTCGGCGCGCCGATCCCGCTGAGCTGGTCGTGGAAGGAAGGTGGCCAGACCGGGGCGGCGGTCGTCTATGTCCATGGCGGTGGCATGATCGCCGGCTCGACCACCGTCTATCAGCGGCTGATCCGCCATTATGTCGAGCTGAGCGGGGTGAGCTTCCTCGCCGTCGGCTATGGCCTCGCACCCGAGCATCGCGATAGCGGGCTGGCGCGCGATGTGCTGGCGGCGATCCGCTGGCTGAAGGACGAGGCGGCGGGGCTCGGCGTCGATCCCGATCGGATCGCGATCATGGGCGACAGCGGCGGCGGCGGGGTCGCGGCGGCGGCCGCGATCATGGCGCGCGACGCGGGGCTGGCGCTCGCCCGGCAGATATTGATCTACCCGATGCTCGACGATCGCAACGTCACCCCCGATCCGCTGCTCGCGCCGACCGCGAGCTGGAGCTACGAGAAAAACCGCATGGCCTGGGGCCATGTCCTCGGCGACACTGCGCCGTCGCACCTGCGCGCACCGGCGCGGCTCGACGATTTCTCCGGCCTGCCGCCTGCCTATATCGAAGTCGGCGAACTCGACATCTTCCGCGACGAAAGCATCGCCTATGCCCGGCGACTCTACGAGGCCGGCGTCTCGTGCGAATTGCACGTCCATCCCGGCGCCCCCCACGGCCATGACTGGCTCACCGTCGACAGCGCGATCAGCCGCCGCGTCTTCGCCGAGCGGGCGCGGGTTCTGGCGTCGCTTTAGACGGTCCCTGACCCGTCACCCCGGGCATGACCCGGGGTCTCGCTTCCTTTCCATTCCGCGCATGGGACATCGTGGCGGGTGGGTTTACATCAAGGCCGATCGCTATCGCGCCTCGATGATGAAAGGCTGCATCGCACACTCCGCTAAGCTTCTAGGGCCGCAGCTCTCCCAGCAGCGAACGGCATATTTGCGTGAGCAGCAGTCCGCTGGTGCCGATCGTTACGAAATCGCAGCCCCAGTCCACGACCTGCCGGGAGAAAGCGACATCGAGCGCGTGCGAGCCGAGTTTCAGGCCATGGACGTCGCAGGCCGCCCTGATTTGCGCAAAGATGCCGGCGAGCTGGTCCGAGGCGAAGGCACCGGCCGGGTCCATCCCGAGCCCGATCGACAGATCCGCCGGCCCGACATAAATGCCGGCGAGCCCCGGCACGCTGGCGATCGCGTCGAGATTGGCCATGCCCTCCTTCGTCTCGATCATCAGGAAACAGAGAGCGCGCGCTTCAATCTCCTCGGGAAGCCGACCGAGGCCGGCGCGGATCGGGCCCAGGCTGCGGGTGCCGCGCGGCGGGTAGCGGCAGGCGGAGATCGCGGCTTCGGCCTCGGCCCGCGTGTTGACGCCCGGGATGATGACGCCGTCGGCGCCGGCATCGAGCAGCTTGCCGATCGGCGCCGCCGCATTGTGCGAGGGCCGGGCCAGAACCGCGAAGGGGGCATCGCGCAGCCGGTCGATGATCCGTGCCACCTCGGTCTCGTCGAGCAGTGCGTGCTGGCAATCGATACCGACATAATCGAAGCCGGCCTGCGCATAGGCGTCGAGCGCGGCGGTCGAATTCTCGGTCAGCCAGCCGCCATAGGCCGGTTGCTTCTCCGCCCAGCGGCGCTCGAATGCGGCATGTGCCATGTCAGACCTCGTTGGAATCGCCAAAGGGATAGGGTTCGACCCTGGTCAGCATCGAGCGATTGAGCTCGCTGACGTCCGTAACGCCGAGCAGGGTAAGCGTGCGGGCGATTTCCTGCCGGAAGATTTCGAGAATATGCTCGACGCCGGCCGATCCGGCTGCCCCCAGGCCGTACAGCGTCGGCCGCCCGATGCCGACCGCGGTTGCGCCGAGGCACAGGGCCTTGACCACGTCTGCGCCGCGGCGGATGCCGCCGTCGAGCAATATCTCGGCGCGTCCGTTCACCCGGTCAGCGATCTTGACCATCGCATCGAGCGCGGCTTCGGAGCCATCGAGCTGACGACCGCCATGGTTCGAGACGACGATCCCGGTCGCGCCGATCTCGATCGCCTTCTCGGCATCATCGGGGTGGAGCAGCCCCTTTATGTAGAAGGGCCCATTCCAGCGGTCGCGCATGCGTTTGATATCGTCCCAGTTGAGCTCGGGGCGCATCGCGCGGAGCTGGAACTCGCCCGCCTCGGCAATGCCTTTGAGGCCGCCGCGATGGGTCATCAGCCGTGGAGCAACCCGCTGATGGCGCAGATAGCCCATCAGCCAGCGTGGATGCAGGGCGGCTTCGAGGAGCTGGCCGGGCGTGAACACGGGCGGGGTGCCGAGGCTGCGGCGGCGTTCCGCTTCGCGATTGCCGTGGGTGGGCACGTCGACGGTGACGAACAGCCCCTGATAGCCGGCGTCCTGGACGCGCTGGATATAATGGTCGGTCAGATCGTGCCGCCCGGCGAGCGCGTTCGACCAGGGATAGAGCTGAAAGAAATGCCTCTCCCGGGTCGCCTCATGGATCTCCTCGGGGAGATAGCTCGCCGCCCCGCTGACCACGCACAGGCTGCCGGCCCGCTCGGCCGCCTGTGCCATCGCGATCTCGCCCGACCAGTGAGTCAGGCCGCACATCCCGGTCGGCGACAGATAGACGGGCAGGCTGATCCTGCGGCCGCCGATACCGGTTGCAAGACCAGTGCCCTCCTTGCCGGTGAGGAATCTGGGGAGGAAGGCCCAGCGCCCGAAGGCCAGCCGGTTCCCGCGCAAGGTCGCCAGATCGTCGGCGGCGCCGTCGATATAGGCCCACACCATATAGGGCAGGCGCTTGCGCGCGAGCGCGCGATAGTCTTCGACCGAGATCGGCGCCGAATTGGACCATTTGACCTTGAGGCCGGAAAATGGATTGGCCATTCCTGTCTCCCCCGCTCCTTTGCTTATTTCTGCATCTTGAACTTGGTTTCGGGAATGCCCTTGAACGGCACCTCGACCGCGAAGATCGATCCCGACAGCGGGGTCGATTGCTGGCCGAGCAGATGCTCGAGCCGGCCGCTGGTGATGTAGAGGGTGCTCATGTCCGGGCCGCCGAAAGCCGGCATGGTGGGCGCTATCACCGGCGTCTCGATGGCGAAATCGAACCTGCCGTCGGGGGTGAAGCGGACGACCTGGCCGCCCAGCGGCAGCGCCGCCCAATAGCCTCCTTCGGCGTCCATGGTGGCGCCGTCGGGCACACCCTGACCCGGCGTGTCGGTGAACACCCGCTCGCGGCCGAGCTTGCCCGTCTTTGGATCCATGTCGCTGACATAGAGCTTTCGATGGAGGCATTCCGAACGGTAGAGTCTGGTGCCGTCGGGCGAGAAGGTGAGACCATTGGCGATATCGATCGAGGCGATGCCGATGGTCAGCGTCTGCCCGTCCAGGCAATAGAGCGTGCCCTGCCCCTCGCTGCCGCCGGTCGGGATGATCGCGAGCGGCTGCGAGCCGACCCAATAGCGGCCCTGGCGATCGGTTCGGCCGTCGTTGAAACGGATCCTCGCCTGGTCGAACGGCGCGTCGAGGAGCTTGGTGAGCCTGTTCGCTTCGGGAGCGAAATGATGGAAGCCGTCCTGCATCGCCAGGACGACGCCGCCCTCTTCCGCCAGGACGAAACTGCCCGGCATGGTCGGCATGGCCCAGGTCTGGTTGGTCCGCGTCGCCGGATCGAACCGGTGGAAGGCCTTGCCCTCGATATCGATCCAGTAGAGGCACTGTTCCTCGACCGACCAGGTCGGGCATTCGCCGATCTCGACATGCGCGGGCGTGTACACGCACTCGACCTTATATTCGGGCATCCTGGAACTCCTCATGGTTGGGCCGGCCTCTTTTGTCAGCGGCCTGGCCGACGGTGGCGCCCGGCAATTCAGGCGCCGTGGACCGGCAATGTATGTTCGGGTATCGGCACGCCCCCGCCGAGCTTTGGTCCTGGTTCGAAGGTGACCGGGATGCTGATCCAGCCGTTGACGATGCCAACCGAGGGGTAGGGCGCCGCCCTGTCCGTATCGATCCGGTAATCGGGCAGCCGCGCGAACACCTCGTCGAGCATCGCCCGGATCAGGAGGCGGCCAAAGAAAGAGCCGAGGCAGCGGTGCATGCCGCCGCCGAAGCCGATATGGCGATTGGGGAAGCGATCGATCCGCAGCGTATCAGGATCATCGAAGACGGCAGGATCGCGATTGGCTGCGGCATAGGCGATCATCACCCGCTCGCCCTTCTTGAACGACCAGCCGTCCATCTCGGTATCCTGGGTGACCGTCCGGCCCAGCGCCTGGATCGGGCCGAAGAACCGGACGAACTCCTCGATTGCGACAGGAATCTGATCGGGATGGTCGATGAGGTGCCGGCGTTGCTCGGGGTGCAGGCCGAGATAGTGAAAGGCGCAGGCGGTGAGGCCGGTCGTCGTGTCGAGCCCCCCGAATACGAGCATCAGCGCCATCTGGTTGGCTTCTAGCTCGGTCACCCCTCGGCCCATCACTTCGCCATTGGCGATATAGCTCAACAGGTCTTCCCGGGGCTTGCGCCGCCGCTCCGCGAGCGCGTCGCCCAGCTTGCGGCGCACCTCCTCGATCTCGGCGCCGATCTTCGCCACATCGTCGGTCTGCAGCGTGTAGGAATAGCGATGGATCGGATCGGCGATCTCGAGCCACATGCCATGATCGAGCCCGAGAAGTTCCATCGTGAAGACGCCCGGCAGTGGACTCGTCAGGTCTTCGACCAGGTCGCAACGGCCCGATTCGATGAACCGATCGACCAGGGTGCGCGCCACGCCCCTGGCGAACTGGCGCTTGGCCTCGGCGGCCTTGGGCGAGAAGCGCGGGTTGAGCAGCTGGCGGTAGGCCTTCCAGGCCTCGCCATCGGTCTCGTTCGGGATGAAGGCCGGGCTGTCGATCGACGGAATATTGATCCCGCCTTCCATCCTGCCGGTCTCGGGATTGAACATCTTGGCGGCGGTGAAGACGCCCTGGCCCTGCGCGATGCTGAGGACATCCTTGTAGCACGTCGCAAGCCAGTAACCGCCCTGATTGTTCGTCCAGGCGCGGGGATGCTTCTCGCGGAGATCCCTGAACGCTTCGGGCCACCGCGCCGCATGCTCGGGCGTGCTGGGATCGAAATCAATCGTCGGATGGCTGTCGCCTGAAGACACGTCCCGCTCTCCCTCGCTCATCACGCTTGTAGCCGCGCTCGCGATGCTCTTCCGGGCAGACTACAGGCTTCGCTGTCCGGAAGGTAATAGCAATTGCCAATCGAGCCAAAACGAAACGCCATGGCGGGCCGCGCCGGTCGCGGTAATTCGGTGACAGTGCATTTAACTGCCCATGCGAGGCTTGGGCCCACGCTTCGCCGGAGCCAGCGTCCGCCCCGCGATCGCCTCCATCCGCTGCATGAACGCCTCGCCACCGATCGGACGCCCTATGCTCTCCGCCTTGCGCAGCCGCATCGTTCGCTCCTCATCCTCGGCTTCATCGAGCAGGGCAGCGAAATCCGGAATGCGCGTCCGAACGGCATCGACGCATGTCAGCCCGTCGTCCTCCTGCCCCAATAAAGTCGCCGCGCTCGACCACCGCCATGAAGCGGCCCGCTCGACCAGCCCCGCGCGCACCGGGTTCAGCGCGATGTAGCGAAGTGCCGCCGCCAGGTGCGGCTCGTCCATCGCGACGCAGCCGAAGCGGCCCTGCCAGAAATGCCCGGTCCGATGCAGCCGTGCGTGGACGTGGCCGGCATAGCGCCGATGCACCGGCGCCAGCGCGCGCCGCAAACCGTCCGCATCGCGGGGCACGAGGACCATATGGACATGGTTCGGCATCAGCACCCAACTCCACAGCTCGACGCCGGCCGCCGCGCAGGAGGCCCCGAGAAGGTCGCGGTAGAGCGCATAATCCTCGTCGCGGAAGAAGGTCTGCGCGCGACCGTTGCCACGCTGGGTGACATGATGCGGGATGCCGGGAAAGACGGTGCGGGCGAGACGGGCCATCGGCGCAGATTAGGACGGCATGGAGTGGCGGTCAATTAAATGCACTGTCACCGTAATTCGCGGCCATCCTGGCGCCGATGCACCCATACCTCACAGGCTCAGACAGCCTCCAGTTCGATCTCCAGCGCTGTCGGACCATGAGCCATAAAATGAACGAGGCGCGTGACGCCGGCCTCACCGCCCACCAGGCGTATGTTGCGCGATCGTGCCAGCAACGCGCCGAAACTACGGCGAAGCTCCGCTCGAGCGAGCTGGTTGCCGATGCAATAGTGGATACCAAAGCCGAAGGTGAGGTGCTGGGTCGCGTTCGTTCGGTCGAGAACGATCTCGTCCGGATCGGGAAAGGCCTCGGGGTCTCGGTTGCCCGCAGCCCAACGCAAATTCAGGATCGCGCCTTCGGGAAGGTCGACACCACCGAGCGTGACCGGCGCGGTGGCGCGGCGAAACAAGCCCTGCAGCGGCGATTCCAGCCGCAGAACCTCTTCGCTGAATGCTTTGAGCTTTTCGGGCTCTGCCCGTAGCTCGGCCTGCAGATCCGGCTTGGTAGCCAGGTGATAAAGGCCGGACGCCAGTGCGTTCGTCGAGGTTTCATTACCACCGACCAGAAGCTGAACCAGCAGGCTGCAAAACTCGCCCTTGGTGAGCGGTCGGCCGTCGACAGACGCATTGGCGATGGCGCTGATGAGGGTCTCGTCGGGCGCGATTCGAAGCTCAGCGCCGCGCGCGGCGAGGAACTGATTCATCTCGATCTTCAGCCGGGTGCATTCGATGTGGCGCTCTGGCGAAATTCGTGGATCCGTCGCTTCGATCGTCGCATCCGACCAAGCCTTGAACGTCGCACCCATTTCGGGCGGTACGCCGAGCTGCTCCGCGATCATCCGCATCGGCAGCCAGATCGCGAAGTGCTGGACGAAATCGAAGGGGCCGTCCGGAAAACCATCGATCAGCTCATGGGCAATCTCGAGAATCCGATCCTCGATGGCAGCCACGCGCTTCGGACTGAACGCCTTGTCAACCAGCGTGCGATAAGACCGGTGACTGGGCGGGTCGTTGGTCACCAGGGTATTGACCTCCTCGACGTCCGCCTCCTTCATCATTCTTTCAATTGTCGGCGTCGCCGGCGTCTGCCGGCCCTGCAACTGCTGCGTGTTATTGATGAATGTTTTCGTATCCCCCGCGATGGCGCGAATATCGGCAAAGCGCGTAACGACATACATGCCTGTGCCCGGATCGCGGTAGATCGGCGCCTCTTCGCGCAGAATCTTGTAGGCGGGCCAGGGACAAGACAGGACCTCGGGATCGGCCAGGGTGAGATGCGGGCGTTGGCCCACCGCTGTCGAAGGTTTGCTCATTGCCCGGCTCCCTCTCACCTGGCCGGCGCGGCGTTGCGGCGGACCGGGGTCTGCCTCCGCTTTGCGTGATTCGCAGCGCGGCAACATCGTCCGACAGGACGTGTCATGGCCCAACCTCTCTCAGCTGGAATTACGGTGACAGTGCACTTATTTTACTGTCTCAATCTAGGTGTGCACTCCAGCGCGGCGGACCCTTGCTGTTTAGATGTTATGTCGCTTTAATTCCGTCCGGACTAACGCGCTCGCACCCTAAGCCACCACCCTCCGCGGCGCCGCAATCGGCTCCTCGCCGACCAGCGTCGTCCGGTGCAGCTCGCGCCCGCAGTCATTATCGAACGGCACCACCCGGTGCATCGTCCCGGTATTGTCCCAGATCAGCATGTCGCCGACCTGCCAGTCGTGCGTGTAGATATACTGCGGCTCGTCGGCCATTCTGAGCAGCCGGGCGAGCAGCGCATCGCTCTCCGCGCGTTCCATGCCGACGAAATGGTCGATCGTATTGGCGAGGATCAGCGATTTGCGGCCGCTGCGATGGTGCCAGACCACCGGATGGGTCTTCTCCGGGAC
>CANJRZ010000185.1 GCA_947476735.1 Sphingomonadaceae bacterium
CTGGCCGCCAGCTGCTAATCCCGCTTATGGCTTGGAGATCGCGGGCAGCGTGATGATGGCCGACGCCAACCCATTACTTGCACTCCCCTTCAAGCTGCTCGGTCCCTGGCTGCCGAACCCATTTCAATATTTCGGCTGGTGGCTGCTTGCCTGCTTTTTGCTCCAGGCGCTGTTCGCGAGGGCGATCGCCGTTCGTCTCAGTGCGCATGCCGAGCAGCGCCTGGCGATTGCCACGCTGTTCCTGTTCGCGCCCTGTTTCCTGATCCGGATTGCTACCCCGGCGATCTTCCATATGACGCTGTGCGGCCAATGGCAGATCCTGGCCGCACTCTGGTTGTATCTTTCGCCTGAGCTCTCGCGGCGCGCACTGCGTTGGACCGGGCTTCTCGTGATCGCGGTGCTGACCCATCCCTATCTCCTTGTAGTGGTCGGCGCGATCTGGCTCGTCGATCTGATGCGCGTTCTGCTGATGCGCGCACAACCTCCTGTGATGGCAGCAGCCGGCGCGGTTGCGGCGTTGATTGCAGTGGTGCTGACGGCAAGAATTTCCGGTATTTTCTGGTTGCAGCACTCGCAGGATGGTACCGGCCTGAGCAACTATGGCGAGTTCGGCTTCGGACTGTTCAAAGCCAATCTGCTCTCGCCAATCGACTCCCAGGGCTGGTCCAGGCTGCTGCCCGATCTGATATCCCAACCGGGTGAGATCGAAGGATTCGCCTTTCTCGGTCTCGGCGTGTTGTTGCTGGGCCTCGCTGCGCTCCCGCTCATTCACCGCGCCCGGCCGGGGATCGGACGGAAGCATATCCCACTACTGGTCGTTTTGCTTGGATTCGCGGCTTTTGCCGTCACCCCTCATGTTGGGCTCGGTCCCTATGCCTTGGAGATCTGGTGGCCCGGTCCGTTACTTGGCATCGGCAATCTGTTTCGCAGCAGCGGGCGGTTCGTTTGGCCGCTGGTCTATTGTACCATGATTGCAATTTGCTGGGTGATCGCGCGGGGCTCTTCGCGCCGGGTGGGCACGGTATTGCTTGCCGCCGCCGCTCTTGTTCAGATCGTTGATGGCAGTGCCGGTTGGCGTCCCTACGCGACCGCCTTCGCGAAGCAGGGCACGAGCTGGCCGACGAGGCTGACGTCGCCCTTCTGGAAGCAGGCAGGGCGACGCTATCGTTCTATCAGGCTGATCGTTCCGCAGAACCAATGGCCGGGATATCGAGACCTTGCTGCCTGGGCGCTGGCGAACGGGATGCAGACCGACATAGTCTATGTCGCCCGCTATGATCGGTCCGCTTTCGAAAGACTGACCAGTAAAAATGCTGCGGCATTGCTTGCCCGCGACACGTTATGGATCACTGCCGGAACGGCGCCCGAAGCGCTCTGGACAATGCCACGTGCGAAGGGTGACCGGATCGCGGTGATTGATGGCATCGGAGTCTTCGCGCCATCGCCGCGCTGACCTGCGGGATCGTGCGGCCGGAGCTATTTTCACCTAATGTGCGCCGACTCGCTGAAGGACGCGGGAGAGGAAGTGCATGGCATTGAACACGGTGGATCTGAAACCGCGGGTCGGCAGCGAGATCAGGATCGACAAGGCCGAACTGCTGAGCGGCGGGGCGTCGCCTGCGATCCGCCAACTCCTTGAGCAGCGCGGTGTGGTTATTTTCCATGGCGTCGATTTCAGCGATGACGAGTTACGCAGCTTTGGCGGCTCGCTTGGTCCATTGCAGACCACCGGCTATGATGATGGCGCCCAGGATGCCCTCGTCAAGGTGACCTTCGACAAGTCGCAGCAGCGCGCCGGCACCGCCGGTTATTTTCGCGGCACCTTCCATTGGCACATGGACGAACTTCACCGGGATGTGCCGCCGCTTGCCTCGATCCTAAGCCCGCGCGTGCTGTCACCGGCCGGCGGCGAGACTGAGTTCGCCAACACCTATGCGGCTTATGCCGATCTTCCCGAATCGGAAAAGAAGTCGCTCGAGAAGCTGACTGTCTATCATTCGGTGGAGTCGGCCTATCGCAAGATGATCCCCGAAGCTTCGGAAGAGCAGATCGCCGAGTGGCGGAAGAAGGGCCACAAGATCCATCCGTTGATCTGGACCCACCGGACCGGCCGCAAGTCGATCGTCAACGGCATTACGGCAGGGTATGTCCTTGGCATGAACCGCAGGGACAGTGACGCGCTGCTTGGGCAGTTGCTCGACTGGGCTACGCAACCCCAATATGTCTACCAGCACCAGTGGCAGATGGGCGACCTGCTGATGTGGGACAACACCGGCACGATGCACCGGGTGCTTGGTTACGATCTGGACTGTGGTCGACGGCTGCACCGCGTTACGCTGGTCGGCGAGGAGCCCCTGGCGGTCGCGGCCTGATCCGGTCAGGCCTGCCCGGCCAGTGCTTCTTCTTCCTTTGCGAAGGCTTCGGCATCATCGAACGCCTGCATGACCGGGTCGACATAGAGCTCCTGGAAAAAGCCCCGCCGGCTGTGGTCGGTGAGGACCATTGCGCGGTTGTTACGGACCGCGCGGAGGATCATCTGTGCGACGCTGTCGGGTTGCCGGAACTGGATCTTGTTGCGAGCGATAATGTCGGTGGGTACCGGGAAGGCGGGAGCTGGACCTCCATATTTTTCGGGGCGGACGGTGGTACATTCCGTCATCCGGCCCTGGACTCCACCGGGGCAGAGCACAGTGCATCCGATACCATATTTCGCATAGTCGGCCCGCATCGCCAGCATCATGCCAATGACACCCATTTTCGCGGCTACATAAGGGACATGGTCGGGAATGCGCGGCGGGATCAGTCCCGCCATGGACGAGGTCGCGCAGATATGGCCGCTGCCATAAGCCATCATGTGCGGCAAAAAGGCCTCGATACAGTGGAAGGCGCCCATCAGGTTGACGTCGATCATCCAGTCGATGTCCTGAGCGGTCATCTCGTGCAGTGCGTCGAAGGCAGTGACGCCGGCGTTGGGAAAAAGCAGGGTAGGCAGGCCTAGAGTCTCTTCAGCCTCGTTCTTCATCGCCTGAACCGAACGCCTGTCCGACACATCGCAGTGCACCGCGATAGCGGAGCCGCCCGCCGCCCGGATCAGTTCAACCGTTTCGGGTGCCCGGTCTTCGCCGATGTCTGCGACGATCACCGAGGTTCCTTCAGCCGCGAGCGCCAGCGCAAGTCCCCGGCCAATACCGCTGCCTGCTCCGGTCACCAGCGCGATCCTGCCAGCGATGTCGGTCATATCTTCTCTCCCGGGGCTTGATTGTAGGGCGGTTTTCATATTGAAACGATTGCGGTGTCAATCCCGTGCAGCCGACAACAAGGGAGAGGTTGGTGACCAGCGAAGAGAAGAAAAAGCGTGCGGTCGAATTTCTGACGCGCTGTTCGCTCGGCCAGACCGACAAGGTGACCGGCTGGATCACCGACGATTATTATTTTGAGTCCATGAAGCGGGCCAACGGCCCCGGCCAGGAGAACGACCCGCTCGTGAGCATCGTCGATCGCGAGGCCTTCATAGCCTATGCGCCGAGCGTGGTCGGGCGCACCAAGACCGGCCTCAACCTGCAGGTCGAGACGGCGATGGCGGACGGCGACGACGTCGCGCTGTTCGGCACATCAAACGCGGTGACCCTGAAAGACAAGGTCTACAGCAACGCCTATTGCTGGTTCTTCCGCTTCCGCGGCGAGCGAATCGCCTTTTTCCGGGAATATTGCGACTTCCACCTCGTCCACACGGTGCTGCGGGCATGACGGCTGCAGTCGAAAAGCTGACCCGGCTGATCGAGGCGAAGGATCGCCACGACATCCCGCTCGCCGACCTGCTGCCCGCGCAGATGGAGGCGGCGAACGAGCGGCTGACGGCGCAGCGCCAGACGGTCAAGCTGCTTGCCAACCGCGCCGAGAATTCGACCGGCAGCGCCGCGATCGGCGAACCGGCCGATCTGGTGCCGCTGCTGTTCGCTCATACCGCCTATAAAAGCTACCCGGAGAGCTGGCTGAACCAGGGCAGTTGGGACCGGATGGGAAGCTGGCTCGACACGGTGACGACCAACCGGGTCCGCGACATCGACATAAGCGCGGTGCAGGACATTGACGACTGGGTCGATCGCCTCGCCGACAAGGGCCATTATATCTGCTGTTCGAGCGGAACGACGGGCAAGGTCTCGATCGTTCCCAATGCGCTGAGCGACCGCCAGTTCGTCCGGAAGAACGCGATCAACAGCTATGAATGGGCAACCGGGCTGGTCGCCAGGAACGACTATCGGATCTTCGCCTGCAATCCGGGTACCAACAATTTCCGCTTCCTCGACAGCTGGATGGCGTTCAGCGAATCCTTCGGCTCGGGTGCGGCCGAGTTCACCTTTCCTGGCGAGCCGATCACCGCCAGCAAGGTCCGCGAGATGGTGATGCTGCGCAAGAGCATCGCCGACGGCAGCGCGCGTCCGGGAGATCTCGCCGCGTTCGAGGCGGTCACCGCGCAGCGCGGCAAGGATATGGAGAATGCGGCGAATACTATCGTCGAGGTGATGCTGGCCGCGCGCGGCGACAAGCTGCTGATCGCGGGAATGCCGGCATTACTGTTTCAGGTGGCGGAGATGATCCGCGATCTCGGTTACGACGCCAAGGATTTCCATCCCGAGAATACGCTGATGACCTCGGGCGGACTCAAGGGTGCAGTGCTGCCGCCCGACTATCTCGAGCGGATGCAGTCGGTCTGGAACATCGACCGAAAGCGGGTCTTCGCCGCTTATGCGATGCAGGAGCTCAACAGCTTCAATCCGCGCTGTGAGGCGGATCGCTTCCATGTTCCACCCTGGCTGATCCTGCTGCCGCTCGATGCTTCAGGCGAAAATCTGCTTGAGCCATCCGACGGCGAGGTCGAAGGTCGCGCCGCCTTTCTTGACTTGTCGATGGATGGCCGATGGGGCGGGATCATCTCGGGTGACAAGATCCATGTCCGTTACGCCAAATGCGAATGCGGGCACGAGGGGCCAACGATCGGCATCAATATCTCGCGCTATTCGGATCTGCCCGGCGGCGACAAGATCACCTGCTCGGGCACGATCGACGCCTATGTGAGAGGAGTAGCCTGATGCCTCTTGCAACGATCGAGCTAACGTCGCGGATCGGCGTCGGGGTAAGGACCGACAAGGCCGCCTTGCTCAGCGGCGCGCATGCCGCCGAGCTGCGCGGCCTGCTCGAACGGTACGGGGTTGTCATCGCGCGCGACATTGGTTTCGACGATGATGAGGAGATGGCGTTCGCTGCGACGCTCGGCACGCTCCGGCAGGAATTTGGTCATCCGATCATGAAGGTGACGCTCGACAAGCGCGAGAATCCAGAGTTCGCTGATTATTTCGTCGCGACCAACCAGTGGCACATGGACGGGACGCACGAGGACGTGCCGCCGCTGGCCTCGATCCTGACGCCGCGGGTACTCGCTCCCTGGGGCGGCGAGACCGAATTCGCCAATATGTATGCGGCCTATGAAGACCTGCCCGACGACCAAAAGGCACAGCTCGAGAGTATTCGGATCGTCCACACCAAGCTGGCCTCGATCGCGCACACGCTCGACAACCCGAGCGAAGAGGATCTCGACCGGCTGCGCAACTATGGTTCGAAGATCCACCCGGCGGTCTGGCATCACCGCTCGGGCCGCCGCTCGATTGTGATGAGCGCCTCGGCTGATCATGTGGTGGGCATGGACCCGGCGGAAAGCGCCGCGCTGATCCAGTGGATCAAGGACTGGTGTGAGCAGCGCCGTTATGTCTACCAGCATCAATGGCGGATGGGCGACCTACTGATCTGGGACAATACCGGGACGACCCATCGCGTCTGTGATTATGACCATGCGTGCGGGCGGCGGCTGCATCGGGTAACGTTGCTCGGCGAGGAACGGCTGGCACAAGCGGCGTGAACTGCCCAAGACTAACGGGAAATCGTCATCCCGGGCTTGACCCGGGATCCCGCCTTTTCTTGCGCCTTGACAAAGTTGGCGGGACCCCGGGTCAAGCCCGGGGTGATGTGGAGTAATAGAAGCTTCCGAATCCAGTGAGGGAGAGGGCCGAACATGGCGCGCAAGAAGATCAACGGGATCGGCATTGAATATGAGCTGGTCGGCGATGCGGGGGCGCCGGTCGTCGCGCTTACGCCGGGCGGGCGTTATTCGAAGGATGAACCGGGTGTCCCCGAACTCGCCCGCGAGCTAGCCGCTGGCGGCAAGCGCGTTTTGCTGTGGGATCGGCCGAATTGCGGCCTGTCCGATGTCAGTCTCGAAGGCGAAACCGAATCGACGATGCATGCGGATGTCTTCGCCCAGTTGATCCGCGAGCTGGATCTGGGGCCGATCGCGCTTGCCGGGGGGTCGGCAGGATCGCGCATTTCGCTGCTCACGGCGGCGCGGATTCCCGAACGGGTCACCCATCTCGTCATCTGGTGGATCAGCGGGGGCCCGATTGGTCTGATGCAGCTCGCGTCCTATTATTGCGGCGACCCGGCCGGGCGGCTGAGCCGGGGCACCATGGAGGATGTCCTTGCTGCGCCCTGCTGGGCCGAGCAAGTCCGCCGCAATCCGCAGGCGCGCGAATATCTGCTGGCGCAGGACCCGGACGCGTTTATCGCGAAGATGCAGCAATGGGCGCTGGCCTATGCACCCACAAAAGAGTCGCCGGTGCCGGGCATGACACCGGAATTTTTTGCGACGTTGAAGATGCCGGTGCTGATCATGAGAAACGGCCGAAAAGACCTTGCCCATACGCGTGCGACCAGCGACCTGGTCCACGAGCTCATCCCGCATTCGAAAATGATCGATCCGCCGTGGGACGAGGACGAGTGGAATCTGGGTACCAAGCGCCGTGCTGCGGGTAAGCAGGCAGGCCCGTTCGTCAGCTGGCCAAAGGCGGCGCCCATCATTCTCGATTTCACGAAATAGTTCAGCAGAAACAGCGTTTGCACCGAGCGGGACCCCCAGGCCTTCCGCTCGGTGGACGCATCGGTCCGTTATTTGATGACGAGGCTGTTGAGTACCATGTCTGAAATCAGATCGGCGTGCTCGTCGGCCAGTCGCTCGATATCGTCGCTCGGCAGCTGTGTGTTGGCTGTAAAATACATCAGGATCGCGCCAAGCAGAATGAAGGAAAGGTGATCGATGGAGACGTCGCGGATAAGTTTCTGATCCTGGGCTTCCTGTAGCAGGGACTTCAGACTGTTCAGAAACCCGCCTGTGAAATTCTCCTTGATCCACTCGAAGCGTTCAGACCCTGGGCGCGCCTCAGAGCAAAGCAGACCGAAATGGTCGGGATAGCGTGCCGCGAAATGCGTGAAGGAGCGGATTTGCAGACTTAGGCGATCAAGTGGAGCCAATCCGCGCGAGGCTCGCTTGATGGTATCGGCCTCACGATTCAGGTCGCCCAGAGCATAATGCACCGTCGCGCGCCACAAATTGTCTTTCGATCCGAAATGGTAGGGGATCAGCGGCGCAAGAACGCCTGCCTTCTCGGCGATGTTGGCGAGTGACGCCCCATGGAAACCGTCGCGGGCGAATATAGCCAATGCGGCATGGAGGATCGCCTGTTTGGCGTTTGCCTTAACGCCCTGATCACGAGGGAGGGTGGACTTCGCAGCCTGCTTCAACGTGGATAGCCCTTATCAGCGCATCGGCGGCGAGCGACCAAAAACGACAAGCCAGTATTTGTTCCTGCTTCGTAACAATGAAACAAATCAACGAACTTCACCTTCGGTCCCCCACCGGTTTTCCGCCAATGCAAACATCCCATTCCTGCCGAAAGGCAGTCTATTTATAGTTGGGAGGAGATGTTGGCATCATTTGAGAACGAAATCCCGCAAAAAATTCCTCAATCACCCATCGGATTGTAGATCGCGCTTATATCTAGCGCAGCACTAAGCAATCGCGGCAAGTGACTAACACAGAATAACCTGAACCCTTGCTGCGAATATATTCCGATTCTGCCCACTCTTGTCCAGAGACATCGTAATGGGATGCGTTTTATCAAGGGCCCTAGTGGCCCAAAATCGAAAGTTGATTGTATTATAGTATACTCTA
>CANJRZ010000186.1 GCA_947476735.1 Sphingomonadaceae bacterium
GCCGCGATGCTGCTGCGGCGATCGGTCGGATTGTCGGTCACGGGGCGCGACTAGAACGCTATGCCGATCATCGCAACGGAAGAGAATGAAAGCCTTGCCGATCCGGGCGGACGCTGACCAGCCTGCGGTTCATGAGCAAGCAGGAACCACCAACACTGACCCTCTTCCGCCAGGAAGAGGGTCAGCCCGATTTATCTCCTGAAACGGGGGTCAGCCTGCTTTGCGGCCGAAACCGAGGCGGCGAACCGGCACGGCGGCTCCGACCGCGCTCTTGTTCAGCTCGCGCTCGAACTGGGCAAGTGTCTCGACCAGCAGCGGCCGCAGACGCAGAATCTCCATGTCGAGCGAATCGGGGGCGCTGTGTTCCTCGACGCAGCGGCGGGCGCTATGCTCAATCTGTTCGGCGAGCCGGCCGATCGCCTCACCACCGAACTGGAGCGAGTCGCCTTTCAGCGTGTGTGCCGGACGAACCATCCCCACCGCGTCGCGCAACTTGTAGGCCTGCTCGACCGCAACGACGCACTTGGCGGCATCGTCCCGATAATAGCCGAGGATCTTGGCAAAATCATTCCCGATAAGCGCACGCGTCTGACCGAACGTCGTCCAGTTCACCACGCCATTGACATGCTGCGCCATCGCCATTCCCTGTCTGCCCTGGGCTTCCGCACCGGAAGTGTATGACAGGGTGCGTAAACGACTGGTTACCGGAAGGACCTCGAATCAGGGCGGAACGCCACGTATTATTACGGATCCGACCCAAATATGGCGCGCCTCAGCTGCGAAGCCGGGCCTGTCCTGCCTTAGGTGAGGAGACCAGCCAGCCGCCCTCTTCGACAGCGCTGAGAGACCAGCCCTGCGCCTTCGCCAGTGCCGCGATCTCGCCTGGCGCAATCGGATCGTCAGCGAGGATCAGCACGGGCCCGCCGGTCTCGCGCATCATCCTTCCCAGGCGGATCGCCGGCCAGGGGCAGCGCATGCCCCTCGCGTCGACCCGTACCGCATCCATCAGCCGAACGGGTTTTTCGGTGCGCGCACCATCATTCGCACCGGCACCGCACCAAAGCCGAGATCGCGGCGGATGCCGTTAACCAGATACCGGCGATAGCTTTCGGGAAGTTGGTCGACCCGCGTCCCGAACAATACGAAGCTCGGGGGACGGGTATTCGCTTGGGTCAGATAGCGCAATTTTATCCGTTTGCCGCCAGGTGCCGGTGGCGGATTGGCCTCGATCGCCTTCTCGAACCAGCGATTGAGCTGCCCGGTGGAAACGCGCTTCGACCAGGCATCGCGCGTCTCGAACGCGACCTGGAGAAGCTGGTCGATGCCGCGCCCCGTTTCGCCCGAGACGGTGATCAGGGGCAGTCCCCGGACCTGTGCCAGTCCTTCGTCGAGCGCCGTGCGGACGCCCTGGAACAGCGATGGCGGATCCCGAGCGACGTCCCATTTGCTGAGCGCGATGATCAGTGCGCGCCCCTCCTGCAACACCTTGTCAGCGATGCGCAAATCCTGCGCCTCCAGCCCCAGTGTCGCATCGAGCAGCAGCACCACCACCTCGGCGAAATCGACCGCGCGCAAGCCATCAGCGACAGAAAGCTTCTCAAGCTTGTCCTGCACCTTGGCTCGCTTGCGCATTCCCGCAGTATCGATCAGCCGGACTGGCCGGATGCTTCCGTCGGGGCCCTTCCAATCCCAGTTTATGGCGATCGAATCGCGGGTGATGCCGGCCTCCGGCCCGGTAATCATCCGTTGCTCGCCGAGGATCTTGTTGATCAGGGTCGACTTGCCCGCATTCGGTCGGCCGACGATGGCTAGCTTCAGCGGTCCGCTTTCGGCTTCCTCCTCGTCATCCTCTTCCTCGTCGTCACCTTCGCGATCGATATGCGGACGAAGCGCCTCAAACAGGTCGACCAGCCCTTCGCCATGCTCGGCGGAGAGCGGCACCGGATCGCCGAGGCCGAGGCCATAGGCCTCGATCACACCGTGCTCGGCAGCCTTCCCTTCAGCCTTGTTGGCAAGAACGATCACCGGCGTGTCCGATACGCGCAGCCAGTTGGCGATCTCCTCGTCGAGCGGGGTCAGTCCCGCACGCCCGTCGATCATAAACAACGCGACATCGGCGTCGTCGACCGCCATCTGGGTCTGCGCACGCATCCGGCCGGGCAAGGTCTGGGGATCGTCGGTCTCGAACCCCGCGGTGTCGATAATCTTGAACTCCAGCCCGAGCAGGACAGCATCCCCCTCGCGACGGTCACGCGTCACGCCGGGCCGGTCGTCGACCAGCGCCAGCTTCTTGCCGACCAGGCGGTTGAACAGCGTCGACTTGCCGACATTAGGTCGGCCGACGATCGCAACGATGGGGAGGTGCTTCATGGAAGCGCCATATAGGGAGGGAAGGGTGCTACGTCACCTTCTGCGCGCGCCGGCGCGGAAAAGTCGAATTCGCGACGCCCTGGCCGCAACCGTCATTCCCGCACAGGCGGGTGTCTGCCGCGAAACGGATTTCGAACGGAGCCGGGCTGCGAACCGGCCGGCCGGTCGTCATTGCCTAACCCATCAACGGTAGGCAACCAGCCGCCCGTTGTCGGTCAGAATCAGCAGCGTGTTGTCCGCCACCACCGGTGCCTGGTAGATGCGCGTTCCGAGCTTCACGCTGGTGCCGATCTTACCGTCTTCGACCGCGATATTGAGGATCAGGCCCTCGGTGCTGGTCAGGATCAGCCGCCCGCCGGCGAGCACCGGCCCAGCCCAGTTGACCGGCTTCTTCTTCTTTTTCGCATTCTTGTACCGTTGCAACTGGGTCAGCCAGCGCACCTTTCCGCTGTTACGCGCAATGCACAGCAGTTTGGAGTCGTCTGTGACGACGAACAGCCATTCGCCGGCAATCCACGGCGTCTCGGTGCTGGCGACGTTGAGCTCCCACAATCGCTGGCCGGTCAGGATGTCCATCGCCACCATGCGCCCGCCCTGGCCGATCGCGTAGACACGGCCCTGGTCGATCACCGGCGAGGCATCGATATCGACGAGACTGGCGACCGAAGTGGTGATGCTCGTGCGCGACAGCGAATCCTGCCAGACGGGGCGGCCATTTTCGTAGCGATAGGCGGTCAACTCTCCCGACGAAAAGCCGGCGACGACCGTCCCCTGACCGATCGCGGGGGCCGCAGCACCGAACACCGCTGCATTTTCAAGGCTGCCGCTCGCCGTCCACAGCGTCTGGCCGTTGCTTTCCTTCAGCGCGAACAGCTGGTTGTCCTGGCTCATCACATAAACGGTTTCGTTGCCGATCCCGGGGGCACCGCGCAGCGGACCGCCCGGGCGCACCTTCCAGAGCTGGTTGCCGGTGCCCGCGTCGAAGGCCGCGGCGTCGCCGACGCCATTGGTCGCGTAGACCTTGCCATTGTCATAGCTGACACCGCCGCCGAACAGCGACGGCTCATTCTTCTTGTCGCCCATCGACCGGTCCCAGACCGGCGCACCGGTCTTCAGGTCGAAGGCATGAACCACTGCGTTGACATCGACGACATAGACCTTGCCGGCGCCGACAACGGGGCCTGCGCCGAGCCGCTTCTTGCTGCTCGAGCCGGAAATCTTGCGGTCCCAGGCGACCGCAAGCGCCTGCCCCAGCGGGACATGGCCCAGCGACTTGGCGCCGTTGCCGCCGGGCTGGCCCCATTCGGCAGTGGCTGTCGCTTCGGGCACCACCACAGGTACAGGCTCAAGGGTCGGATCGACTTCGGCGCCCGTCTCGGCGGTCAGCACTGCAATCCGCTGCCCCAGCACAGGGGTCTTGGGCTTCTTGTCCTCGCCGCGACCGAACAGACCGCAGCCGCCCAGCGTCGTCGTCAGCGCCAGCGCTGCGGCCAGGGCGAAAAGCTTACGATTCATTCAATCAATCCTTGTCTGCAGGTGGAGCGGCAACGTCGGCACCGAGACTCATGGCCAGACGTCTCGCGCGGTCGCGCAGCGATTGCGGGGTTTCGGGATCGCTGGCCACCGCCGCCAGCAAACGTCCCGCCTCGGTGCTGCGATTGGTCCGAATCAGCGCGATCGCCGTCAATTCCCCCGCAGTGCCGAAAAAGGCATTGTCCTTGTTGGCGAGCGGCTTCAGCCGATCGATTACCTGCTGCCGCTTGAGGCTGTCATATTCGATCAACGTCTGCCGGATCAGCGCCATGTCGCGAAAGGGCTGGGCGACACTTTCGTCAGCGACTACCCCGCCATAGAGCGCAGCGGCAGCCTTTGTATCGCCTTTGTCGGCAGTTATCGCCGCCTTGGTGAACACAGCGACAACGCGATATCCCTTGCCCCCATCGGTGAGCAGCGCATCGACCTTCTTGGCCGCGGCTGTCTTGCGGCCCGCCTGGATGTCGGCAATCACCTCGCTCAGTTGTTCGCTGCGCGCTTCGGCCTTCTTCTGCGTCTCGGCGCGCCAGAACAGGAAGGCAGCGAAAGCCGCGAGACCGAATACGACCGCGCCCAGCCCAAAGCGGCCGTAGCGCTTCCACATCGTCTGAATCTGCTCGCGGCGAAGCTCCTCATCGACCTCGCGCAGAAAGGCTTCTTCATTGGGCGGCGTCGAGGCCAAGCATCTTCTCCGGATCAAGGAACGCCGGCTCTCTTAGCGGGCACAGGCGCGCGGTGCCATAGTCAATAGATATGCCCGATGAACGGGCCTCCCCGCTCACCCTTTTGGTTGATAGGTTTGTTCTACAGCGGGGAATGCGCGCGTACGGACCTCGGCAGCATATTCCGCAACCGCGGCATCGATCCTCTCAGCGAGCTGCTCATATTTTTTCACGAAGCGCGGAACCCTGTCGAACATGCCGAGCATATCATCGATGACGAGAACCTGGCCGTCGCACTGGGCCGAGCCGCCGATGCCGATGGTCGGAATGTCGATCGCCTTGGTGATCTCGATCGCGAGCGGCTCGACCACACCCTCGACCACAACCGCAAATGCCCCCGCCCCGGCCACCGCCCTGGCATCGTCGATCAGCCTGGAATATTCTTCCTGGCTCCGCCCGCGCGCTGCATAACCGCCCAGAACATTTACCGACTGCGGGGTAAGCCCGATATGGCCGACAACAGGCACGCCGCGCGCGGTCAAGAAGGCGATCGTCTCGGCCATGGCCTGACCGCCTTCGAGCTTCACCGCCGCGGCACCGGTTTCCTTGAGGATCCGCGCAGCCGAACGAAATGCCTGTTGCGGGCTTTCTTCATAGGAGCCGAACGGCATGTCGATAACGACAAGGCTGTGATAGCTGCCCCGCACCACCGCCGCACCATGCGCGATCATCATGTCGAGGCTGACCGGGATACTCGAATCGAGCCCGTAGAGCACCTGTCCGAGGCTGTCGCCGACCAGCAGCATGTCGCAATGCGGGTCGAGTATCTGCGCCATGCGGATCGTGTAGGCGGTCAGCACCACGATCGGGTCCTTGCCCTTGGCATTGCGGAGCGCGGGCACTGTGAGCCGCCGCATCGGCGCAGGCGTCGGATGCGCGCGGCTGGTGGAAGTGTCGATCTGGTACGTAGACATCGTTGTTTGGCCTCAAGCGCCGGCGGTCGCATACGCTTCCTTGGCTTTCCTCGCATAAGCTCGGGCGCGCGTTCGCGCTTGCAGAGCCTTAGCAGGCTCCGACGCCGGGCTCTAGGTACGGACTTTCAGTGGTTCGAAGAGGCAAGCACGTGCAGCGCGTCCGGCCGATAGCTGAAGTAAGCCCAGGGGAGCGGAAGCGAGCGCCCGGCGCCTGCGGGCTAAATCATACCTAGAGCAGCCATGTAGGTTTCGAGGACCATCGCCTCTTCCTCATGATCACCCTTCTTCTTCTTGCGGATGGCAAGCAGTTTGCGAACGATCTTGGTGTCGTAACCACGACCCTTCATCTCCGACATCACTTCCTTGATGTCGTCGGCAATGCCCTTCTTCTCTTCCTCGAGCCGTTCGACGCGCTCGACGAAAAGGCGAAGCTCCTGCGCCGCGATGCTGGTCTTGTCGTCGGTCGTGTCGGCTTCGGCCATGATTCGCAAATCCCGTCAGAATCTCGTGGAGGCGGAGGCTGTAGAGGGACGCGGACGGACGCTCAACGGAGAAATCCCGGCAGCGATAAACAATGACAAAATGGTGATGGAAAGACTTGCCATTACGCATGGTGTTCGTAGGAAGGCAGCCTCCTTGACGGCTCGTCGAGGTGAGCAGGGACGCGATTATGGACAGCCCGATCAGCCCTCGCCTGCGCAAGGTCCGCGTGCTCGCCACCCTGGGGCCTGCCAGCGCGTCTCCGGCGATGATCGGCAAGCTGTTCCGGGCCGGTGCCGACGCCTTCCGGATCAACATGAGCCACGGCACCCATGACGACAAGCTGCCCATCATCCACGCCATCCGCGCAATGGAAAAGGAACTCGGCCGCGCGACGACGATCCTTTTCGATCTCCAGGGACCCAAGCTCCGCGTCGGAAAATTCGCCGACGGTGTCGCCGAGCTGCCGACCGGCGGCCGCTTCGTCCTCGACCGGGACGCAAAGCTTGGCGACGCCCATCGGGTCGAGCTTCCTCACCGCGAAATATTCGAGGCGCTGCAGCCGGGCGCCCGGCTGCTGCTCGACGACGGCAAGCTGGTCCTGCGGGTCAAGGCCGTCAGCGAGGACCGGATCGACACACTGATCGAGGTCGGTGGCATCCTGTCCAACAGCAAAGGGCTCAACGTTCCCGACGTGATCGTGCCGATGGCGGCGCTGACCGAGAAGGACCGGCACGACCTCGACTTCGCCTGCGACCAGGGCGCCGACTGGATTGCGCTGAGCTTCGTCCAGCGCCCCGAAGACGTCGCCGAGGCGCGCCGGCTGATCGGCGGCAAGGCGGCGCTGCTCGCCAAGATAGAAAAACCGCAGGCGGTCGAGCGGCTCGAGGAGATATTGGAGCTGGCCGACGCGGTGATGGTGGCGCGCGGCGATCTCGGCGTCGAGCTGCCGCCCGAGCAGGTGCCGCCGATGCAGAAGCGGATCGTCGAGACGGCGCGGCGGATGGGCCGGCCGGTGGTGGTCGCCACCCAGATGCTTGAATCGATGATCCTGTCGCCGAGCCCGACCCGCGCCGAGGTGTCCGACGTCGCCACCGCCATCTATGACGGCGCCGATGCGGTGATGCTGTCGGCCGAATCAGCCAGCGGCCAATGGCCGGTGGAAGCCGTCGCGATGATGAATGCGATCGCCATGTCGGTCGAAAGCGATCCGGGCTATGCGGCACGGCTCCACTTCACCGAGACCCATCCCGATGCGACCACCGCCGACGCGCTCGCCGAAGCGGCCGCGCGGATCGCCGAGACCGTCTCGGCGAGCCTGATCATATGCTTCACCCTGTCGGGATCGACCGCGCGCCGGATCGCCCGCGAACGCCCGTCAGTACCGCTGATGGTGCTGACCCCGAAGCTCGCGACCGCGCGCCGGCTCGGTATCCTCTGGGGCAGCCACGCAGTCCGCACCCGCGACGTCGCAAGCTTCGAGGAAATGGTCGGCAAGGCACGCCGCATGGCACTGCGCCAGGGCCTAGCCAAACCCGGCGACAGGATCGTCATCGTCGCCGGCGTCCCCTTCGGAACACCGGGATCGACCAACATGATCCATGTCGTTCGACTCACCGGCGATGAGCTCAAGGGTTATGGTGCGTAAGGCTTAGCGGCGATGCGCATCCTAGTTTGTGTGCGTTACCCACCGAAACCCATCGGCGATGCCTTCCAATTAGGGCGGTGCGGCTCCTCAAGATCGATGTCCCGCCGGTAGGAAGGCTCGGTCAATGGCCACGATCCTAGGGGTTGGAGAGTAAGCGTTAGCCCATCTGCAGCCGGGTTCCGATACTTTGATGAGCGGCAGATTCTACGACGAACTAGTCAGTATCTTTGCCAGAATAATACCAAGACTCCCTGATCAGAACCGATGGGCCCATGTTCGCAGGCCGAGCGACATGATGCGCCATGGCTGATCGGTGAGGCGGTTCCAGGCGAAGCAGCAATGATCGAGGATATCGTCGTAGGATTTTAAGACACGGTTCGATAGC
>CANJRZ010000187.1 GCA_947476735.1 Sphingomonadaceae bacterium
GATCCAGCCGACCAAGCGGGGCGAATTGTTCGTGCTCGATCGGCGGACCGGAAAGCTGCTGACAAAAGTCGACGAGCGCAAGGTGCCGCAGGGTGCGGTCAAAGGCGACTGGTCGGCGCCAACCCAGCCGTTCGCCGCCGAGCTGCCGTCACTCGCCGGCCCGCCCTTGCGCGAAGCCGACATGTGGGGGCTGACTCCGCTCGACCAGCTATGGTGTCGGATCAAATATCGCGAGGCGCGCTACGAAGGCCCGATGACCCCGCTCGGGGTGAAGCCGACGATCCAGTATCCGTCCAACTATGGCGTATCGAACTGGGGCAGCGTCTCGATCGATCCCAAGGCGGGATTGATCCTTGCGACGGCGAACCATCTCTCCAACTATATGCAGCTGATCCCGCGCGGCAACCCCGCCGCGGGCGCCTATGACAAGCGCGGGCCGGGCGAGTTCGGCGAGATCGGACCGGAAGTCGGCGCGCCGCAATTCGGGACGCCCTATGCGATCAAGAATCCGCCGTTCATGTCTCCGCTGATGGTGCCGTGCAACAAGCCGCCCTTCGGAAAGATCGTCGCGATCGACATGAAGACCCGCAAGGTGGCGTGGCAGCACCCGCTCGGCACGACGCGCAACAGCGGACCGTTGGGAACGGCGATCGGGGTGCCGCTGCCGATGGGTGTCCCGGCGCTGGCGGGGATATTGGTGACGGGAGGCAATCTGACGATCTATTCCGGATCGCAGGACGGCTATTTGCGGGCTTACTCGACCCGTTCCGGCAAGGAGCTGTGGCGCAAGGCATTGCCGCTGGGTTCAAACGCGACGCCGATGACCTATCTGGCGCCGAAGAGCGGCCGGCAGATCATCCTCGTGTCGGCGGGCGGCGCGGTGGGGACTTCGCAGGTTGGGACGAAGATGATCGCCTTCGCGCTGCCGGGAGCGAGGTAGGTCTGATGTCAGAGCAAGATCTGGCGGGAAAGGGGGCGCTTGTCACCGGGGCCTCGCGCGGGATCGGCAGGGCCATCGCCACCATGCTCGCGGGCCGAGGTGCTGCGGTCGCGGTTAACTACAAGCAGGACGAAACGGCGGCGAAAGAAACCGTGGCAGCGATCGAAAAGGCTGGTGGGCGGGCGATCGCAATTCAGGCCGATGTCGCCGACACCGGTTCGATTGGTTACCTGTTCGACGAAGCTGAAACCCGCCTCGGGCCGCTCGATATCGTTGTGGCCAATGCCGGCTTTGCGCTAGGCAAGCGGGCGATCGATGTGACCGAGGCGGATTATGATGCTGTGTTCGGCACCAATGCCCGCGGCGCCTTTTTTACCATGCAGCAGGGTGCCCGCCGGATCCGTGACGGGGGCCGGATCATCGCCATCTCGGCCGCGGGGACGCGGACCTGGTTTCCGGGCATGTCGCTTTATCTCGGCAGCAAGGGTGCGCTTGAGCAGTTCGTTCGCGTCTTTTCGCGCGAGCTGGGCCGTCGCAACATCACGGTCAACGCGGTGCTGCCGGGCTACACGCAAACCGATATGATGGGGCAGGGCGATCATAGCGGCCCGGCGGCGCTGTCACCTTTCAGGCGGATCGGCACGGCGGACGAAGTCGCGGAGGCGGTTGCATTTCTCGCCAGCGAGCGGGCGCAATGGATTACGGGACAGGCGATCGCAGCTGACGGCGGCGTGAGCGGCTAATTCCTCAGCATGTCGGCGGGGACCGGATAAAGTTCGGCGCCTTTGGCCGAGAAATAGGCATCCCCAAAGGTCTTCGGCGCGTCAGGCTCGCCGACATAGCGACCGAATTTCTGACCCTCATAGGCGGCTGTGGCGAAGGGGCGTGCCGCAAGCGCGTCGCCGATCGTGAACAGCTGATCGACCTTGCCGTCGAGCTGCCGGCTGAGCGTATCGACCGGCAGGCGGCCAGTCGACAGCACCACCGCATCGACGCCTCGCACGGTTCGTTCGATATTCGTGAAGCTGTCGTAGAGCGTCACTTCATGATCGCCGATCCGTTTCGCCCAGGTCGCCGGCGTGAAGGTCACATGCGGCATCGAGCGCAGCCTGGTGATGACGAAGCCGGCCTCGAGCGAATCGTAGAGACGCAGGGAAACCGGGGCGAAGCCCGGGGTGATATAGTCGACGTCGCAGCCGTTCGACGCCAGAACCTCCGCGATGCCGACGCTGGCATGCATGCCTTCGCCGTCGAGCAGTAGCACTTTGCCCGTTGGCGGCACGCGGCCCAGCAGAATCTCGTCGGGGCGATAGACGAAGTCCTGGTCGAAGCCGGGGATGTCGATGTCGAGAAAGGCGCAGCGACCGCCACGGCTATAGGCTGCACCGGTGGCGATGATCACTGCGTCCGGGCGCTCGGCGAGGATCGAGGCGGCAGTAGCGGTGGTGCCGAGGCGGACAGTGACGCCGAGGCGGTCGAGTTCGTCCTTCCACCAGTCGATGGCGCGGTGGAATGGGTCACGCGACGGGAGATCGGCCCATAGCGCCAGCGCGCCGCCAAGCCGGTCGCGCGCCTCGATGAGGACGACCTCGTTGCCGCGGAGCGCCGCGACCCGGGCCGCTTCCATGCCACCGGGGCCTCCACCGACGACGACCAGTTTCGATCGCACCGGCGCCGGCAGAAAGCTGTCCACGCCCCAGAGCCGCTCGCGATAGCTGGCCGGGTTGATCGCGCAACCCTGTGCGGCTTCGGTGCCTGCCGCGCAGCACCAGTTGCAGGCGATGCAGATGCGGCTGCGATGTTCATTGCCCTCAAAGGCGTTCTTCACCAGCTCGGGTTCGGCGATCAGGGCGCGGGTCGCGCCGACCATGTCGCACAGGCCCGATTTAATCACCGCCTCGCCATCGGCGATCGAGGTCAGCCGGCCGAGGACGCTGAGCACCGGTACCGAACCGGCGGCATCCCGGACCGCCTCGACATAGGGTTTGTAGACATGCGGCTCGACGAACACCGGCGGCATGCCGATGCCGAGCTGATTGGGCTCGACCGCGACGTCGAGGTCGACGAAGTCGACGAGGCCCGCATCGCAGATCCGCTTGAGAATCTCCCGCGCGCCGGCCTGATCATAGCCGCCGGGAAGCATCTCGTCGCAGTTGAAACGCATGCCCACCGCCATTTGACCCGCGGCGCCCTCGCGCGAGGCCTCGAGTGCCTCGACCAGCACACGCATGCGATTCTCGAGGCTGCCGCCATATTCGTCGGTACGGCGATTGAAATAGGGCGAGACAAAATGTTCGAGCACCGCAGCATGAGCGGCGTGCAGCTCGACACCGTCGAAGCCGGCCTCCCGGAGATTGGCCGTCGATGTCCCGAAGGCGGCAATCATCGATTTGATCTCGTCGCGGCTCATCTCATGGGTGGACAGGCCCTTCTCGTACCAGGCGGTCTGCACAGCCGACGCGGCGAGCGAGGGCGCGGGCGGACTGAGCGGCTGCCACTGGCCGAGCGTTCCCCACCAATACCAGAGCTGCGCGAAGATCTTGCCGTCCGCAGCGTGGACGGCATCGGCCATCGCGCGAAAGGAAGCAATATTCTCCCGGGGATAAGGAGAGGGCTGATAGATAACACCCCGGTCATGGACGACAGCGCTGGCGATGACGAGGCCGCAGCCGCCGTCCTTAACACGCGCCACATTGTAATGGCTGTAATCGTCAGAGGGCTTCGTGCCGACCGTCAGGGCGGTGCCGTGCGGCGAGAAATAGAAGCGGTTGCGCAATTCGACCGGGCCGAGTCGGATCGGGCTGAACATGGTGGGATATTTCGGATGTTGGCCTGCCGTCACCGTCGCTCTCCCGCTCCTTTTGTCGGGGCGGAATGATCAGGAGGGGCGCGGGGATGTCCAGTACTTTGCGGGACATCCCTCCGTGTTTGGCCTGTTGGCGACGGTGGAGACTGGCATGAGGCATCAAGCGCGAATCATACCGGCACCCCATGCTATTGAGAATGTCGACAGGGGTGCTTCATCGATGGCCAGGCGGGAACTGGTCGCAGCCGTCGCTGGCGCGTGGGTTGAGGGTAAGGCACAAGGCGACGAGAACGACACGACCGGGCCGATGATGACCGGCGTCCGGGACAGGAGAGGAGTATGGCGATGAACCAGGATCGGGCGGCCGGGGGCTGGCGCGGAACAGGGTGGCTCGGATTGCTCGGCGCCCTCATCTTCTTCCTGCTGGCAGCGCCGCTGGTGCGGGGCGGCGTCGAACTGATCAGGGTTGGTGGATCTTTCTATTATTTGATCGCCGGCATCGGACTTGCGCTTGTCGCCTTGCTCATCCTGCGTCGTCATCGCGCGGCATTGTGGCTCTATGTAGCAGTACTCGCCGGGACGATCCTCTGGTCGCTGGCCGAAGTGGGGCTTTCGTGCTGGGATCTGATGCCCCGCATCCTGGGCCCGGCGATCCTGGGCCTCTGGTTCGCAATTCCCGCTGTAAGGCGCAAATTTGTCGCGGGACCGGCCTGGCCTGGTTCGGCCTGGGCCACCCCGCTGTTGTTCGTTGTCGCCATGGCATTGTTGTTTGGCAGCTATTGGCAGGACCGCTTCCGTCCGGTCAAAGGCGAGAGGACGCTGACCGCGGTCGGCGGGGATCCGACCCAGTGGCTGGCATTCGGCTATGATCAGGCTGGCAGCCGGTTTACGCCCGCTGCCCAGATTACGCCCGCCAATGCCGATCAGCTTGAGACCGCATGGACGTTCCGGACCGGTGAAGTGCCGCCGCCGATCTCCGCCAAGGGTAGCCAGGAATTTGAATCGGTTCCGCTCAAAGTCGGCGATGCGCTATTCATCTGCACTCAGAACAGTACGCTGATTTCAGTTGACGCGGACACAGGCAAGGAATTGTGGCGCTCAAAGCCGCCGGTCGACTTCACCGGGGTCGCGGTGCGGCGCTGTCGCGGCGTTTCCTATGCGCAGGTGGCCGGCGAGGGGCTCTGTTCGCAGCGGATCCTGATGGGTACGCTGGATGACAAGCTGGCCGCTTTCGATGTGCGGACGGGCCGGCTCTGCCCGGGTTTCGGCAGGAATGGCGTGGTGGACCTCAAGCAGGGGTCGGGTCGCAATCCGCCGGGTTTCCGCTTTGTTTCCTCCCCGCCGGCCATTGTTCGCGGCATTGCCGTGGTCGGATCCTTCGTGTTCGACAACCAGACCACCGACAGCGTTCCCGGCGTGATCCGTGGCTATGATGTCGTCACCGGCGAACTGCGCTGGGCATGGAGCGTGATGCATCCCAAGGCCTGGCCATTGCCGGGTCCTGGCGAGAGCTATCCGCGCGGAGGCCCGAACATGTGGGGGGCGCCGAGCGCTGATGAGGCGCTGGGGCTGGTCTTCCTCCCTACCGGCAATCCTTCGCCCGACTATTGGGGTGGAATGCGTACCCCCGAGCAGGACCGTTATGGCAGCGCGATCAACGCGATCGACGTAGCTACCGGCGACGTCCGATGGAGCTTCAAGACGGTCCATCACGACGTCTGGGACTATGATATTGCTTCGCAGCCGGTGCTGGTCGATTTTCCGATGGGCAAGGGGACGGTGCCCGCAGTGCTTGCGCCGACCAAGCGCGGCGAGATTTTCGTACTCGACCGGCGGACGGGAAAGCCGCTGACCAAGGTCGAGGAACGTCCCGTGCCGCAGGGGCCGGCACCGGGCGACTGGCTGGCTCCGACCCAGCCCTTCTCGATCGGCTTTCCCTCTTTCCGTCCTGAAGTGATGACCGAAGTTTCGATGTGGGGCGCGACGCCCATCGACCAGATGATGTGCCGTATTGCGTTGCGCACCCTACGCTATGAGGGTCTCTTCACGCCGGGCTCGGAGAAGGGGGCTATCCATGATCCGGGGGCCAACGGCGTGTTCAACTGGGGCAGCATCGCGGTCGACAGGCAGCGGCGCATCGCCATCGTCAACACCAGCTGGATGGCGTTCGTCGACACGCTGATCCCGCGCAAGAGCGCCGACGCGGCGGGCATGCACGCTTACGGAGATGCGGCACCGAAAACGTCGGGTCCGCCGGTTCGCAAATATAGCGAGTTCAGCTTCCCTTTCCCGCAAATGAACACGCCCTATGCGATCGACACGTCACCCTTCCTTTCGCCGCTCGGTATTCCATGCAAGCGGCCGCCATGGGGAGCGATCGCGGCCATCGACCTCGATACTCGCAAGATTTTGTGGCAGCGGCCGTTCGGGACGTCGCGCGGGCAGGGTCCGGTACCGGTTTCGCTCCCTGTCGGCGTGTTCAGCCATGGTGGCGCGGTGACGACCGGAGGAGGGGTCACCTTCATCGGGGCGGCGATCGACGGTTATATCCGCGCCTTCGAAACCGCATCGGGTCGCTTGCTTTGGCAGGAGGCGCTTCCGGCGGGTGGTCAGTCTAGCCCGATCAGCTACGTCTCGAAGCGGACGGGCCGCCAATATGTGGTGATGACCGCGGGGGGCAGCAGCACGATGAACACGAGGAAGGGTGATTATCTGGTCGCCTATGCGTTGCCGGACAAGAAATAGGGGCGAGCTTTCGTAAGCCACGACAAGTGTCCGCTCACATCATTGTCACGCTGAGTCGGTGCCGATAGCCATCTGGCTATTCGACAATGGGAGAGGATTTGAAATGGCAAGGCAGGAACTGCTTGAGGCGAGTGACGACGTCATCGAAGAGGCGGTGAAGTTCGCCGATCCCACACTTCTGCGCGGTTTGCTTTATCAACTTACCGGCGACGAGGAACTGGCCGCCCTGCCCGCGGGCAGGGTCAAGGCTGGATTCATCGGCGAGATTCCGATGATGATCGATCCCGAAGCCGTCGCGACACTGCAGCGCAAGGCCGTCGATTTCCTGAAGGCCTATCGCGCCGCCGGGGCAGGCGATTATCCGTTTGGCCCGATGGAACGACTCCACAAGAGCCTTGAGCTCGCCACGGGTGGCACGATTCCGAAAAGCGAGATGGTAATGTGGACCGAGCAACTCGCTCTCGATCCCATGATCCGCGGCCTCAAGTGGCGCAAGGAGCCGACCGAGGAGCAACGCGAGAATTTCCTGGTTGCTGTGATTGGCGCCGGAATGTGCGGCATTGGTTCGGCCGTCTACCTCAAGCAGGCCGGCATTCGCCACGTCGTCATCGAGAAGAATAGCGGCGTCGGGGGCACCTGGCATGAGAATCGCTATCCTGGCGCGCGGGTGGACAGCCCCAGCAAGATCTACCAGCACAGCTTCGGCATCGACTATCAGTGCCCGAATCCCTTCTGCGAGCAGAAGGAGAATGAGAAATATTTCAACTGGGCAACCGACAAATTCGGCATTCGCGAGAACATCATCTTCAACACCGAGGTGAAGTCGATGGTCTGGAATGAGGCGGACAAGTTGTGGGATATCAAGGCTGAGGGCCCCGACGGTCCGGTTAGCTGGCGCGCCAATGCGGTGATCAGCGGAGTCGGCTTCCTCAACCGCCCGAACATGCCCGAATTCGAGGGCGCGGACAGTTTCAAGGGCAGCCTCGTCCATACCGCGCGCTGGCCGGCTGATCTCGATTATGCGGGCAAGAAGGTTGCGGTGATCGGCAGCGGCGCGACCGGGTATCAGATGATACCGGAAATGGTTAAGAAGGCCGGGCAGCTGACTCTGTTCCAGCGCGAGCCGAGCTGGTGCTTCGAAACGCCGGGGTATCTCTCGCCTTATCCGGCGCAGGCGAACTGGCTCGAACGCAACTTGCCATATCTGACGAATTTCGTGCGCTTCAAGCTGAGTTGGCTGGGCGGCCCCGATGTTCTGACCAAGCTGTTCGAGATCGATCCGAATTTCAAAGACGAGCATACCGTCAGTGCCGAGAGCAAGCGGATGCGCGACATGTGCATGGAGTTCCTGGGCAGGAAGTTTGGCAACCGGCCCGATCTCTACGAGAAGATGATCCCGGTCGCCCCGCCGATGACATCGCGCCCGATCCTCGTCGACCCGGAATACAACATCTACGACGCGCTGCTCATGGATCATGTCAGCCTGGTGTCGGAACCGATCGAAAGGCTTACGCCGCAGGGCATCCGGACCGCGGATGGCAAAGAGCAAGAA
>CANJRZ010000188.1 GCA_947476735.1 Sphingomonadaceae bacterium
GCCGCGATCGCGGCCATACCACTCATCGAACCGCATCAGCTGGTCATAGTCGGCATAGGGTGCATATTCGGGCGCGATCTTCGCGGTGAAAGGCTCGCCGCCGGTCAGCCAGCGCTTGACCGCCATCGTCAGCACCCCCGCGGCATGGGTAGTGAAATCGTCGGGCAATATCCCGCTCTTGCCACCGACCGGGCTCTTGATCTGGCCGAACGCGTCCTTGTATTTGGCGAGTGACCAATATTCGAAGGTCAGCGGGGTACCCCGCACCTCCGCGAAGCCGTCCTGCTCGGCGATCAGTCCGAGCAGGCCGAGTTGCATCGCATAGCCGGCATGGACCTGCGCGGTGCTGGGCGGCTTGCCGGTCTTGTAGTCGACGATCGCAAGGCTGCCGTCGGCGAGGCGGTCGATCCGGTCGACCTTGCCCTTCAGTTCGATCCCCGCCAGCTCGATCCGGCCCTCGATCTCGGCGGCGATTGGCGTGCGGCCCTCGGCCGCCGCCTGCGCCATCTGCTCGCCGGCCCAGCGTAGCGCCTCCGTCAGCCGGGGCTCCCACAGCGCCTGCATCACCGGATGCGCCGCCATGTCGCGCAGCATCGCCTCGGCGCGGGGGAGCAACTTCGCCGGATCGCACTGATCCTGCAGCATCCACTGCTCGAACACATTATGAACCGCGGTGCCTCGCCAGGCAGGGGTAGGATCGGCATCGACCGAATCGAGCGGCCGCAGCGCAAGCATCGCATCGGCATAAAAGGCGAAGGGGTCGGCCTGGAGCCGATCGAGCTTGGTGACCGCGATGATCTTTGGCCGGTCGGCAACCGGCGGCGAAGGGGCGGGGCGCGTGAACAGCTCGCGGTCGATGGGACGATCGATCGCCGCCGCCCAATTGGGCAGGCGATGCTCGCGCGTCATGCCCCCCGTCATCGCTTCGAGCCGTAGCCAGAAGCGTGAAGCGATGGTCGGTGCGCGCGCATCGCGGCGGGCGCGGGTAATGATCACCTGGGGAGCGCCTAGCGCCATCGCGAAGTCGTGCGCCGACAGGCCGATCCGCCGCTCCAATCCGCCCAGGCCCAGTTCGGCACGGATGCGGGGAGCGAGCCAGGGGTCGGGGTTGGGCAGCGCCGGCCAGACCCCCTCGTTGAGCCCGCCGAGAACCATCAGGTCGGCATGCTGGAGCCGGGCTTCGAGCAGGCCCCAGATCGACAGGCGCGGATGGCCGCCTTGGGGCGGACGCACCGCGACCGCATCCATCATCAGCCGCAGGGTGGGCGCGAGGCTGGCGGGGTTGAAGGCGCGCGGGCCGAGCGGCGCCGCGCTTTCGAGTTCGGCGATCAGGTCGGCGGCGGCGCGGCCGTCGGGGCCCGACCAGCCGGCATCCGCGCACAGGCGGGTGACGGTCTCGCGAAGGGCAGCCAGCAGTGTGTCGAGTGAGCGGGCTGCGAAGGCCGTCGCCAAAGGCTCGAGCAAGGGCCGCACCTCATCCCACCAGCTGCGCGCAGCGAGGCGGACTCGCGCCGAATAGCGGTCGACATCGGCGAGATAGCGGCTGACCCCGTCAAGCCCCGCAGGCGGACGCGGCCCCCGCAACGCGAGGTCGAGCTTGCGCACTCCGTCGAGCCAGGCGCCGCGGGCCTCGCCGCGACGGACGAGCGGATGTTTGAGCAGGGCGAGCAGCGGCACCGGCGCGAAGCCCTCGGCCGCCGCCTCGGTGATGGCGAGCAGCAGGGTGCCGGCGGGGGTCAGCGACAGCGGGGTGCCCGCCGAATCGTCGGCGACGATCCCCCAGCGGGCGAGATGCGCCGTAACCCGGCGCGCGAGCACCCGATCGGGGGTGACGAGCGCCGCGGTGCGTCCGGGTGTCTCGATCGCCTCGCGCAGCGCCAGCGCGATCGTCTGCGCCTCGTCCGACGGGTTGGCGAGTTCGATCGCACGGATGCCGGTAAGGCGGCGTTGGGCGGTGGGCAGCTTGTGCCATTTGTCGGTGAACGCGGCCGGCGCCATCGCATTGGCGATCGCCAGCGCACGGACCTGGCGTGCATCGCGCCCGCTCGCCCAGCGCCATTCGGCGACCTCGCCGCGGCCGACCCCCATCTGGTCGAGCAGCAGCTTGAGCGCGAATTGGGCGTGGCTTTCGATCGATCGCTTCGGCCTTGCGCCTTCCTCCGGTTCGTGCGGCCCGAGGGCATCCCATTCGGCCTTTGGCGAGCTCATATCGACGCCGGGCAGGACGACCATTCCCAGCGGCAAGCGCGCGACCACCGCGAGCAGCTTCGCAACCGCAGGCGTGGTGCTGCTGATGCCGGCGGCGATGACCGGACCGGCCGGCGGGGTCGTGCGCCAGCTTCGCGCCACCCGTTCGAGCAGCCGGTTGCGCCGCTCGGCCATATCGATCCGGCCGCGCGCAGACAGTTCGCCGGGCCAGCGATTCAGGATTCCATCGAGCATCGCGAGCGACGTCTGCCAATGGTCGGAGAGATCGGGCAGCTCGGGCAGCTTCTTCGGGTCGATCTGCTCGATCAGCAACTGGTCGAGGGTGCGCCCGAGCTCGCCGGCAAGCCGGATTGCCTCGCCGCCGTCGATCGGATCGCCGGCCGCCTCGCGTGCCTCAGCGGTCAGCCTTGCCAGGATCATCTGCCGTTCGAGCGGATCGATCGCGGGCGGAATCGGCTCCTCTTCGCCGGCGCCGATCGGATCCAGCAGCCCACCCAGCCGCTCGTCGAGGTCAGGATCGCCGATCGCCACGAGGCGTGGCAGCAGCAGTCCGCCCTCGGCGCGGCGGACGAAGGCGTCGCTGATCGCCCGGGCGGCACGATTGTTGGGCACGAGGATCACGGCGCGGGCGAGGTTTAGCGGGTCGGGGCCATATTGCGCGATCAGTCCGCCCGCCAGTGCATCTGCAAAGGCGCGATGCGCAGGGATGGTGAGGACGGCAGGGGTGGTCATCACCGCCACTCTATCGGTTCGTCATCCCAGAGGAAGCGCGGATCTCATTTTTCTTCGAAAGAAAAAAGAAAGATAAATTTCGGCGCAATGCAGAATCATATTTTCAAATATCTTTAAAAATACAAATGAAAAATAAATTAGATCTATTTTTGGTAAATAAGCGTTAAATACCTTTTGGAAATAAAGTGAAGAATAATTTGAGAATGTTTCGGATCAGGTTCGGCAATAACATGCTGGTTTTATGTCGATTATTTTGATCGTCGAGGATGAAATATTCATTCGGCAAAGTGCCGAGGGGATAATTGAGGATCTTGGGCACATCGCGCTCGCGGCCGATGGCCTCGGCGAAGCGCTCGTCCATTTGGCGGCGCCACGCCAAATCGACGCGTTGTTTGTCGATATTCGCCTCAAAACGCTGGCGGGCGGAGGCTATGACGTCGCCGATCAGGGCATCGTGATTCAGCCCGGAATGCGGGTGCTGTACACCTCGGGAACGCCGCTCACGCCCGAGATGGCCGCGCTGTTCGTCGGTGGCGGGCGGTTCCTCCAGAAGCCCTATTCTCCGGCCCAGCTCGAATATGCGCTCGAAGAGTTGCTTCGATAATGTGCATCCTGGCTCGCCACGTGTCGGTTCCTGCACGTGTTCAAGGATAGTGATACGAACAAACGAACCAGTCGATCCGCCGACCAGCCGGTGAATCACCAGACGGAAGAGGCAACCGTCAAGGCGGATGCGCTTCAGAGCGCGATCTTCAACAGCGCCAACTTCTCCAGCATCGCCACTGACGCCAGGGGCGTGATCCAGATCTTCAACGTGGGGGCCGAGCGGATGCTCGGCTACACGGCGGTTGAGGTGATAAACAAGATCACCCCGGCTGACATTTCCGATCCGCAGGAACTGATCGCGCGCGCCGAGGCGCTCAGCGTGGAACTTGGAACCCCGATCACGCCCGGTTTCGAGGCTCTGGTGTTCAAGGCTTCGCGCGGGATCGAGGACATTTACGAGCTGACCTATATCCGCAAGGATGGGACCCGGTTCCCGGCGCTCGTCTCGGTCACCGCGCTACGCGACGCGCAGGACGCGATCATCGGATATCTGCTGATCGGCACCGACAACACCGCGCGGAAGGAAGCGGAAGAGGCCCTGCTTCAGGCCGGCGCCCTGCAGAACGCGATTTTCAACAGCGCCAACTTTTCCAGCATCGCCACCGACGCCAGGGGCGTGATCCAGATCTTCAACGTGGGAGCCGAGCGGATGCTCGGCTACGCGGCGGCCGAAGTGACGAACAAGATTACGCCGGCTGACATTTCCGATCCGCAGGAACTGATCGCGCGCGCCGAGGCGCTCAGCATGGAACTTGGAACCCCGATCACGCCCGGCTTTGACGCGCTGGTGTTCAAGGCTTCGCGCGGGATCGAGGACATTTACGAGCTGACCTATATCCGCAAGGACGGGACCCGGTTCCCGGCGGTCGTGAACGTCACCGCGCTACGCGACGCGCAGGACGCGATCATCGGATATCTGCTGATCGGCACCGACAACACCGCGCGTAAGCAGGTCGAAGAAGAGCAGAAAAAGTCAGATCAGCGCCTGCGCGACCAGCAATTTTACACCCGCTCGCTGATCGAATCCAACATCGACGCTCTGATGACCACCGATCCCTCCGGCATTATCACCGACGTCAACAAGCAAATGGAGGCGCTCACCGGCAGCACACGCGACGAACTGATCGGCGCGCCATTCAAGGACTGCTTCACCGATCCGGAACGGGCGGAAGCGGGTATCAAACGCGTGCTCAGTGAAAAATCGGTCACTGACTATGAGCTGACCGCGCGCGCCCGGGACGGCACCCAGACCGTCGTGTCTTACAATGCCACGACCTTTTACGATCGGAGCCGCACCTTGCAGGGTGTCTTCGCGGCGGCGCGCGACGTCACCGAGCGAAAACGGGTGGAACAGGAGTTACAGCTGGCCAAGGCGGCGGCGGAGAGCGCGAACAGCACGAAGTCGGACTTCCTCGCCAGCATGAGCCACGAGATCCGCACGCCAATGAATGCGATCATGGGTATCGCGGATCTGCTCGCCAAGACCGCGCTCACCCCAGAGCAAGATAAATATGTCCAGATTTTCCGCCGCTCCGGCGACAATCTGCTCAACCTTATCAATGATATCCTCGACCTCTCGAAGGTTGAAGCCTCTCAGCTCGATCTGGAGCGGACAGGTTTTTCGTTGAGCGATGACCTCGAGAAGGTGATCGAAATGGTCGCTCCCCGCGCCCGGGAAAAGGGTCTGGCTCTGACATGCGAGATCGCAGCTGACGTCAGCAACGATCTGATGGGTGACCCGACCCGTCTGCGACAGGTGCTGCTCAACCTGCTCGGAAACGCGGTCAAGTTTACGCCGGCCGGAAGCGTGTCGTTGAAGGTCGAGCGTGACGGGGACAGTTCGGTTCCGACGGCCCTGCGCTTCACCGTTTCCGACACCGGCATCGGCATTCCGGGCGAGAAACTGGGTCGCGTGTTCGAACGGTTCACCCAGGCCGACTCGTCGACCACCCGCCGGTTCGGAGGGTCGGGGCTGGGACTCACCATTTCGAGGCGCCTGGTGGAGTTGATGGGCGGCCGCATCTGGGTAGAGAGCGAAGTTGGGAAGGGAAGCCTGTTCGGTTTTGCCGTCCCCTTCGAGCTCTGGAAGTTCAGCCGTCCGGCGATTGCGCCCGAACATATGGTGCCGCCAACCCCGCTGCCCGCGTTGCGCATCCTGTTGGCCGAGGACTCGGCTGACAACTGCACGATCGCGCTCGCCTATCTGGAGGATACGCTGTGCAAGGTCGACGTAGCCGGGACAGGCGCGCTCGCCCTCCGGATGTTTATGGCGGGCCGCTATGACCTTGTCCTGATGGACCGGCAAATGCCGGTCATGGACGGATTGACCGCGACGCGGACGATAAGGGCGTGGGAGAAGGAGCATGGCCGGGCGCCAACGCCGATTATCGCCCTGACGGCCTCTGCGCTGAAGGGCGATCGGGAGACCTGTCTCGCCGCGGGATGCACCGCCTATTTGTCCAAGCCGATCAAACAGCATGTCCTGTTGCAGGCCATCAGGGATTATGCGGTCGCGCCGGAGCCGCCAGTGGATGAAGTGGACGGAGCCAGGCCGGCACTTTCACGGGCGGAGCAGCGGCTCAAGGACCGCACACCCGCCTATCTGAAGAACTGCCGGGAAAATGTCGTTGCGATGAACGAAGCGCTGGATCGGTCCGACTTCGCGGCGGTAGCGCTGCTCGCCCACAATTTGCGGGGATCGGGCGGTGCGTTCGGGTTCCAGGCGATTACCGACATCGGCGCCGGCCTCGAGCAGACCGCCGAAAGCGCCGATGCCGAGGCGTCGCGGAATTGGGTGTTCGAGCTGTCAACCTGTCTGGATCAGATCGTGAATGGATCGGCCACCGCCAGATAGCGTTCAAACGAGCGGGCTCAATTCCATCCCAGCACCGCTTCGGTCTTGCCGATTGCGGGCGGCGTGCCGACGTCGAACCAGAGACCCTGGTGGGCTATGCCGAATGCACGGCCGGCGGCGATGGCGCGTTCCCACAGCAGCATGAAGCCGAACGGGCCTTCCGACACATCGGTGAACAGCCGCTTCGAGACGATCTGCACCCCGGTATAGACGAAGGGCGCGACCTTGGCCGGCTGGCGGCGGGTGATGCGGCCGAGCGGGTCCATGTGAAAATCGCCCATCCCGCTGTGGCAATTGGCACGGGCGAGAGGCACGAGCAGCAGCAGCGCGTCCATCCTGTCGTCGTCCCAGCGGTCGGCCAGCAAGTGAATCGCGTCGACCGGCCCGTCGATCCAGAGATTGTCACTATTGGCGATCAGGAAGCGGTCCTCGGGGATCAGCGGCAGCGCCTTGCTCACGCCGCCTCCCGTTTCGAGCAACAGGCCGCGCTCGTCCGAGATGCGGATGTCGAGGTCGCTCGCCTTGTGCCGGAGATGCGCCTCGAGTGCGTCGGCGAGATAATGGACGTTGACCACGACACGGCCGATGCCGGCCGTGCGCAGCCGGTCGAGGACATGATCGAGCAGCGCTTTGCCGGCGACCTCGACAAGCGGCTTGGGCCGGGTCGCGGTGAGCGGGCGCATCCGCTTGCCAAGGCCGGCCGCGAGCACCATCGCGGTGCCGATCGGCGGCCGGACCGGATTGGGGCGCAGCGAGAGCGGCTTGGCGTAGCTCAAGGCTCGAAGCCGTCCCAATAGCCGGCGCGGATCGCGCACGGCACATTGGCGTCGAACCACTCTCTGACCGGTCGAAGCGCCGGGTGTGCGAGATCGCGCTCGAGATAGCCCCAGACGCGCGGTTGGTAGGCAAGGTAGCGCGGCTTGCCATCGCGCTTCCACAGGCGGGTGAAAATGCCGAGAATCTTGGCGTTGCGCTGTGCGCCGAGCAGGGCATAGGCGGCTGCGTCGAACGGCTGGCGCGCGGCATAGCGGGCGATCATTGCGGCTTCGAGCGGCGCGGGGACGTCGCGGCGCGCATCCTGAAGCAGCGAGACAAGATCGTAGAGCGCGTGCCCGGCGAGCGCGTCCTGAAAGTCGAGCAGGCCGAGCGTGCCGTCGGTCAGCAGCATGATATTCTCGGCGTGATAATCGCGCAGAACCGTGGTTGACTGGTCGTGGGCGATCGGCGCCAGCGCCTCGCCCCAGGCGGCGCGATAGCCGTCCGCGTCGCACGGCGCGCCAACCGCCGGCATATACCAATCGGGAAAGAGCCCGGCCTCGCGGTGATAGACCGCCATGTCATAGCCCGGCACATCCGCGCAGGGGGTGGCGTGAAGCGCGACCAGCAGGTCGGTCGCCTGTTCGTAGATCGCGGTCTCGCAAGCGGGGTCGGCTTCGATGACCTCCTTCATTCGGGCGTCGCCGAAATCCTCGAGCAGGAACAGGCCTTGCGCCATGTCCTCTGCCAGGATCCGCGGCGCACGGAAGCCGACCGCGTCGAGGTGGCGCGCGACCGCGAGGAAGGGGCGGCTGTCCTCGAGCTCCGGCGGCGCGTCCATCAGCACCGCGCACCGCGTCCCCCTGGGGCCATTGCCCTCGACGC
>CANJRZ010000189.1 GCA_947476735.1 Sphingomonadaceae bacterium
CGATCGGCGGGATTTCATCCCCGAATACCATTGCCTGGTCTCTTCATGGCCACGCCAGTCGATCCCGCCGAGATAGTCGGCGACCGAGATATGAGCGGCGCAGGCGAGATCTGCCAGGCTCAACAGCGGTCCGCCAATCCAGCGCCGGCTGCCGACAAGATAGTCAACATAATCAAGATGATCATTGACTGCCTTCATCGCCTGTCTCAGCACACCGGCATCGGGCGAAACGCGGTGAACGATCCGCTTCAACGCCCGCTCGTGAAGCAGTGGACCGACTACGTCGCCATAGAACTTCTCGTCGAAATAGGCGACCAGTCGACGTATTTCGCCGCGCGCGGCAGCATTGCCGGGGATCATCGGCGCCGGCTCAACCGTCTCCTCGAGATACTCTGAGATCGCGCAGCTGTGGATCAGCGTCGTGCCGGTCGCCGAGTCGACCAGCACAGGCGTCTGTCCGACCGGATTGAGATCCAGAAACTCGTCCCGCCGCTGCCAGGGAGACTCGCGCACCAGATCATAGGCGATACCCTTTTCCTCCATCAGGAGGCGGACCTTGCGCGAGAAGGGACAGAGAGGGAATTGATACAGCTGCCACATTGCGAGCCAACCTATCGGTACCGATGACATATGTCAGCAGGGTGAAAGGGCACTACCCCCGAAATCTTGGGGATCAAATATCGTCGTCCACCATCCAGTGGACGAAACGCGGCAGCGGGTACATCGCATCGTGCGGGCTGCCGGCACACCATTTTGCGGCCGAGCCCAAGCGAACGACCCGTTGGGCGCCCGCGGTTGCCAGCCGGTCACGATAGACCGCCTTACGCTCGTGCGGGAACATGCCGACTGTCTGGGTGGCGACGTTCACATATTTGAGCGCCTCGTCGAGCGAATGGACATGGACGACGTTTGCGGTCTTGAAGGTCGGGTGGAAGCTCACCGGTTCTTCCGACCGGATCACCAACCCGAGGCCGTCGAAACCACCCCATACCCGGTAGCTGTCGTCGAGCATGCCGAGCACCTCGATCTCCTCGCGCATGTCGCCCGGCAGACGCGGTGCTATCGCCGAGGCCAGCTCGCGATCCACACCGAGCCTTGGCAGCAAGGCCTCGCAGAAGCGATCGACCTGTTCGCGCGTCCCTTCGGTGTAGAGAAAGCAGCTTGCGAGACAGCCTTCCTGGTTGAAGGCGGTGACGTCCTCCGCCGCCTGCTCGGCGACCGCTTCGAGCGTAGCCTCATCAACAAAGGCCTCCGCGCCAATCATCGAGATCGAAGTCTTGGGATCGAAGGAAACGAGCTGGAAGCCAGGCCCCAGATATTTCACGACATTGTTTATGGCGTCGCCTCCGCCCCACGCAACGATCTTGTCGAAATATTGCGGGCGATAGAGGATCGGCTCGACCATCTCATCTCCGCCGCGCCAGTAGATCGCCGACATCGAACGGACAACGGGATGATCTGGATCGACTTCCATCATCACCTTCAGGATCGCGACCGTGGTGAATGGGTCGCTCGACGGCATCTTGAGCAGATTGATCGCCTTGACCAGCGCACCTTGCGCGATCGACGCCACCGCGGCGGTGGGCGCATTGCCCGCGACCACATGGATCAGCCTCGGCGGAAATGCGCGAATCGATGTCTTATTGCCGAACGGATCGGTCAGCGGCACCCACTCGTCGAGCGCGCGAGGTTGCTTGAAGCTCTGCTCAATCTGGAATTGGAGCGCTTGCTTGTTGAGGACGCCCCTTCCCTGTCGAAACAGATTGTCGATGACGCGACGGGGCAGCGTATTCACCTGGGCAATCCGCTCCGCGCATTCCTGCAGGATGGGGTTGCGGTCGATGTCGAACCGTTCTCCCGTCTCTGCCAGGAAATCGATGATCTCGCTGATTCTGACGTCGAACAGTGGCCCCGGTTCGGAGCGCGGCGTGATCAGCGCATTGAGGTCGATCGCCGGGGTGGTGAAACCGGCGCCGAGATCGCGCGAGACATGATGGACCGCATCCCCCTCCACCAGCCGGCCGCGCACGACATGCTGGACACGCAAGGGGGCAGCCTTCGACTCTGTCTTGTCGATATCCACCGCGATATTCATGCGACACCCCTCACATAAGCGTCGATCGACGCCGAACAGGTGATCTTGTCCCCGCCCGGCATGTCGGCGTAGCGCACCACATCATCGGCGACGGTCGGCCCCTGATGGCCGCAAGGGCATTTGCCATAGTCGACCCGGATATTGTCCCCCGCAATGATGCCGCCCCAGCGCCCGTCGAGCGACAGATCGAACCAGGCCGAGCGGCCCTCGATCTCGCCGCCGGCATCGCTGTGCGGGATCAGCTTTTCGCCGGGCTGGTCGAGCACCAGCGGGATCAGCCAGGGTGAGACATGATAGCGCCCCGCGCTGCACTGGGGCATCATCGTGTTGATCTCCTGCATGCCGTATAGGCCGAAGGATCGTTCAGGGCGGACATTGAAGGTGCCCAGCACCATCTGCTGATAGTCGCCGGGCAGATTGGCACCCTTAAGTCCGCCATGCATGGCGAGCGCATTGTCCGGATGGAAGTCTTTCGGGCCATAGCCCCTGGTGCGGATGATCTCGGCGATCTTCCACATGCTAGGATAGATGCCGAGAAAGATATGCTTGCGCGCGCGGTTCTCGATGAGCCGCTCGGCGATGACCATGAGCGCATCCTCCATCGCCTTCTCACGCTGGGGGACGAGTTCCTTATAGGCGGCGAGTTCGGCCGGCAGGGCGCTGCCGTCGGCGATACCGCGTCGGAGCGCCGCCATCCGACTGATCGTGCCGACTGTGATCCGCTCGCCCGGGAAAGGCTGAACCTCGCTTGCGAAGGCTTGCTGCGTCGCGTCCTGGATATCCTCCGCGCGGAAGCTCTGCGCGACCGGGCTGACCGCTACATAGATATAGTCCCTGGTCGCGGGCAGACCTGTCGACCACTGGAAATTGGCGAGATAATTCTCCCGGCTGTAGCGCCGGTCCTCCGCAGAGGCAGGCACCATCGAGCATTTGCCGGTCGTCCCGCTCGAGCAGGAAATATAATGGCCTGCCGCGGCGAGCCGTTCGATCCAGTCGTCGACGTCGGTGACGGCTGCGCTGTCGATCCCGTTGACGCGGTGGCTAGAGACCGTGTCGAGCCACAAGCCCATCCGGTCCCACTTGCCCTGGTTGAACCAGCTGTCGGGATAGCTCTTATAAGCGGTGTGGGCGAACATCAGCGGAACGAGATCCTCGACTCCACGGATCGCGGAGACCTTCTCGGCTTCGGAGCGCTGCCGCAGCAGGCGGATCTTGCCGAGCCGATCCTGAAAACGCTCGTTCACTGCCTCGATCTGCAGCGGCAGCAACTCGGCATAGGGAATGTCGAAGCGATCCTTCGCGTCGATAAGGCTTGTCAGCCGTTCGACAGCCGATGCCATGTCGGGACTCTCCTTTTATGCGATTGCTGAGAGGCTGGCAGCTAAAACCCCATGAAACAAGCGTTTTGTCAGCTCTATCTCTCCTACAAGAGAGGCCTCATTCCGCTGCCACAACCTCTGCAGCTGCATCGCTCAACGGATACTCCAGTCGATCGACCATCTCCTTCGGACAAACCTGCCAGATGCGTTCACGCCAGCGATCCCAGTCGTCAAGGACGCTGTTGGCCCATTTGCTGCTGGTCCGTTCGACATGCTCGGCAATCATGGCTTTGCACCGCATCTCCCAACGGTGCGACGCAAAACGCTGCCAAATGATGCTGTCGGGGTTGGCGCACCTTTCGAAGTCACCATGCTCATCAAGCACGAAAGCCATGCCCCCGGTCATACCGGCGCCGAAGTTCGGCCCCACCCTGCCGAGGATCACAGCGATACCGCCGGTCATATATTCGCAACCATTGGCGCCGCACCCCTCGACGACGACTGTCGCGCCAGAATTGCGGACCGCGAACCGTTCCCCCGCCTGCCCCGCCGCGAACAATTTGCCCGCGGTTGCGCCATATAGGACGGTGTTGCCGATGATCGTATTCGACTTGGTCTCGAGCGGTGAAGAGACCATCGGCCGCAGCGCGATAATCGCCCCTGACAGCCCCTTGCCGACATAGTCGTTGGCGTCGCCGAACACCTCAAGAGTTACACCTTTCACTGCGAAGGCACCGAGCGACTGACCTGCACTTCCGCGAAGCCGAATATGGACATGACCGTCAGCAAGCGACGACATGCCGAACCGATTTGTTATCTCGGCGGAGAGTCGCGTGCCGACCGCGCGGTGGGTGTTCCGCACTGTATAGGTAAGCTGCATTTTCTCGCGCCGGTCGAACACCGCCTTGGCATCCTGGATCATCTGCGCATCGAGGCTGTCTGGCACCTCGTTGCGGTAGGTCGGGATGTTGAAGTGGCGCTTTCCTTCGGGAGCATCGACCTTGGCGAGGATCGGGTTAAGATCGAGATCGTCGAGATGCTCGGCGCCGCGGCTGACCTGGCGGAGCAGCTCGGTGCGGCCGATGATGTCGGAAAGCGAACGTACGCCGAGCTTGGCGAGAATCTCGCGCACTTCCTCGGCGATGAAGGTCATCAGATTGATCACCTTCTCGGGCGTGCCGACGAATTTGCGGCGCAAATTCTCATCCTGCGTGCAGACCCCGACCGGACAGGTGTTCGAATGACATTGCCGCACCATGATGCACCCCATCGCAACAAGGCTTAGGGTGCCGATGCCGAACTCCTCAGCGCCGAGAATCGCTGCGATGACGATGTCTCGGCCGGTTTTCAGGCCGCCGTCAGTGCGCAGCTTGACGCGATGCCTGAGACCGTTGAGGGTTAGCACCTGGTTGGTCTCGCTGAGCCCCATTTCCCACGGAGTTCCGGCATATTTGACCGATGTCTGTGGCGAAGCCCCGGTTCCCCCGACATGGCCAGCCACGAGGATGACATCAGCGTGCGCCTTGGCGACGCCCGCCGCAACCGTGCCGATGCCCGCCGAACTGACCAGCTTCACGCAAACCCGCGCTCGCGGATTGATCTGCTTCAGGTCGTAGATCAGCTGGGCGAGATCCTCGATCGAGTATATGTCATGATGCGGCGGCGGCGAAATAAGCGTTACGCCGGGCGTCGAATGCCTAAGCCTCGCGATCATCTCGGTGACCTTGAACCCGGGAAGCTGGCCGCCCTCGCCGGGCTTCGCGCCCTGCGCCACCTTGATCTCAAGCTCCTCGGCCGCGCTCAGATATTCGGCGGTGACGCCAAAGCGGCCACTGGCCACCTGCTTGATCACCGAATTCGCATTGTCGCCATTCGCATAGGGTGTGTAACGCCGCCTGTCCTCGCCCCCCTCACCCGAAACCGCCTTGGCGCCGATCCGGTTCATAGCGATCGCCAGCGTCTCATGTGCCTCAGGGCTAAGCGCGCCCAGCGACATGCCTGGAGTCACGAAACGCTTGCGAATCTCCGTTATCGGTTCGACCCCGTCGATCGCGATCCCCTCGCGCGCCCAGTTGAACTCGAGCAGATCGCGCAGATAAACCGGCGGCATATCCCGCACCCCGCGCGAGAATTGCAGATAGGTTGAATAACTGTCGGTGGCCACCGAGGTCTGAAGCAGGTGCATCAACTGCGCGGTATAGGCATGCGTTTCGCCACCCGCGCGCTGCTTGTAGAAACCACCGACCGGCAGCGACACGACGACGTCATCGAATGCCGCTTCGTGGCGCAGGACAGAATTATGCTGGAGCGAGGTATAGCCCTCGCCCGATATTTTAGCGGGCATCCCGGGGAAGAAATCATTGACCAGCGCGCGACTCAGGCCAACCGCCTCGAAATTATAGCCGCCGCGATAGCTCGAGATTACGGCGATGCCCATCTTCGACATGATCTTGAGCAAGCCGTCGTCAATCGCCTTGCGATGGCGCTTCAGGCAAGTCTCGACGCTTAGATCACCGAACAAACCACGCATGTGCCGATCGAGAATTGCCGTTTCGGCGAGATAGGCGTTCACCGTCGTTGCGCCGACACCAATCAACACCGCAAAATAATGGGTATCGAGGCATTCGGAGGATCGAACATTCACCGACGCATAGGAGCGCAGCCCTTTGCGCACGAGATGGGTGTGCACCGCGGCCGCAGCGAGCACCATCGGAATGGCGATCCGATCGGGGCTGATATGCTCGTCGGTCAGGAACAGTTCGGCCTTACCCTCGCGAACCGCAGTCTCGGCCTCAGCGCGGATGCGGGTAATCGCCTGGCGCAGCGCATCGGGCCCGGCATGGGCATCGAACGTGCAGTCGATCTCGGCAGCCTGAACACCGAAATGTCTCCGAAGCGCATGCCAGTCTCGGCAATGGAGCACCGGGCTTTCGAGCACCAGAACATCGGTCTGCTGCGACTCGCTGTCGAGAATGTTGGCGAGATTGCCGAAGCGAGTCTTAAGCGACATGACCTGCGTCTCACGCAGTGAGTCAATCGGCGGGTTCGTGACCTGACTGAAATTCTGCCGGAAAAAATGGCTGATCAGACGCGGCTTGTCCGAGATCACAGCAAGTGGCGTATCGTCGCCCATCGAGCCGACGGCTTCCTTGGCGTCTTCGACCTGAGGTGCCAGGATCAACTCCATATCCTCGAGCGTCTGGCCAGCCGCAACTTGTCGACGCAGCAATTCGGCGCGGCCCCAGCGCGGGATCATGTCCTCGGCCGGCGAAACCAGATCCTGCATCGTCTTGAAGCCCTTGACCCATTCGCCATAGGGCCGCTCGGCGGCGATCCGGTCCTTGATCTCGGCGTCGGTATAGAGCTTGCCCTCTTCAAGATCGATCGCGATCATCTGGCCTGGCCCCATGCGGCCTTTGGCGATGATCGTGCTTTCGGGAACGACGACCATGCCGGTCTCGGAACCTACGATCAGCAGATTATCGGCTGTGCGCGTCGTCCTGAGCGGGCGCAACGCGTTGCGGTCAACGCCCGCGACCACCCAGCGTCCATCGGTCATCGCCAGCGCGGCGGGGCCGTCCCACGGCTCCATCACCGATCCGAAATAGCTGTACATCGCCCGCCGCGCATCGGGCATGTCGAGCGCATTCTGCCAGGCCTCGGGTACTAGCATCAGTTTGGCGGTCGGCGCGTCGCGGCCCGAACGGCAGATCGTTTCGAAGACGGCATCGAGCGCGGCGGTGTCCGATGCCCCCGCCGGAATCAGCGGCTTGATCTCGTCCGAATGCTCGCCGAAAGCCAAAGATGCCATCTTGATCTCATGGCTCTTCATCCAGTTCTTGTTGCCGCGGATCGTGTTGATCTCGCCATTGTGGGCGAGCGACCGGAACGGCTGGGCCAGCCACCATTGCGGAAAAGTGTTGGTCGAATAGCGCTGGTGGAAGATCGCAACGCGGCTGACGAAACGCTCGTCCTTGAGATCGGGATAGAAAACCGACAGCGTTTCGGCGAGGAACAGCCCCTTGTAGACGATCGAGCGCGCCGACAACGAGCATATATAGAATCCCTGGATCTGCGCCTCGACGACCTTGCGCTCGATACGGCGTCGAATGAGGTAAAGATTCTTCTCGAACTCCTCGAGACTCGTCTCGTCCGGCATCGGCCCGGCGATCATGATCTGCTCGATCTCCGGCCGGGTGCGCTGCGCTTTCTCACCTATCACCGAAACATCGACGGGGACCTGACGCCAGCCATAGATCGTGTAACCAAAGTCGATAATCTCGCTTTCGACAATCGTCCGGCAGGTTTCTTGCGCGTTGAGATCGGTGCGCGGCAGGAAGACCATTCCGACGGCAAGCCGGTTCGGCCGCGGCCGGTGCCCGGCATATTCAATCGCATCGTCGAAGAAGCGCACCGGCAGGTCGACATGGATGCCGGCGCCATCTCCGGTCTTGCCATCGGCATCGACCGCGCCGCGATGCCACACCGCCTTCAGCGCATCGATCGCCGCCGCGACGACGCGCCGCGACGGCTTGCCATCGGTCGCGGCAACAAGGCCGACGCCGCAGGCATCGCTCTCATATTCGGGGCGATACATGCCCTCTCGGGCGAGGCGTTC
>CANJRZ010000190.1 GCA_947476735.1 Sphingomonadaceae bacterium
CCCGCTATCGCCGACGGGCCGAGCACCAGGGCGATCGCCGCCGCCCGCGCCGGCGAGAGACCCGCGTCGGTCAGGATCGGCTGGAGGTGGATCAGCAACGAGGACGCCGCGGTGGCGGCGATGGCGAAGGCGATCGCGATCTGCCAGAATTGACGCTGCCGCAGCGCCGTGCGGATCGAGGTCCGCCTGGCGGGATCGACCGGGGCAGGCACGCGACCCGCGCGCCGATCGAGATCGCCGGCACCGTAGAAGAAGCCCCAGGCCAGCGGCAAACCGACCAGCATCACGAAACCGGCGAAAAAGAAGAAGATCGAGCGCCAGCCCATCGTCGCGATCGCGAAGACGCCAAAACTGGGCATGAGCCCGGTGTTGAGCGCCTGGACCATGAGCATCAGCGCCAGCGCGAGACCACGATTCTTGTCGAAACGGCTGACGACACCGCTCGCCCAGATCATGTTCCCCGCCCAGCATTGCAGGAAAGCATAGAGCGCCCAGGCGGCATACCAGCTCGCGACCGACGGCCCCGACAGGCCGATCAGGGCGATGCCGAGCGCCACCGCGACGAGCCCCGGCAAGGCCACGCGCCGCGGCCCGATCCGATCGGCGATCGTCCCCACGAACGGCCCGACCAGCAGCGAGCCGATCGCGGTCATGAGAACGGCCGACGAGACCATCGCCCGCGACCAGCCGAACTCGGCTCCGAGCGGCTTGACCAGCACCCCGACGACGGTGAGCGGAAGCGTCGAGCAGCAATAGCAGACCATCGCGGCGAACAGCATCGAGCCGCCCGCGCGCCACTCGCTGGCCGGCCCGGGGGATGCGGAACGCGTCACCGCGGCGTTCCGCCGAGCAGCACCTCGGCCGGCAGCACCGCGATATCATCGCTGTTGGCGGCGAAATAGACATCGGCAGTCGACTTCGGCGCGCCCGGCTCGCCGATATAGCGAGCGAATTTCTGCGCCTCATAGGGCGCCGCCGCCAGCATCCGCGCGGCGAGCGCGTCACCGACCGTGAAGATCTGCTCCACCTTGCCGGCAAGCTCGCCGGCGAGTCGGTCGACCGGCACCCGGCCCGTGCACAGCACGACCGCATCGACATCGTCGATCACCCGATCGGTGCCGGTGTGGACATTGTAGACGGTGAGGCGGCGATCGCCGATCTCGCGAACATAGGTCGAGGTGGTGATGGCGACGCCGGCATCCTCGAGCCGCGCCATGACGAAGCCGCCTTCCTGCGATTCGAGCAGACGGATCGAGATCGGCATCAGTTCGGGCGTGATATGCCGGACCCGCGCCCCCGCCTGAGCGAGGACCTCGGAAATGCCGACGCCGGTGTGAAGGCCCTCGCAATCGAGCACGACGACATTGCCCGCAGGCCGCTTCCCGGCGACCAAAATGTCCTCGGGGCGATAGACGAAGCTGCGGTCATGGCCGGGTATATCAGCCTGATCGAAGGCGCTGTTGCCGGCGGCGCTGTAGAGCGATCCGGTCGCGACGATCACCGCATCGGGCTGCTCGGCCAGCACGGCCGCCGCGCTCGCCTCGGCACCGAGACGGACATTGACCCCGAGGCGATCGAGCTCGCGGCCCCACCAGTCGATATTGTTGCGGATGAACTCGCGCCCGGGCAGGCCCGCCCACACCGCGAGCCCGCCGCCGAGCCTGTCGCGGCCTTCGAACAGGGTGACCTGATGCCCCCTGAGCGCGCTGACCCTGGCGGCCTCGAGCCCGGCGGGCCCGCCGCCGACCACGACGACCTTGCGCGCCCGCGCCGCCGGCACCAGCGTGTCGACACCCCACAGCCGTTCGCGATAGCTGGCCGGGTTGATCGTGCAGCCGTGCGCGCCCTCGGCCGGGGCGGCGAGGCACCAGTTGCAGGCGATGCAGACCCTGCTCTGATCTTCCTTGCCGGCCCGGGCATTCTGAACGAGCCGCGGCTCGGCGATCAGGCCGCGCGCCGCGCCGACGACATCGCACACACCATCGGCGAGCGCCGCTTCGGCGTCGGCGAGGTTCGTCAGGCGGCCGAGCACGCTCAGAACCGGTATGTCGCCGGTGGCGCTGCGGACCGCCTCGACATAGGGGCGGTAGACCTGCGGCTCGACGAACACCGACGGCATGCCGAGATGGAACTGGTTGGGTTCGACCGCCACGTCGAGGTCGAAATAGTCGACGAGCTTGCGCTCGCGCAGAATCGTGATGATTTCGCGCGCCGTATCGGTGCCGTATCCGCCGTTGAGCATCTCGTCGCAATTGAGGCGCACGCCGACCGCGAATTCCTCGCCCCCCGCCTCGCGGGCGGCCTTGAGGATCTCGACCATGAACCGCATCCGGTTTTCGAGGCTTCCCCCGAATTCGTCGGTGCGCCTATTGAAATAGGGCGAATTGAATTGCTCGATGATCGCGCCGTGCGCGGCATGGATCAGCACCCCGTCGAAGCCGCCTTTGCGCAGGTTCGAGATCGACTGGCGGTAGACCTCGATGAACCGCCAGACTTCGTCGGTCGACATTTCGTGGGTCGAAACATTGCGGGTATTGCGGCGCAACTGGTTGGCCGAAGGCGAGAGCGCCGGGGCGCCGGGCGCGAGCGGTTGCCAGCTGCCGGCGGTCGCCCAGAAATACCAGAGCTGCGCGAAGATTTTGGCGCCGGCGGCATGCACGGCGTCCGACATCGCCTGGAACGAGCGGACGTTCGCCTCCGGATAGGCGGTCGACTGGAACTGGCGGCCACGATCGTGGACGGTATGCGCCGAGATGACGAGCCCGCAGCCACCGTCCTTCACCCGCTCGAGCATGTAATGGACATAATCGCGCGACGGGGCATTGCCCGCCGTCATCTGATTGCCGTGCGCGGAGAAATAGAAGCGGTTCGGGATCTCGACCGGCCCCAATCTATATGACGAAAATATATGAGGATATTTCCCGCTCACGCCGCTATCTCCTTAATTTTATTATATATCAATTACTTATGCTTGATTTCGCAGATATTCATTCATTTCCGGTAGCCGTCGATGATGCCGACGAGCTTCCATCCATCGGCCCGGTGCCGAAGCAGATAGGCGGCGCGATTGCCGTTCAGTTCCGAACCGTCGGCGCGGAGCCGCATATAGTCGACGATGATGATCGCTCCGTCACGACCCATCCGGACCTTTTGAAAATTCGAGATACGCGACCCCGCGAAACCGACCGTCTTGAGATGCTCGAGCAGCGAGCGATAGAAACCGATATCATCGACCTGCCGGCTGCCCTCGGCGTTGGTCAGCAGATAGGGATATTCGAACATCGCATCGAGCGCGGCGACATCGGCCGCGGTGAAGGCCTTGCCATAGGCCTGGTAGAAGGCATCGAGGTCGTCGAACGGATCATGCTCGGCCATGGTCGCTCCCGGAGCAGGTGAGATCGGCGCAGCGGTGATTCCGGGCCGCGAAAGCAGCAAGAGCATCGCCAGCGCCGCCGCATGGCGCGGGAACGCCCGCTTGCTTGACACAGGTCGTGTTCGCATCCGCCCCTCTCCTGCCACCTGTGTCGACTTTTGCAGACATTGCGTCCATTATTTTTCATGGATCAAAACGGGCGGTCGTTACAGCTCATTCTCCGGCCCCCACCAACGCAAACGGAGCCCAGATCCAGGGATGCTCGTTCCCGGGCTGTCCGCGCACCGCACGGATCGCCTGTTGAAGCGCAACGGCGCGGTTCAATCCGGGGTCGGCCCGCAACCGGCGTAGCGTATCCGCGGTGATTGTCGGCGCGATGTCGTCACGGACCGGCCAGTGCGACACGAGCAGATTGCGGGCCCCCGCATAGAAGAAGGCCCGCGCGAGACCGGACAGGCCCTGGCCTCCCTCCTCCCCGCCCGACGCGGTATTGCAGGCGGATAGTATCACCCAGTCCGCGTTCAGCCGCAGCGCGGTGATTTCCGATGCCGACAGATAGCCGTCATTCTCTTTGGTGGCCTGGAGCGGTGGCGTAAGGATCAATCCCGGTTCGCCCAGCCCGCGAATTTCGCCGGCCATCACGCCGTGGGTGGCGAAGGCAATGACGCTGGCCCGGTCCAGCGGCAAAGACTTCACGATCGGCTCGCTGGCGCCTTCCCGCAAGTGAAGCGAACCGGGCGAAGCGCCGAGCGCCTCGCGCAATTGCTCGAGCTCGAGACCCGTGCCGGGCAAATTCGGAAGGTTCCGGATGGCCGAAACATCGGCGAGGGCGGCGCCATCCCGCGTCAGACCGATTCCCATGACCGCCGCCACCGGGATCGCGCGTCTGCGGCCACGTTTGGTTTTGCCTTCCTCGCCTGTTTCCGCACGCAAGACGGGATCGCCGAAGCCCTGGAAGTCGCTTCCCCCCGGGTCTTCCGTCATCGCAGCCGATCGATGAATGCGCAGGAACTGGAACGACTGGAAAGACGGAAGCTGGATCAGCGCGAACCTGTCGTTGAACCAGTCGGTCGCACGCAATGCCGCCGGGTCGCCATCATAGCCCTGCGGCTTGCTGGCGACCAGAACCCCGAACGGCAAGGAGGCCAGCGCGCCATCGGCGGCAACGAACAGGCGCGTCTTGCCCCGGATCGTCGGCAACAGTGGCGCGACGATCGCCCGATAGAGCTTGTAGGCGGTGGTCCGATCGAACGGCCGTACCTCATCGTCGGCCCAGAGCGACGGATCGAGCGTGGCACGCAGCGCCGTCACCATGGCGGTGATCTGATCGGCGGTCAGATTCGCATGCGACCACTGAACACCTTCGCGAGTAACCGCCATGACATGGGTGCCGAACCTCGTAGGGAGGACGACCAGCATCGCCTCGTCGGACCGCAGCAGGGCCTGAGCCCGATCGAGCGGCAGCGGCTCCGGGCGGGCGATCGAGAAATAGGTCGGCGCCTCCGAACGCAGCCGCGCATCGATGGCGGCAATACGATCCTCGATCGCCTTTCCGCTCATCCGCAATCGGCCCATCTTCGCCGCAATGTCGGGACCGTTTTCCGCCAAGGCCTTGGTCAAGGCCCGCTCATTGGCGAGCCATTGGTCGGCCCGCGCTTCCCGCTCGGCCGCCAGCGTGGCCAGCTCCCCGCCGCTTTCCGTCGCCAGTCGCCGCGCCGCCGCCAGCGCGACCGCCCGGCTGGTGGTGCCTGCGGTCGCGTCCTGCACCGCCAGGAAGGCTTCCGACCGGAGCCCCGCCATCTCCGCCGGCCGGGTCTTCGCCGCGGCCCAATCCGCGTCGACCAGCGTCCTGAATTCGCCTTGCTGGCTGTCCTCGTCGCGCGATAGCTGGGCTTCTTCGCCCGCGGAGAAGCCCACTTTGGCCCGCAGCGTCCTCCATCCCGCAACCGCGCGCCTGGCCGGTTCGAGCGCCAGCGCCCCCCGCGACCGCTGTTTCAGCAGGGATACCGCCAGGTTCGACTCGCTCGTGAGGGTATAAGGATGAAGCTCGCCGAGGATCTGCTGCCGGAGCTGCACGACCTTGCGATCCAACGCCTCCGCCTCGGCGGGACGGCCGAGCGCGCTCAGCGTCCTCGCCAGATTATTCATCTTTATGAGCGTGGTGGGATGGCGTTCTCCGAGGATTTCGGTGCAGAGCGCCAATCCCCTGCGATCGAGCCGCTCCGCCTCGGCATATTGCCCCAGTTCGCCGAGCGTATAGGCGAGATTGATCATCGTAACCAGCGTCGAGGGATGACGCTCCCCCAGGATTTCGGTGCGCAGCGCGAGCGACTTGCGGAGGAGCGCCAGGGCCTCCGGCGATCGGCCGAGCGCAGTGAGACTATGGGCGAGATTGTCGAGGCTGGTGAGGGTGTCGGGATGACGCTCGCCAAGTGAGGCGGTGCGCATCTCCAGCACCTTCCGATTGAGCGGCTCCGCCTCCGCCGGCCGGTCGAGCATGTCGAGCGCGTGGGCCAGATTGGACATGATCGCCAGGGTAGCGGGATGGTCAGGGCCCGACAGGACGCTCTCGAGTTCGAGCGCTTCGCGGTAGAGCGGCTCCGCCTCCGCCGCACGGCCGGTGTTGATCAGGTGCAAGGCGAGATTGTTGATGCTGACGATCGTGTCGGCCTCGTGTTTGCCGAGCACCTCGAGGCGCAGCGCCAGCGCCTTGCGGAACAGAGGTTCGGCTTCCGCCGAGCGCCCCTGTTCGGTGAGGTTCATGGCAAGGCCGTTGAGGCTGCTGAGCGTCGACGGATGCCGATCGCCGAGGGTTTCGGCCCGCAGCGCCAGCAATTTGCGATGCAGCGGCTCGGCCTCTGCTTGCCGGCCGAGCAAGCCCAGACAGTAGGCCAGTCCCGAAAGATACAGGAGCGTGTCGCGATGTCGCTCCCCGACCACTTTTCCGGAGAGATTGGCAGCTCTGCGCCAAAGCGGCTCAGCCTCCGCCGATCGACCAAGCTCATCGAGCGCCTGCGCCAGATTGCCGAGCGTGCTGATCGTGGCCGGGTGGCTATAGCCGAACAGTCCGAGCCGCAGCGCCAGCACCTTACGGAACAACGGCTCCGCTTCGGCTGGCCGGCCCGCCTGCACCAGGGTTGACGCCAGATTGCCGGTGCTCGTGATAGTGTCGGGGTGCCGCTCGCCCTGAAGGGCAATGGACAGCGCCAGTACCTCGCGCCGAAGCGGCTCCGCTTCGGCCGCCCTGCCACTTAAGGTCAGGTTGTAGGCATGCCGATCGAGAGCATCCGCATATTTGACGCTATGGTTCCCGTTCACTCGCGCCACCAGCGCGACCAGCCGCGCCGTGAACTCACTCGCCTTCACATAAAGCCCCGCTTGACGCGCCCGGGCTTCTTGATTCCAGAGTTGGTCGATCTCGACCGCGACAGGGTCGGGGCGAACCGCCGTGCTGGGGGAGGGCGGAGCGGACGACTGGGCGTGCGCCATCGTCGGCTCGATCAGGGCCATCGCTATTGCCATGCCGACTGTCGTGATACTTTGCACCGGGGCCCCTCGCTCCATCCAACCTAGCGAACTCCTTTCCCCTATGGAACTTCGGCAAATTCGACGGAGTGGGTCACTTATTTGCTGTTGATAATCATCTGTCGAACGCGGACAGGTTGACAGCCGGCCAAGGCCGGAATCGGAAGGGCCTGCGATGAAATTCGGCATCAGCATGAATATGACCTGGCATGGCGCCTCGCCGATGGAGGTCGCGCGGCTGGCCGAAAGCCTCGGCTTCGAATCGATGTGGATGGGCGAGCACATCTTCATTCCCGCCGAGGTGAAGGATCCCAAGCTTCACGTCGTCAGCGCGGTGCCGGCCGAGTACAAGCACATGGCCGATCCGTTCGTGTGGCTGACCGCCGCCGCCGTCGCGACGACGACGATCAAGTTGGGCTTCAACATCTGCCTCGTGCCGCAACGCCATCCGATCGTCCTCGCCAAGCAGCTCGGCTCGCTCGACCAGATTTCGGGCGGCCGCATCCTGTTCGGCGGGGGTGCGGGCTGGATCGAGGAGGAAGCGACCGTGATGGGTTTCCCGCTCAAGGAGCGCTGGGGCCGGACGATGGAGCATATCCGCGCGATGAAGGCGCTCTGGTCGGCGGATGCGGCGGGCTTCGAGGGGCAATATGTCCATTTCCCGCCGATTCATGTTTATCCGAAACGCCCTAACATTCCGATTCTGATCGGCTCGGGCGGCCCGGGGCTCAACAACAGCTATGCGCTGCGGCGGGTCGCCGAGCATTGCGACGGCTGGATCCCCTGTTTCCTGACGCCTGCGGAAATGAAAGCGGAACTCGCCGTTCTGCGCGGCTATTGCGCCGAATCCGGCCGGGATTTCGCCAGGATGGACTTCAGCATCGTGATGCCCGCGGCCAATCTCGGCGTCGGCGAGATGTTCGATTCGGCCGGCGCGCTCGACGGCACGGCTCAGGATGCAGCGAGGATGATCGCGGACTATGAGGCCGCCGGCGTCCATCGCATGGTCGTCGGGCTTGTCGACCTCACTGAGGAGAATTACCGCCCGGTGCTCGAAACCGCTGCCAGAGGACTGGGGCTTATCTAACAAAATAATGGAGGATGAACCATGGATACACTTCAGAG
>CANJRZ010000191.1 GCA_947476735.1 Sphingomonadaceae bacterium
GGGTATCGTCACCGGCGACAATGAGCCCTATTCGGGCAAGGTCCTCAACGCGTCGGTCAACCTCCACGCCGAGGCGAACGGCATTCCCTATCTCAACTTCGAGGTCCGGCAGGATCTGATCGGCGACGATGCCGGGGTGGCCTATTGGGCCGACAGACTGGTGCCCTTGATCGAGGATGTCGCGGCCAGATTTTAAATTCAGCTATGCCGGCCCTTCCCAGCCCGGCAGAAGGCCACGCTCATGGCAGAAGGGCTGGGCGCGGATGTTCTGGCCGTTCAGCGCATCGGCCTCGGGCGATGTCATGAGCCACAGCACAACCTCGGCGATGACCTGCGGCGGTGCTCCCATGTTCGAAGTGAAGCCGAACCCGGCCATGTCCTGCGCGATCCTCTCGGTGGCGATGAAGCCCGGCTGGACGTTGAAACAGCGGACATTGTCCTTGCCATGTTCGAGGGCGATGAAGCCGGCGACGCTGTGGAACGCCGCCTTCGAGATACTGTAGCTGAGCCCCCAGCCGCCTTCGCCGATCGGCTTGGGCGGCGGGCCCAGTGCTGCGGCCGACGTGATGTTGACGAAAGTGCCGCCACCCTGCGCAATCATCGCGGGCAGGAAGTAACGGTTGAGGATCAGCGGAGCGATCGCATTGCCCTGGACATGTTTCTCGAGCACCTCGACCGGCGTGTCGAGCAGGCTGTCCATATGGCCCGGGCCGATGAAACGAGCATTGTGGACGACCAGATCGACCCGCTTCCAGCGTTCGAGCACCGTTGTCGCGGCAGCGCCGAGCGAGGCGCGGTCCAGCAGGTCGGCGGGAAGCACCAGCGCCTGCCGGCCATGGGCGCGGATCAGGTCGGCGGTCGTCGAAAGGCTGCCGGGCAGTGGCGATGTGTCTGACCGGGCGAGGCTCGACGAATGCTCGCGGCGCTCGCCCTCCGTAACCGTTCGAGCGGTGATCGCGACGTCATAGCCGGCTTCGGCGAGACGGACGGCTATCGCCTTGCCGATGCCGCGACTGGCACCGGTGACGAAGGCGGTGCGGCGGGTTGAGTCTGTCATCTGAAATCCTCCCTGTCGCGAAGCGATGGGGCGGGGGACCGCCGTAGGCGGTGGAGGGGTAGGCCGACTCCAAACCCTGCCCGCAGCCCGAAAGGTCGCTCACCCCTCCACCACCCGTCGGGTGGTCCCCCTCCCCATGCTTCGCATAGGGAGGATCTTAGTGGAGGTTCACACCACCAGCGGCGGGATTTCGCGCTTCACTTCGCCGATCTTCTTGCCGTCCTCGAAATAGCCGAGGCCGTAATCGCCCTTGAGCGTCGTGCGCTGCATGCGCCGCTCATATTTGGGATCACAGCCCTCGACCGCGTGGAGGATGCGGGCATTATCCCAGATCACCAGGTCGGTCGGGCTCCATTCGTGCCAGTAGGGATTGACCTTGCTGTACAGCTCCTGGATCGCCGCTTCGAACAGCGCGTCGCCCTCGGGATCCTCATGATGCTCGATGCCGACGGCCGAGAAGCCGCAGAAATGGACGACCTTCTCGCCGGTCGGGCGGGTCCAGACCATCGGATGCATCGCGCGCGGGAAGATCGCCGCCTCGGTGATGTTGCCGATCATGAAGGGCGCGTCGTTGAACGTCTTGAAATTCTTGCCGAAGCGCATCTGAGTCAGCCGCACGTCGAGCGTATAGATCGCATTCAGGCCGTCGATCTTGGCGAGAATCGTCGGGTCCATCGCCTTGTAGAGCTCGATCCCGCAGGTGAAGCCGGTCCGGCCCATCTCGGGGGCGGCGACGACCGCGCGCAGCATGCCGGCATAGTTGAGTTCGTCATTATAGCTGTGGTCGAAATGCCAGGGCAGATAGGAGACGAGCTTCTTGCCGTTGACCTCAACCTGACCGGCGTCGTCGCTGCGCTCGGCGGGCTTGTAGTGCATGTCGATCATACCGAGTAGTTCGTCGGCGTCCTTGTCGGCGCGGGCCGTGCTCTTGGTGGGATGGTCCTTGAGCGGCGCGAACACCTTGCTCAGTTCCATCTGGAACTTCGGCGAAGGGTCCGTATTCTCGAAGATGATATAGCCGCGGTCCTCGAACAACGCTTTCAGTTCGGTGCGGGTATCCTCATCGTAAAGATTGTCCCAGGTTACGCCATCAACGCGACTGCCCCAGCTCCACTGTTCGCCGAGGTTGCGAATATTCAAACCAGACATCTGCTACTCCAATATTGCAAGCATGCGTGCAGAGCTGTCTCGCACAAATGCAACATGGGTTGCAAGATCGGGGGATGGTCAGGGTGGGCCTGACGTGGCCGATCTGTGTTGCATCGTCGGTCCAACTGCGTCCACTCTCACCGCCACCTTCGATATCGGTCGAACAGGTGCACAACGCACCAGTTCGGCGGTGTATCATACCGAAATGCGTGCGAATGCCTCGGTTGTCGCGTTACTTCCCCTTTGGCGGCAGAGCATAAGCAATGATGGCATCACTCTGTTTGGCACCGAGCAGCGGGAAGCCGCCGGCCGCGATCACCACGAACTGCCGTCCCGACTTGGCCGAGCGATAGGTCATGGGTGTCGCCTGGCCACCGCCGGGCAGGCGCGCCTGCCATAGTTCCTTGCCGGTCTTGACGTCGATCGCGCGGAGAGCGCGTTCGGTGGTCGCACCGATGAAAATGATGCCGCCCTTGGTTACGACAGCACCGCCATTATTAGGAACACCGAGGGTGAAAGGCAGCATCGACGGGATGCCCAGCGGCCCGGCGTCACGGCCCGTGCCGAGCGGTTTCGTCCAGACCAGCTTGCGCGAGACGAGATCGACCGCCGAGATCAGCCCGAACGGCGGTTCGTTGCACGGCACGCCGAGCGGCGAGAAGAAGGCACCGACCGAAACGGCATAAGGCGTATTGGCCTGGGCGGTACCGCCGCCCAGATCGGTCGCCTTCTTGTCGTCATACGGACGGATCCCCCGACGGTCGGCCTCGGCACGCGGAATCAGGTGATCCAGATTGGCGACGCGGTTGGAATTGACGATCATGAGCTGACGGACCGGGTCGACCGCGACACTGCCCCAGTCGACGCCGCCGACATAGCCTGGATAGACGATCGCCGGGGTCAGCCCCTGTGGGGTGAGCGGCCCATCATAGCGTACGCTGCGAAACTTGATGCGGCAGAGCATCTGGTCGATCGGGGTCAGCCCCCACATATCGCGCTCGCGGAAGGCAGGGCCGCTGAAGGCGGGCATGCCGGCCGAGAAGGGTTGGGTGCGCGACAGCCGCTCCTCAGGTACCTTGCCCTCCTGCGGCGCAGGACGCTCCTCGACAGTCGCCAGTGGCTTGCCGGTGACGCGATCCAGCAGGAAAATCTCGCCGCGCTTGGTCGGCTGGATCAGCGCAAATTCGATCCCTTTCGGCGTCTTTATGTCGACCAGCACCGGTTGCGAGGCGATGTCATAGTCCCAGATATCATGATGGGTGGTCTGGAAAGACCAGCGCAGGGCGCCGGTCTCGACGTCGATGGCGAGTACCGAACTCGAATATTGATCGTCGAACGGACGGCGGTTGCCGCCAAAATAGTCGGGCGTGGCGTTGCCGGTGGGAATATAAACCAGCCCGAGTTTCTCGTCGGCCGACCAGCCTGGCCAGCTGTTCGGGGTCGAAAGCGTGTAGGACTCGCCGGGCCCGGGTTCATCATGCTTGTCGGGCCGGCCAAGATCGAACGCCCAGGCGAATTGGCCGGTAACGGCGTCATAGGCGCGGATCACGCCCGAAGGCTCGCCCCAATATTGGCCGTCGAGCACAGAGCCGCCGAGGACGATCTTGCCGCGCACGATCGAAGGCGGTGAAGTGACCGAATAATAGGCCTTCTGCACCTTGCCGAGCCCGGTGAGAAGCGACGTGGCACCATTGGTGCCAAAGCCCGTACACGGCGCGCCGGTGGCGACATCGAGCGCAATCAGCTTGGCGTCACCGGTCGCGGTGATGATCCGCTGCGCGCAGGGGCCGGTCGCGTTCGGCACCTGATAATAGGAGACGCCGCGGCAGACCGGCGAAGCCACTGCCTTGCGGTCGGGATTATGGCGGTAGCGCCAGTTCACATGGCCGGTTTCGGCGTCGATCGAGAGGACGTCGTTATAGCCGGTGCAGGCGAAAAGAGCGTCGCCAACCTTGAGCGGCGTGGTCTCGAGCTTTTCGATATAATTGCCGACGACACCGCCGACATTGACGGTCCACGCAGGCTTAAGTCCTGCAACATTGGCCGGTGTCAGCTGATCGAGCGGGCTGTACCGCTGACCGCCGACATTCGACCCCCAATGATGCCAATCATCACCGCTGACGTCCGCAGGCGCGATGCCGCCGCCGGCAACCTGATCGGTGGTTCCGGCCTGGTACATCGGATCGAGCGGATCGCCGCCGGTCGCAAAGAAGAGCAGAATGCCGAGCACCGCCGCGGCGGCGCTGCCAATGGCGAATCCGCGCCAGCCCAGCCACCATCTGGACGCGGTGCCGGTTGCTGCGGCGGGGCCGTTCCGTACCGCGGGGAGAAGAAAAACAAGGCCGAGCACGAACGGGCCGACCAGACGCGGGGCCAGCGCCCAGCCGTCGAGGCCCGATTCCCAGAGTGCCCACGCGATCGTGCCGACCAGCATCGCAGCATAGACCCGCGCGCCATTTGGGTTGCGGCGCCAGACAAACCAGCCACTGGCCGCCGTGGCGAGGCCTGTCAGCAGATAATAGGGAGATCCCCCCTTGCTCAGCAGCATCGCACCGCCGACGGTGAGAACCAGCCCGATCAGGCCGAGGATCGATGCGAAGATGCGGCGCACCAGTGGCCGGTCAGACGTGTCGGAAGCCGTCATGGTCTCAGGATCCCCTTGTTTATTCCCCTGGGCGGTCATTTTGGTGCCGCCCTGATGAACGCATTACAGCGCGCCCGCGGCCGGATAGCAACCGTTACGACGCGATTGCGAAATAAGGCCGCTGTGAGCTGGCGTTATCGCCGCCAATATTGGTCGTCGCGCGGGTCGCGCGCATTCTGCTGCTCGCGCCAGAGCCGATCGTCCTCGCGGCGCTGTTCAAGCCATTGCTCGTAACCCTGCCGTTCTTCCCGGAGGCGTTCGCGCCTGTCATCTTCCGCACGCAGGCGCTCCTGGTCCCGCTCGCTGCGCAGGAATCTCGGGATAAGCGGCTCGAAGACGCGGAAAATCGATCCGCTCTCGTCTGACTCGGCCTCGAGCCGGTCAATCCGCTCCAGCTCGGCCCGAACCGCTGCCTCCTGCATCGCGGCGATTCGCAGCGCGAATTCCCGCTGCAATGACAGCGGCAGGCGCAGGTCTTCAGCGCGCAGATCGGCCTGGCTCATGAAGCTCTTCCAGATCTGCGCCGGCAGCGACCCGCCGGTCACGCCGCGCATTGGCCGGTTGTCGTCGTTGCCGACCCACACGCCCGTCACCAGCCCGCCCGCGAAACCGATGAACAGCGCGTCGCGGTGGTTCTGGGTTGTGCCGGTCTTGCCAAATGTGGGGATGGGCAACGCGGCGGCGCGGCCGGTGCCCTGATTGGTCGCCGTCCAAAGCAGGTCGAGCATTGCCTCGCGGGTTTCCGGCGCGAGATTTCTGCCGATAACGCCCGAGCCGCTCGTGCTGCGGACATCGGGCAGACCGCGCGGCTTGATCGGGTAATGGCCGCTGGCGATCGCGGCATAGGCCGCGGTCAGTTCGAGCAGGTTCATCCCTGAGGTGCCGAGCGCCATCGATGGCGCCAGGGCGATCGGCGAGGTGATGCCAAGTCGTCTGGCGGCATCGGCGACCGCCTGGCGGCCCACCTTCTCAGTCACCCGGACCGCGGCAACGTTGCTCGACTGGGCAAAGGCGTCGCGCAAAGGGAGGGGCGAGCCATAGTGACCGCCATAATTACGCGGCGAATAGTCGCCGATGGTCAGCGGTGCATTGTCGACCGGTGTATCGGGCGTGAAACCGTTTTCGAGTGCGGCGAGATAGACGGCGATCTTGAAGGCCGAGCCGGGCTGGCGCTGCGCCTGGGTCGCCCGGTTGAACGGGCTTCCCTTGTAGCTGCGTCCACCGATCATCGCGACGATCCGGCCATCAGGGCGCATCGCCACCAGCGCCGCCTGGGAGGCGTGCAGCCCTTCACCCTGATTTGCGAGGATCGAGGTGAGCGCCCTGATCGCCGCCTTCTGGAGCCGCGTATCGAGCGTGGTGCGCGTGACGATCTGACCCGTCGCGTCCCCGGCGGCCTGCTCGGCCTGCGGAAAGACCCAGTCGATGAAATAGGTACCGGTCGGCAGCTCGTCAGGCGCAGGGCGCGGAATGGCGGACCGGATCGCGGCGAGACCGGCGGCCGGGATCATCCCCTCTTCGGCCATTGCCCGGAGGACGAGCCGCGATCTCGCCTGCGCAGCCTGCAGATCGTCGAAGGGATTGAGGCGGCTCGGCGCCTTGACCATACCCGCGAGCATGGCCGCCTCGGCGACGTTCAATGCCTCTGGCGCCACCTGGAAATAATGGCGAGCGGCGGCGCGCAGGCCATAGACGCCGTCGCCGAAGTAGATCGACGAGAGGTAGCGCGACAATATTTCGTCCTTGCTCAGCCATGCGTCGAGCCAGACCGCCAGAATCAATTCCTTCACTTTACGGCCGATCCGTCGTTCGCTGGTCAGAAAGGCGTTCTTGGCAAGCTGCTGGGTGATCGTTGATCCGCCCTGGACGACACCGCCTGCACGGAAATTGCGCCAGGAGGCGCGGAGTAAGCCGCGGGGATCGATCCCCTGATGTTGGCGAAAGCGGCGATCTTCGATCGCAATGAAGGCGCCGCGCACCTGCAGCGGCAGGTTTGCGGCATTGACCGGAGCATCGCGTCCGCCGCGCCGCGCAATCGGAGTTCCATCGGCGCTCAGGAATGTGAACGTCGGTTTTTCGGGCGGCTGCATCGGCCCCCAGGGCCGCGCGACCCATGCGGCCCAGGCACTCGCGGCCAACAGCAGGACGAGCAGTGCCAAGGCCCCCCATTTCGCGATCCGCAACCATGGCAGACCGCGCAGCCAGCGCAGGCGCTGCCGATCGGTCCCCTCGCTTTCCGCGCCGGGTTCGGGGGCCGGGTGTCCCGGTTCGGGTCGCCAGGGGATCATGGCCCGGTAACGCCGGACTGGTTGGGTGGTTGCACCCCTTCGATCATGTCGGTCAATGCAGAGTGCTCGCGCGAAGGGACTGAGGCCCGCCAGGCGATATTGCGCTCATGCTGTTCGTTCAGGGCGATGCCACATTGTCCACTTCCGGCACCCGACCTAGCGCCGCCCGGCTTTCCGCAGGTTGAACACCTGGGCGTGAACGGTTTCTCGCGGCGGGTTGGTTTCTATGGATGGGCCGCAGCGGTTGCGGTGACGTCGGCCAGCGCCGGGTCGGCCGCAGACCGGTGGATATTGCCCCTCCCTCCCTCCGGCAAGAGCACCCTGTTCGCCACGGAACCGGTTGAAGCGGAGACCTGTGGCGAGAATCTCTGAAGGATCGATCAATCGCCGGGAGAAGCCGATCCGCGGGGCTGGATCGTGCCGCTCCCGGCCGCAGGCGCTATTGCCGCATGATGTACCATTGGCCCCCGGCAGCCCGGAACAGCTGCGCGGAAAGGCCCCCGTCGGAGCGCCTGATCAGATAGTCTTCACCGGCCCCCTTGTCCGCGGCCCATTTGCGGGCCCATTTCTCGGCTGCGAAGTCGTCGGAAAAGGTAGCGCTGGCGAGCGCTCTGGAGGTGTCGTTCTTCTGGTACAGCTGGTAGTCCACATCGAGCTCCACAATTGTTGTGCGTTGCTGATTCTCCTCATCAGCCTGGCGAACGCAGCGACCATTCGCCATACCTGGCATTCTAGATGCGATGGCCGTAACCGGGGCAGATTTCCGTGCGCTGGGGCTATGCAAGATGAATCGAGTATGATTCACACTGCCGATGGCTCGGCGCGGCACTGGCAAGCAAGAAGATGCGACGCTTACTGCTGTCCGGCGGGTGA
>CANJRZ010000192.1 GCA_947476735.1 Sphingomonadaceae bacterium
CTCGACGCGCGGCCCGACGTGCCCCGCCTCGCGCTCACCGCGACCGCCGACCGGCACACCCGCGACGATATCCTGGCCCAGCTCGGAATTGAGAACGACGGACTGATCCTCGCCGGCTTCGACCGCCCAAACCTGCGCTATGGCATCACCCCGCGCGATGGCGTCGGCCGCCAGCTCGCCCAGTTGCTCGACGAGAATCCCGGTTCCGGGATCATCTATGCGCCGACCCGCGACGCCACCGAGAAGCTCGCCGCCCAGCTCGCCGTGGGCGGCCGGCCGACACGCGCCTATCATGCCGGCCTCGAGCCGAAGATCCGCTCCGCCAACCAGAAGGCGTTCGTGGCTGCCGAAGACATGGTGATGGTGGCGACGGTCGCCTTTGGCATGGGCATCGACAAGCCGGATGTCCGCTTCGTGGCCCATGCCGGCCTGCCCAAGTCGATCGAGGCCTATTATCAGGAAACGGGGCGCGCGGGACGCGACGGCGATCCGGCGGTGACCCAGCTCTTTTGGGGTGCCGAAGACTTCGCCCGCGCCAGGCGCCGGATCGAAACCGATGTCGAGGAGAGCCGCCGGGCCGGCGAACGGCAGCGGCTCAACGCGATGGCGATGCTGGTCGAGGCCCCGGGCTGTCGTCGCGCGATCCTGCTCCGCCATTTCGGCGAGGATCCACCCGAAAGCTGCGGCAATTGCGACAATTGCCTCAATCCGCCGACCGGCATCGACGCAAGCCTCGTCGCCCAGAAGCTGCTCTCCGCCGCCTTCCGCACCGAGATGCGCTATGGCGTGACCCATCTGACCGATGTCCTCGCGGGGCGCGAAACCGAAAAGGTGCTGATGGCCGGCCATCATCGCCTGTCCGTGTTCGGCATCGCCGACGAAGGCGAGCAGAAGCTGATCAAGCCGGTGGCCCGCGCTCTGCTGGCCCGCGACGCGCTGCGCGCCGACGATTATGGCGGCCTTTCCTTCGGTCCCGCCGCCAAGGCGATCCTCAAGGGCGACGAGAAGCTGCCGCTTGTCCTGCCCCCCGAGCGCCAGCGCCGTCGCAAGGGAAAAGCCGGAGCTGTCGATTATCCGCACGATCCGCTGTTCGATGCGCTGCGCGCGCTGCGGCGCGATCTCGCCAAGGCACAGGGCGTTCCTCCCTATGTCGTTTTTCCCGATTCCACCCTGCGCGAGATGGCCGCGGCGAAGCCCGACGGCCTCGCTGGCCTTGCGCAGATATCGGGCGTAGGGGCAAAGAAGCTGGAGACCTATGGCGAAGCCTTCCTCGCCGCTATTCGTGCCCATCTTGCCTGAAGGAGAACCGCGATGTTCCGGAAGATCGACGACAGCATTTCAGTCGCCGCGCAGATCGGCGTGGACGACGTTGCCGAAGCGGCAAAAGCCGGCTTCACGATGATCATCAACAATCGCCCCGACCAGGAAGAGCCCGGCCAGCCGAGTGGCGAGAGCATCCGCGAAGCAGCCCGCGCCGCCGGGCTGGCCTATGTCGCGATCCCGATCACCCCTGGCGGCTTCTCCGCCGCCCAGATCGACGCGATGGGGAAGGCGCTTGGCGCGGCCGAAGGACCGGTGCTGGCCTTCTGCCGGTCAGGGACCCGCTCGACCTTCTGCTGGGCACTCGCCAAGGGCTCCACGGGTTCAGACCCCGACGAACTGGCTGCCAAAGCGGCCAGTGCCGGTTACGATATATCGCCGATCAAGCCTCTTCTTTCGGGATTGTGATCTACACTGTTGTAAATTGCGCCAAAGAATAGCTTCGGCGGCTCAGGAATTATACTTAGTTTGCGCCAAATTTAACCTGTTCACTCCATTTCGGACGCGAAAGTCCTCCGGTTTTCCTTAAAAAGGAACATGTTACCGGGGTTTCGTTGCTTTCGTAGGAAATGACAGGATGAGTTTTCGGCAATATGAACGTCTCGACGTTCGGCTCGATGCAACCATCTACAGTCGCGACGTGGCGATGTCGGGGTCCGTGGAGAATCTTTCCATCACCGGGGCCCGGCTGCGCTGCTTCACCAACCCGCTGCGGCCGGGCGACGTCATCGAAATTTCAGCACTCGGCCATATCCAGCGATCGACCGTGGTCTGGACGGCTACGCTCCACATCGGCGTCCATTTCCTGACTCCGCTCGTCGGCGGACCGCTCTACGCCCTGCTGGCGCGCGATCCGGCGCTGCTGAAGCGCAACATCCTAGTCGGCCAGCCGCTGGAATCGCGCCCAAACCGGAAGATGATCTGACGCCACGCGCGCCCGCTCGCTGCTGTGCACACCACAGGCAACGAGATGGAGATCGGGCGTATAGATGATCCGGTCGAGACAGGCGACCAGCCGGCGGCTGTGATAGCTTCGGCCGGTCGGTGCGACATGGAGCGCGGGAACGAACTCCCTGATGCAACCGCCATGGAGCGACCATTCGTTGAGATCGCCCATCAGCACCGTCGGCATGCTGCGCGTCCGCATGCGGACATGCTCGAGGATCGCCCGTACCTGGCGCCTGCGCAACAATCCCGAGAGATCGAGATGCATGCCAATGACGCGCAGTTCGGCTCCGTTGATGATAAGTTCCGCCATGATCGCGCCGCGCGGCTCGATCGTGGGCAGCATGATCGGCTCGAACTCACGGATTTCTACGCTGCGCCGCACCAGCAAGGCGTTGCCGTGCCAGCCGATGCCACCCGGCCGGATATCGAAATCGACCGGCTTATACTCGCCTTGCGCGATCAGTTCGGCTGGAATGGCGCTCTGCCGCGCACCGAAACGCCGGTCGGCCTCCTGCAGCGCCACGATGTCGGCATGCGTCTCATGCAGCACTTCGAGAATTCGATCCGGTTGACGCCGGCGGTCGGTGCCAAGGCCTTTGCGGATATTGTAGGTCGCGACGGTGATCATGCTGTGTTTTTCAGGCCTTTCGCCTCTGGTCAGGCCTAGGCCGAAACACGGCTGACGCAACACACAAAAAAAGGGCCGGAGGGTCTCCCCGTCCGGCCCGAGTACGTTCGCAGGAGGAACGCCTGGAGGAGCCGTCCCGAAGGACGGCTCCAATTCGAGAAATCAGTAGTTGTAGGCCCGCTCGCCATGCTCGGCGATGTCGAGGCCTTCCAGCTCGACTTCGACCGAGGGACGCAGCCCGATGGTCTTGTCGATAAGGTAGAAGAGGATCGCAGCCACACCACCCGAGAGGACCAGCGTAACGCCGACCGCCTTGAGCTGGGTGATCATCTGACCCGCCATGTCATAGGTGCCCGCCACCGCCGGGAAGACGGTGTAGTCGAACCAGCCCTGGCCACCGAGCGCCGGATCAGCGACGATCGCGGTGCCCAGCGCGCCGACGATACCGCCGATGCAGTGGACGCCGAACACGTCGAGCGTATCGTCATAACCGAGCTTGTTCTTCACCGTGGTGCAAAAGAAGAAGCAGACGATCGAGACGACGAAGCCAAGCAGGATCGATGTGACCGGAGCGGCGAAGCCCGACGCCGGAGTGATCGCGACGAGGCCGGCGACGGCACCCGTGGCAGCACCCAGGAGCGAAGGCTTGCCATGCACGAACTGCTCGATCACCGCCCAGGCCACGGCCGCGGCGGCGGTCGCAACGAAGGTGTTGATGAAGGCAACCGAGGTCACGCCATTGGCTTCGAGGTTGGAGCCGGCGTTGAAGCCGAACCAGCCCACCCACAGCAGCGAGGCGCCGATCATGGTCATGGTCAGCGAATGCGGCGGCATCGGCTCTTTCTTGTAGCCGGTGCGCTTGCCCAGAACGAGGCAGCCCGCGAGACCTGCGATACCCGCATTGATGTGGACGACGGTGCCGCCGGCGAAATCGAGCGCGCCCCAGCCCCACATCATGCCATAGTCGGTCGGTGCATCAGCCAGGAAGTCCGGGCCGGCCCAGTACCACACCATGTGCGCCATCGGGAAATAGACGATGGTCATCCAGAGGACCATGAACAGCATCAACGGCCAGAACTTCACGCGCTCGGCGAACGCTCCGACGATCAGCGCCGGCGTGATGCAGGCGAAAGTCATCTGGAACACGACGAACGCATATTCCGGAATATAGACGTTGTTCGAGAAGGTCGCGGCATAGGTGCCGGCATTCACGCCCTGCAGAAATGCCTTCGAGAAGCCGCCGAAGAAATGATTGTCGCCACCCGATGTAAACGACATCGAATAGCCCCAGCCGACCCATACGAGCGCTGCGATCGAAACGATCATCAGCACCTGCATGAGCACCGAGAGCATGTTCTTGGAGCGGACAAGGCCGCCGTAGAACAGCGCGAGGGCGGGTACCGACATCATCAGCACCAGCGCCGACGAAATCAGCATCCAGGTCGTGTCACCCTTGTTGACCATGCCGGCCTGCGCCGCCACGTCGGGGGCCTTGACCAGTTCCTGCGCCCAGGCGGGCGCCGCGACTAACGCGGATAGGGCAGCGGTACCGAGACCCGTTGCCAGCTTGTTGTAAAAATTCATGTTTCCCCCTTTTCTCAGAGCGCGACTTCGTCGGTCTCGCCGGTGCGGATCCGAACGGCCTGCGCGACTTCGAGGACGAAGATCTTGCCATCGCCTATGGCGCCGGTGTTGGCGGATTGCTGGATCGCCTCGACGACCCGGCCCGCCAGATCGTCGGTGGTGGCAACCTCCACCTTGATCTTCGGTACCATGTTGGTGCTGTATTCGGCCCCACGGTAGATTTCCGTCTGGCCTTTCTGCCGCCCGAAGCCCTTGACCTCGGTAACGGTCATGCCCTGCACGCCCAGGCCGGATAGCGCTTCACGCACCTCGTCCAGCTTGAACGGCTTAATGATGGCAATGACGAGTTTCATTATGCCTCCCTTGTTTAAGCCCGATTGTGCATTGCAATATCCGTGCCAGTAACCCGAAACGTGGATTCACTGGCCGGATTCGAGAGGGGCCCCGAAAAAGGTTCGGAACGACTCGGGAGCGCCTGATTAAAAGTTAAGCCATGCCCGTTTTTTGGGCAGACGGGGGATCGCACAGCTGCACATTTGCCGGGCAGCATTCTGCCCGATTTTCGAACGAGATGTCGCAGAAAGCCCTTTGAACTGCCGCGACTTCCGGTCCATCCTGCCGAGGGTCCAGAACCTGAACAAGAAAATTGGGAGAGCAGCATGGCCACGACCCGGGATCGTCCGACCGGCAGCAAGATACGACCGCGCTTCGCGCGCGAGCTCGAGAGTCCCAGGCTCGACCTTCCGTCCGGGAAGAAGATCGGCGCGGTGCTTGACGTCGCGGTCGCGCCCGACGGCAGCTACTGGCTGTGCCACCAGCCCAATGCGCAAGGGCTCGAGCCCGAAGTGGACGGCGCGTCCTATTGGCTCCCGCCGATCGTCCACCTCAGCGCCGACGACCGCTTTCTCGATGCCTGGGGTGGCAGAGATCATGTCCCGGCGGTCGACGGCATATCCCAATGGCCCGCCGCGCTTGAAGGCCTCGAATGCGACGGCGAGGGCAATCTCTGGCTGTTCGGCTACAAGGAGCCGCCGAACGAGGCCGACAGCGCAGTCCTCAAGCTCTCCCCGAAAGGCGAGCTGCTGCTGCGGATCGGCCAGCGCGGGGTGCCCGGCGATGATCATGACACCAGTCACCTCAACGCGCCGACAGCCTGCTATCACGACATTGCCACCCGCGAGGTGTTCATCTCCGACGGTTATGGCAATCGCCGCATCATCGCCTTCAACTCGGACACCGGCGCGTTCACCCGCATGTGGGGCGCCTATGGCAAGCAGCCCTGGGAGCTGACCGAGGCGGAAAGCTATGCTCGCCCGGTCCATGACGTCGCCTGCGGGCCCGACGGCCATCTCTACGTCTCGGATCGGACCAAAGGCCGCGTGCAGGAGTTCGAGCTGATACCCGGCGGTGCCCGCTTTGTGCGCGAGATATGGCTGGCGCAGGGGACGAGCGTGTTCGGCACCGGCGCCGCGTGGAACGTCGAGTTCAGCCCTGACGGGCAATATCTCTATGTCGGCGACGGCGCCAATTTCCGCATCTGGATCCTCGACCGGGAAAGCCTGGAGATCCTCGGCGCAACCACCGTGCACGATGAATATGAGATCGAGGCCAATCGCCCGATCCATTTCAGCCTCACCCACCGCTTCGCCGTCGAGCCCAATGGCGACATGCTGCTGGCCTGCGTCAACCGCGGGTTGAGAAGGCTGAAGTTCATTGGGGTGAGCTGAACTGACAGCTTTCCCCTCCGGTAGAGGAGGAAAGAGCTGGCATGCAGATCCGCCCGATATGCCCGCTCTCGCGCTTGTAAGCGCCTTAGGGCACCGAAGCCCTTGCTCGCGCGTTCAGTTCATTCCGGCTCACCAGGTCGCCATCGTTTCGGTTGCACCGCCGGTGATTTCAAAGGGGATGTCCATGAGCGGCGCTGAACTTGCTTTGCCCACCGAGCCGATGCCCGCTATCGCGCCACAGGCTCCCGAATGGACGGGCTATCTCACGACCCGAACCGGATTCGAGTTCTTTACCCGCCCTGCCGCTGCAGCGGACGAGCCGGACCTCGGTCGATTTTTCGAGAATGTGACCGCAGAGGATCTCAGCTTTCGCTTCCTGTCACCGATGCGGCGGGTCGGCACACAGCAGCTTGAGGCGATGACCAGCTACGATCATCGGACGACGGAAAATTTCCTGGCCTTTGACAAGGACCGGACGACAATCTTCGCGACCGCCATGCTGGCAGCCGATGCCAGGCTTGAGACCGCCGAGGTCGCGCTCGCGATTCTGCCCGGTTACAAGAAGCGCGGAGCCAGCTGGGCGCTGCTCGAGCACATCACGCGTTTCGCGCGCGCAAAGGGCATCAAGACTCTCGAATCGATCGAACGGCGGGATCACCGGGCCGCTATCGGGCTTGAGCGCGAAATGGGTTTCGAGGAGGTCCCGTTTCCGGGCGACGCGACCCTTGTCATCATTCGGATTCAGCTTGGCGAGGCGGTGGATCAACCTACCGGAGCGACGATGGCCGACATGGAATGAATCGGTGTAGCTGGCAATCCCGGGTCCGCCCTATCAAGCATCTCCAGGGCATTGCGGATCGCTTCGCCCGATCTGCTCAATGCGCCAAGCTCGTCGCCGTTCAGTTCGGGCGTCAGCACCCGCTCCACACCGGCACGTCCCAGCACGCAGGGAAGACTCATATACAGGCCGGCGATCCCATATTGACCGGTCAGCATCGTCGACACCGGCAGAACCGCATGTTCGTCACGGATGATCGCTTCGCAGATGCGGACGATGGCGGTCGCGATGCCCCACGACGTATAGTCCTTGCCGGCGATGATGTCGTAGCCAGCGGTGCGGACACCGGCGGCGATCGCGGCATTGTCGAGTGCCAAGCCGGCCTCGGTCGCGAAAGCGGCAAGCGCCATGCCCCCCACCCTGACCGTCGAGAAAGCGGCAAGCTCGCTGTCGCCATGTTCGCCGAGAACGAGCGCATCGACTGCGGTGGGCGCGATCGCGAGACATTCCGCGATGGCCTGCCGCAGGCGGCTGCTGTCGAGCAACGTCCCGGTGCCGATCACCCGGGCAGCGGCGAAATTCGACCGGCGATGTGCGACGAAGCTCATCAGATCGACCGGGTTCGCGGCAACGAGAATGATCCCGCCAAAACCTGCCGAGACGAGGCTATCCACGCACGCCTCGATGATGCGCGCGCTGCGAGACGCGACCGAAAGCCGCGTCTCGGCGCCATGCGTCGCCGTGCCGGCGGTGATGATGGCAATATCGGCCGAGGCGGCATCCTTATAGCCACCCGCCCAGATCAGAGCCGGTCGGGCAAGCGCATTGGCATCGGACAAATCTGCGGCTTCGGCCCGTGCGAGCGCCACGTCGCTGTCGATCAGGACAATCTCGTCGACCAGTGCGCGCAGCATCAGCGCGTAGGCCGCCGTGGCACCCACATGGCCCGCACCTAATATGGCAAGACGCATATCGTCGGCCATTGCTGCGTGGGAACGCCTGAGGGTAATGGCCGTCCGGCCGGA
>CANJRZ010000193.1 GCA_947476735.1 Sphingomonadaceae bacterium
GCCTGCTGACGGTGCTGCCGTCGCTGGTGTTGATGATGACAAGCTTTACCAGGATTATCATCGTTCTGTCGCTTCTCCGCCAGGCACTAGGCTTGCAGCAGACGCCGCCCAACCAGGTTCTTGTTGGCCTTGCTCGACCACGCGGGAAACGACCAATACCTCAAGGATTTCGGACCTTGGCAGCGCGGTAAGCTCGATCAACGCTTTTTCCTCGTCGCTGTCGTCGTTGATTTCCGGCGGTTCCCTCTACACTCAACCCACCAGCTCAAACAGTTCGATCGTAGGTGTCAGCGCACTTGCCGGCTCCCGACTCAGCGGCCTGTCGTCGACGATCAAGGTGAACAGGATTGCCGCAGCACAGACGATGACCGCGGCCCCCCTAACGGCATCCTCCACTGCAGTCGGTCTCGGTACACTCGATCTGACCGTCGGCAGCCAGACCAAAACGATAACCATCACCTCAGCCAACAATTCGCTCGCCGGCCTCGCGCAGGCGATCAAGGATGCCGGCCTCGGCGTCACCGCGAGCATTGTCACGGATTCCACGGGTGCACGCCTGGTCGTTAAGGGTGCAACCGGCGAAGACAATGCATTCAAAATTGCAATGACGAGCGGCAACACCGGCGAGTTGGATCGCTTCGTCTACGACCCTTTGACCTACGATCCGCAGAATATCACCGGGCTGAAGCTCGAGCAGTCAGCGGTAAATGCCGAAGTGATCGTCGATGGCGTCACGGTCTCCAAGGCAACTAATAGCTTCTCCGATGTGATCGAGGGCGTGAAGATCGACCTCAAATCGGCGGCACCGGGTACGACCGTCACTATCGGATCGAACCAACCCGTCGACGCGATCAAGCAGGCCGTGAGCGACTTTGTCGCTGCCTATAACGAGATGAAGGCCACACTGACCAAGATGACGGGCACCGACGGTTCGCTTCGCGCCGATGGCGGCATCCGCGCACTCGTGCAGCGGCTCGGTACGCTCACCTCTACCAAGTTGACCTATGCCACTGATGGCAGCCCGACCACGCTCGCCGAGATCGGCGTCTCGACAAATCGTGACGGTACACTTTCACTCAACAGCGGCCGGCTCGCGACGGTGATGGCGAGCAGCCCTGACGCTGTCGAGGCGATGTTCAATCCCGGCCAGCGCAGTGATAATCCACTGCTCAAGATCACGAGCGCAGTCGGCAAGACCAAGGGTGGTAGCTATACCGTTACCAATGCAACGCCCGGTAACGGTGTGACCAACGCCTCCGCGACGCTCAACGGTGGATATACGCTCCCTCTGGGGACGACCGGCGTCCAGGCATCCTTTACGTCGGCCGCAGCAGGCTTGTCCTTCGATGTGCTGGGCGCGGTCAGTAGTGCCACGATCACGATCGATATGGGCCTGCAGGGTGCGCTGGATTCAATCAAGAGCGATCTGACGGCTTCGTCGGGTCAGCTCACGGTGTCCCAGAAGAAACTGGAAACCGAAAAGAGCGCGATCAGTTCAGCTAAGGAAAAGCTGACCGCAAGGGATACGGTCTATCGCGACCAATTGACCGCGCAGTTCAGCAGAATGCAGAGCGCACTGGCAGCCTATAGCTCAACTCAGAGCTACCTCTCCCAGCAGATCAAGCTCTGGACCAACGGAAACGGCAATTAATTCCTATACCCCGCGACAAAGAGGGATGATGTAGATGTTGATGAGCAACGGCTACGGCGCAATGGGTGGCGCCAGGCTCCGCTATCAGACGGTGGACGTCGAAAGCCAGATCGAAGGCGCCTCGCCGCATCGATTGATTGGCATATTGTTCGAAGAGCTGATGAAGGCGATTGAGATCATGGTCGCCGCCCAACGCGCCGGCAACCGTGCCAAGGCGATCGACAAGCAGGCACGCGCCTCGACGATCCTGCTTGCACTCGAGACAAGCCTGGATTTCCGCAATGGGGGCGAAGTCGCCATCAATCTTGCGAAGGTTTATCGCGAGGCACGCCGCCTCATTCGACTTGGCGGTCGCGAACACAAGCCGGAGCATGTCGAACGAGCCCGGGAATATCTTTCGGACATCGTCGACGCCTGGAAGCAGATCGGCTGACATCTGCCGCTGTCGGAAAGGATGCCGGCCTGTGCCGGCACTCTTTACCGCTTGTTAACGCTGACACCGCATGATGGCGGCGCAGGAGACGGGCATGGCGATGTTCAAACATAGTACCGAGAGTGAAGCGGCACCGTTCAAAGAGCGGCGCGTGAAAGGCCGGCTCGTCGCGTTCAACGCCGATATCGTCGCCGAACACACCCCCTCGCCTGCCCTCGCACTTCAACAAATGCTGGCCGAACGGACCAGCGAGGGGTTCATTCCCAACCCGGTCGAACGCCGGATCGCGTTGCTCCGCTTCGTCGGTGCCTTCGTCCTCCTCTGGGGCGGTAGCGCGGCCGCGCTCGCGGCAATGATGATGCTCGCGGCCTGAGCCGCGCTCCTAGTCTTTCTCCAGCTTTGCGCCATCGAGCAATTTGTCTGCGCGCACCTGCTCCTGCCGTTCGCGATCCTTCTCGGCTTTGGTGCGACCGAATTTCACACGATTAACCGCTGATGTAGCATGCGCTACATTTTTGGCCCTCGCCTTGCGTGCCTTGTTCAGGTTGACCAGATCACCCATTCGTTGATCCTGCCGTCCTCGCGGAGGTGACGCAATCCCTGTCATCGGCTAGGGCCTCTCCGCATGACCGAAGACACCCTACGCGATTGGATCCGTTCGACGCTTGGCCATGAGCCCCATGACGTTGCGCTATTTCAGCGCGCCCTGACGCATGGCAGCTATGGCCCCGCCCATTATGAGCGCCTGGAATTTCTCGGCGACCGCATCCTCGGACTTGTCGCCGCCGCCTGGCTTTACGAGATTTTTCCAGACGAGTCGGAAGGCCAGCTGTCACGCCGGCTCAACGCCGTGGTCAGCCGGGAGACCTGCGCCGATATCGGCCGCGAAACCGGCATTGCGACCCATATGAAACTTGGCAAGCAGGCGCGAGACGATGGCGCCGTCGACAGTGACAATGTCCTCGGAGACGTCGTCGAAGCCCTGATCGGCGCGCTTTACCTCGAAGGCGGATTGCCCGCCGCGACGGCTTTCATTCACCGCTCCTGGGCGGAACGCGTGACCGGCCCGGCGCAAGCCCCCAAACATCCAAAATCGATGCTCCAGGAATGGGCCGCCGCGCATCGCTGCCGTCCGCCGGTCTATGAACTTGGCGGACGCACCGGTCCGCATCATGCGCCGCGCTTTACCGTGACCGTTCGGATCATCGGCAAGGACGAGGCCAGCGCTGATGGCGCCTCCAAGCAGGAAGCCGAAACCGCCGCAGCCCGCGCCTTGTTGGAGAAATTGTCATGACCGAACGCTGCGGATTCGTCGCCGTCGTCGGCGCGCCCAATGCGGGCAAGTCGACCCTCGTCAACGCGCTGGTCGGACAGAAAGTCGCCATCGTCAGCCCCAAGGCCCAGACCACGCGCACCCGCCTGATCGGCGTCGCGATCGCAGGCGAGAGCCAGATACTTCTGGTCGACACGCCGGGCATCTTTGCGCCACGCCGCCGGCTTGATCGCGCTATGGTCGCGGCCGCCTGGAGCGGCGCCCAGGATGCCGACCTGATCGCCTTCGTGATAGACGCCAAGACCGGAATCACCCACAAGATCGCAGATCTGCTCGACAAGCTCGCCGCGCGCCACGAGCCCAAGCTGCTGATCCTCAACAAGGTCGACCTTTGCGTCAAGGAGACGCTGCTCGAACTCGCCACCCGGCTACAGGAGAAGCTAACGCCAGAGGCTATCTTCATGATCTCGGCGAGCACCGGCAACGGCGTCCCCGACCTGCGCAAGGCGCTCGAGGAACGGATGCCCGAGGGGCCGTGGCATTTCCCCGAGGATCAGGTCTCCGACGCGACCGATCGCATGCTCGCCGCCGAAGTCACCCGCGAACAGATCTTCCTCCAGCTGCACGCCGAACTGCCCTACGCCTCGGCGGTCGAGACCGAAAAATATGAGGAGCGCAAGGACGGCTCGGTCGCGATCCATCAGCAGATACTTGTCGGCCGCGCCACCCAGAAGGCGATCGTGCTCGGCAAGGGCGGTGTCCGGCTGAAAGAGATCGGCTCGCAGTCGCGCTTGCAGCTCGAACGGCTGCTCCAGCGCAAGGTCCACCTCTTCCTCCATGTGAAGGTATCGGAAAAGTGGGAGGAGGACCGCGGGCTCTATCGCGAGATCGGGCTGGACTGGGTGGACTAAAGAAAGCCCCTCCCTGCCAGGGAAGGGAGCTAGCTTGCCAACATCTCTTCCACCCACTCAGGCACCAGCCTGCTGGCCGGGCCCAGTCGGCTCTCATGGAAGAAATGGCTGCCCCCGGACGGCTCGAGATTGAGTTCGATCGTCCGGGCGCCGTAATGGCGCGCGCTCTGGACGAAACCGGCCGCAGGATAGACCGCCCCCGAGGTGCCGATCGACACAAACAGGTCGGCACGGCGCAGCTCGCGCTCTATCCGGTCCATCTCATAGGGCATCTCGCCGAAAAAGACGATGTCCGGGCGCAGGAGGTCGGCTCCACCGCAGGCGCCGCATTGGGTGCCGTCGAGCATCGCCCCTCCAAAGGGCGCCCGCCCGCCGCAGCCCTCGCACAGCGACGACATCAGCTCACCATGCATGTGTAGCAGCCGCTTTGCCCCTGCCCGCTCGTGCAGATCGTCGACATTCTGGGTCACGATCAGCAGCCCGCCCTGCCATTCGCGATCAAGCCGGGCCAGCGCCTCATGCGCGGCATTAGGCTGCACAGTATCAAGCGCAGCGCGGCGCTGATCGTAGAAGTCGAGCACCAGCGGCCGGTTACGAGCGAGCGCTTCGGGCGTGCAGATGTCCTCGATCCGATGCTGTGCCCACAGACCATCGGAGGCCCGAAAGGTTTCCAGCCCGCTTTCGGCCGAAATCCCCGCGCCGGTCAGGATGACGATGTTGCGGAAATCGCTCATGTTGAAAGGCTATCTCAATAAAGGTTGGTCCGATATTCCTCGTCAAGCATCGCCTCGATCGCCGGATCATATTGGGTCTTGCTATGCTCGGAGAATATCTGGCCGAACGGTGCAAAACGTTCGCGCGGCACATGCTTCTCGCCGTTCCACAGCTCCGAACGCATCAGCGCTTTGCCGCACTGGAAATAGACTTCCTCGATATCGACCCGTATCGCCGCACGCGGCGGCTTTCCATCGACCGCCAGCGGGCCAAGGATCGCAGGATCGATCGTAATGGTGGCACGGCCATTCACCCGGAGCGTCTCGGCCATGCCGGGCACCAGGAAGAGCAACCCGACATGCGGGTTCTCGGCGATGTTCAGCATCGTATCGACCCGGTTGTTCCCGGTACGATCGGGGATCAGCAGCGTGCGATCGTCCACCACCGCGACGAACCCCGGTGCATCGCCCCGCGGCGTCACATCGCAACGGCCCGACGCGTCGGAAGTCGAGATGACGACGAACGGCGCTAGCGAGATGAACTGACGGCAATGCTGATCGAGTCGCCGCATCTCCTTGTTCTTCGCGAGCGCATGGGGCTCGGCATAATGCGCTCGGATATCCTCGGCGGTCTTGAGCTCGGTCAACACCCTTCTCCCTCTACCGATGGACAACATCGCGCATCTTTGGCGCCGGCGCAAAGTCTGTATCAGGAGTAGCGAGTCTAATAAGCCGGGGTCTGGTTGCGGCCATGATCGGTCACACGATCATATTCCTGCTGGAGGGCCTCAATCCGCTCCTGCGTCACCTTCGCCACCTGCGTGATCGATTTGCAGCTCGCCTCCTGCGCGGCCCGGTTGAAGTCGTCGCGATGGTCCCAGGCGATGCGCGCATGTCCCGCCTCGTGGATCTCGAGCCCCCGCCGTGTGGCACGCCAGTAGCGGAATGCCTCGGGCGTCATGCCTTCAACCTGCCGAAGCCGCGGCAGAATGACTGTCATCGACAATTTGGTTCGGGGATCAAGCACCCGACATGTGGAGCCACGAGTCTGCTCGTGCCAGTCGACGTCGATCTGCCAGATTGTCTGGGCGAGGCCTTCGGTGCCGCGCGGCGCCCGAGCCCGCATCGCGTCGTAAATCTCGCGTGCCGTGCGTCCTTCCACCTCATAATATTGGAAACGGATACCGGGCATGCCTTCGAAGAGCGCCCAATCGACGGCCTGTGCTCGCCCCGCCAGAAGCAACGCCGGAGCCAGCAGCCACATCCACTTCATTGTGACACCCTCATCGCCATCATCCCGAAAGCATAAGCCACAAAACCAATATCAGCACGCTTGCGTCGTGTTTCGCTCACGGCCATGTAACGCGCGCATAAGAGACGGGGCATGAATATGGCGGCGATCGGTATCTTGGGGGCAAACGGGCGGATGGGCCGGGCGATCGCCGATGCCGCTCCTGAGATAGGCGCCAGCATCACGGGCGGGATCGATGTCCAGGGCGCCGTGATCGGACCGTACGCCAATGCTGCCGCACTCGCCAAAGCCAGTGAGGTACTGGTCGACTTCTCTGCTCCGGCGGCCCTGGCCGGGCATCTTGACGCGGCACTGGCCGCCGGAGTGCCTATCGTCATCGGCACCACAGGGCTGAAGCCCGAGCATCACGCCCAGATCGACAGCGCTGTCGCCAGAGGTCTCGCGGTGCTCCAGACCGGTAACACCTCGCTCGGCGTCAATCTCCTCGCCCATCTGGTGCGCGAAGCTGCCGCCCGGCTCGGCGACGAGTGGGATATCGAGATTGTCGAGATGCACCATCGCCACAAGGTCGATGCCCCCTCCGGTACCGCACTGCTGCTGGGCGCTGCTGCTGCCGCCGGTCGCGCATCGACGCCTGAGGCGCTGAACCGCTTCGATCGCATCGGTCATGGCGTCGACAAGCCTCGCGAGACCGGAACGATCGGCTATGCCTCGCTGCGCGGCGGATCCGTGGCCGGCGACCATATGGTGGTGCTCGCGACCGACAATGAACGGATCGAACTCGGCCACCGAGCCGAGAACCGCGCCATTTTTGCCCGCGGAGCGCTGAAGGCCTGCCTGTGGATGAAGGGGAAACCTGCCGGCCGTTACAGCATGGGCGATGTACTCGGCCTATGAAGAAGACCGATGTTTTCGAATTCTACCGCCGGCTCGCGGAGAGCGATCCGGCGCCCGAAACCGAGCTAAACTATGTAAACCCCTATACGCTGCTCGTCGCGGTCGCACTGTCGGCGCAGGCGACCGATATCGGCGTCAACAAGGCGACCGGCCCGTTGTTCGCGAAGGTTACGACGCCCGAACAGATGCTTGAACTCGGCGAAGCGGACCTGAAACAGCACATCAAGACGATCGGCCTGTTCAACACCAAGGCGAAGAACGTCATCGCCGCGGCGCAGATCCTGGTCGATCGCTACGGCGGCGAAGTGCCGCAGAGCCGCGAGGCACTCGAAGAGCTGCCCGGCGTCGGCCGCAAGACCGCCAATGTGGTGATGAACACCGCCTTCGGTGCCGAGACGATTGCGGTCGACACCCATATCTTCCGCGTTTCCAACCGCACTGGCCTGGCGCCTGGCAAGAATGTCCTCCAGGTCGAGCTCAAGCTTGAAAAGGTCACCCCCAAGCCTTTCCTCCAGGGCGCGCACCACTGGCTGATCCTGCACGGCCGCTATATCTGCAAGGCACGCAAACCCGAATGCTGGCGTTGTCCGGTGATCGATCTGTGCGCCTTCAAGCCGAAGACGGCCCCGCCGGCGACCTCTGCGTGAGACGGGTCCCTCTTTGGCTCCGTCCGCCAGCACAGAAGCCATTGGCCATCGCAGACCGTCTATCGAATAAGGCGACACCCGAGTGTGAACAGCTCGGTTAGATTATCCTCTGGCGGCCGCGGACACCCTTTGCTAAGCGCGACCGCGACGCACCCGTAGCTCAGCTGGATAGAGCGCTGCCCTCCGAAGGCAGAGGCCACAGGTTCGAATCCTGTCGGGTGCGCCA
>CANJRZ010000194.1 GCA_947476735.1 Sphingomonadaceae bacterium
AACTGCACGCCGACCACGTTGTTGCGTCCGACCGCGGCAGTGATCGGGCCGCCGTGATCGGTCGTCGCCAGGCAATCGGTCGGATCGGCCATTTCGAACATGAAGCTGTGCAGAAAATAGGCTTCGCCCGGCACGATCAGCGGATGCGGCCGCGTCGGCGTCACGTCGTTCCAGCCCATGTGCGGTACCTTGTGATCGGCGGCGGGCGTCATCAGCCGGACATCGCCACCGATCCAGCCCAGACCGGCGGTGCGGCCATGTTCATAGCCCGCATCAGCAAGCAGCTGCATCCCGACACACACGCCGAGAAAGGGTGCGCCGCGGCCATGGACGGCGCAGTCCATCGCCTCGATCAGACCGGGAACCGCCTCCAGCCCGGCCATACAGGCGGCGAAGGCGCCGACCCCCGGCAGTACGACTCGATCGGCGCGCGCGACCCGTTCGGGATCGGCCGTCACGATCGGGCTTGCCCCCGCTGCACGGAGCGCATTTTCGACCGACTTTAGATTCCCCGCGCCATAATCGATGAGCGCGATGCTTTCAGGCACTGCCCAGCGTCCCCTTGGTCGAGGGAATCGCGTCAGCCTTGCGCGGATCGATCTCGGTCGCGACACGCAGCGCCCGCGCCAGCGCCTTGAAGCAGCTCTCGATAATGTGGTGCATGTTGGCGCCGTAGAGATTTTCAACGTGCAGCGTGATTCCCGCCGCCTGCGCAAAACTGTGGAACCAGTGCTCTATCAGTTCGGTGTCCCACTCGCCCAGACGCGGGCCGGCGAGCTCGACCTTCCAGACGAGGAAAGGACGCCCGGAAATGTCGAGCGCGACGCGGGTCAGCGTCTCGTCCATCGGCGCATAGGCATGGCCATAACGGGTGATGCCGCGCTTATCGCCGAGCGCCTTGGCCAACGCCTCGCCGATCGCAATCCCGCTATCCTCGGTGGTGTGGTGCTGGTCGATGTGCAGATCGCCCGACACGCTGACCCGGAGGTCGATCAGCGAATGGCGCGATAGCTGCTCGAGCATGTGATCGAGGAACCCGATACCAGTCGCCACCGTATAGGCGCCGCTGCCATCGAGATTCACCTCGACCGAAATATCGGTCTCGCTGGTCCTGCGCGTGATCGATGCGGTCCGCATGGCCGCTCCCCGTAATCATTGCCTCGAGCGGCGTGGCAGTTCCTCCACAGCCGAACGGCGCCGCTATAGCGAGGTTGCGCCACGCTGCAACGCACGACTTGACCGGACCGGGCACAGCGTTCACCACAGCGCCATGAGCGATCCGACGGTCGACAGCCTGATTCCCTATGACGAGATCGTCCAGGAGGCGCTCCGTGCCGTGGTCGGCCGCGTGCTCGGCGAGGTAGAAAAGGCCGGCGGCCTGCCGGGCGAGCATCATTTCTACATCACTTTCAAGACTCAGGGCGCCGGGGTCGATATCCCGAGACATCTGGTCGAGCGATTCCCCGACGAGATGACGATCGTCATCCAGAACCGATTCTGGGATCTCAAGGTGAAAGCTGACGGGTTCGAGGTGGGCCTGTCGTTTAACCAGGTGCCCGCCAAGCTGATCATTCCCTTCGCCGCTGTGACCGGCTTCGTCGATCCTGCGGTCAACTTCGCGCTGCAGTTCCAGGCGCAGGTCGACGATGATGTCGCGGATACCGGCCACAGCTCGGCCGGCAACGATGCGCCCGCGCCACCCGCTGCCCCGGTCGAAGACGGCTCCAATGTCGTTTCGGTCGACTTCACGCGCAAGAAATAGGCCGGCGGCACCTGACGACATGAGCTGGTTCGGATCCTTCGCGGTGGCCCGACTGCCGCGTTATTGGCGCCGCTTGTCCCCGCGATGGAACGAACGCCGCCGCATCGTCATGGACGGTTATTATCGCGAGCGTTGCCAGTCGGTGTGGGTCGGCGACGACACGGTGCTCGCCACCGTGCTCGGCCGGTACAAAATGTATGTCGATGCGCGCGACATGAGCGTCGCCGCCCATCTGATGACCAACGGTTATTGGGAAATCGGCGTCACCGAGGCGCTCAATGCCGTGCTGCGTCGGCCCATGACGGTGTGCGATGTCGGCGCGAACCATGGCTATTTCAGCCTTGTGATGGCTGAGAAATGCCGGGCCGGAAAGGTCCATAGCTTCGAATGCAATCCCCGGCTGAGCGATCTTCTCCGCCGTAATGTCCTCGTCAATGGAATCGGCCATCAGGTCGTCCGCCATGACTATCCGCTGGGTGCCGAAGACGGGCGCGAGCTCTATCTGGTCTGGGAGGATGAACTATCTGGCGGTGGCCATCTCATCGAGCAGGCCGCGATTGCCGGCCGTCGCCACCTCACGCTCCAGACCCGACGGCTTGACGCAATCGAAGGCGCGCGCGACGCCGATGCCGTCAAGATCGATGCCGAGGGATCCGAACCGGCAATCTGGGAAGGCATGGCGGGAATGATCGCGGGCACGCGCCTCCACATCGTCTTCCTCGAATTCGCCCCGATCCGCTATCCTGACCCCGCCGCTTTCCTTCGGCGCATCACCGACGCGGGCTTCGCGCTCGCCTATATCGACGACATGCGCGGCATTGTCTCGGCCACGACCGACGATATCCTCAATGGGTCACGCCACGAGTGGATGTTGCTGCTCAGGCGGTGAGCCCCGATCATGGCGCCGGTTCGGTCCGGAATCTCGGGAAACCGCCATGCGAATATCAGGCAAACCGGGAAAACGATGGCAAGCTTCGGTGGCATGTCGAGCAAAGAGGCTTAGAGGTAGACCGCACAAAGGAGCGGTCCATGCCCGACACCCGTACCGAAAGTGACAGCTTCGGCCCGATCGACGTTCCTGCCTGGTCCTATTGGGGTGCGCAGACCCAGCGGTCGATCGAGAATTTTCCTTTCGGGCCCGAAGAGCGGATGCCGATCGGTATCATCCATGCGCTGGCAATGGTGAAGCAGGCGGCCGCCCGCGTGAACCGCAGGCACGGGCTCGATCCGAAGCTCGCCGATGCGATCGAGAGCGCGGCAGCCGAAATCGTCGCCGGCCCGTTCGACGATCAGTTCCCGCTCGTCATCTGGCAGACAGGCTCGGGTACCCAGACCAACATGAACGTCAACGAGGTGATCGCCGGCCGCGCGAACGAACACCTGACCGGCCAGCGCGGCGGCAAGGCGCCGGTCCATCCCAACGATCATGTCAATATGGGCCAGTCGTCGAACGACAGTTTTCCGACTGCGCTCCATGTCGCCGCAGCGCTGGCCGTCCACCACCACCTCTATCCGGCGCTCGATGCCATGCTGTCCGAGCTCCTCGCCAAGGCGAAGGAGTGGGACGCGATCGTCAAGATCGGCCGCACCCATCTCCAGGACGCGACGCCGCTGACACTGGGCCAGGAATTCTCGGGCTATGCCGCCCAGTTGATCGCCTGCCGCAAGCGGCTCGAGGGCGCAGTCAACGGCGGAATGATGAAGCTCGCGCAGGGCGGCACCGCCGTCGGTACCGGCCTCAACGCCGCACCGGGTTTCGCCGAGGCGATCGCCGCCAGGGTCGCCGAGCTTACCGGCCTGCCCTTCGTCACAGCTCCGAACAAATTTGAAGCGCTCGCTTCAAACGACCCGCTTGTCCATCTTTCCGGCACGCTAAGCACGCTCGCGGTCGCGCTCACCAAAATCGCCAACGATATCCGCCTGCTGGGTTCGGGTCCGCGATCCGGACTGGGCGAATTGATCCTTCCCGAGAATGAGCCGGGCAGTTCAATCATGCCCGGCAAGGTCAATCCCACGCAATGCGAGATGCTGACGATGGTCGCGGCCCAGGTGATCGGCAATCACCAGGCGGTAACGGTCGGCGGCCTGCAGGGCCAGCTTGAGCTCAATGTGTTCAAGCCGATGATCGGCGCCGCGGTGCTCCGCTCGATTGCACTGCTCGCTACCGGTATGGCGAGCTTCACCACCCGTTGCCTTGCCGGCCTGGAGCCCGATCGCGCCCGGATCGCCGAGCTGGTCGATCACTCGCTGATGCTGGTGACAGCGCTTGCCCCTGAGATCGGCTATGACAATGCCGCAAAGATCGCAAAGCATGCCCATGCGAACGGCCTCACCCTCAAGCAGGCGGGACTCGCACTCGGTTTGATCGACGAGGAGACCTTCGATCGCGTCGTACGGCCGGAGAAAATGATCGGGCGGTAAACTCCCCAGCTTCACTGACGCGCAGCCAGGGGAAGCGAAAGACATGGCCTGGGCCGGCCATGAGCGCGACGATGGCAGCCGATATTCCTTCAGGTTGCGACCATCTCGGCGAGTTTGCGGACAGTCCGCCAGTTGCGCATCGTCACGGTCGACCCGACCGCCCTGTCAAACATGGCCGGCGTGAGCTTGCTGTTGCCGACGCCCTGTTTGAAATCGACCCAGATCGCGTCACCCGCAATCACGATCTCCTCACCATGCGCCGCCTTGGCCCTGAGCTTTTCGGCAGCATCGGCTGCGGGTCTGTGCTTCGACAAGCCGAGGTGGATCAGGTTGCCGCGTTCGTCGGCGTCGGCGAAGGGTGCTACGCCGGCATAGGCGATCCATTGCCGTGCCGTTCGCGCAATCGCCTCGACCTTCATGGCAAAATTCTCGGCGATCAGCGACTCGATCGACTCTTCCGCCACCGCTGCACTTTCCGCGGTCAGCACCAGGTTACCACTCTGGATATAGGTCTCTATATCATCGAATCCGGCTCGTTGCGCGGCGGCGCGCAGCTCGGCCATCGACAGCTTGCGGCTGGCGCCAACATTGATCCCCCGTAACAGGACGACGATCTTTTCCATGGATGCTCTCCGTCGATCGATGATTGACGCGGAGACCCTCTCCGATGCAAGTGCCGCCATGGCCCATCTATCACTCAAACGCCGCGGCGTGCTGTTCGTGCTTTCCTCGCCCTCCGGCGCGGGCAAATCCACCATCGCCCGCCGGCTGCTCGAAGCCGACGATCACCTCCAGATGTCGGTCTCGGCGACCACCCGACCGATGCGCCCGGGCGAAGTCGACGGCAAAGACTATCATTTCGTCACCCTCGAGACATTTCGCGAGATGGTCGCCAAGCATGAGTTCCTCGAATGGGCGCATGTTTTTGACCATCGCTATGGCAGCCCGGCCAGGCCGATCGAGGAGATGCTGGCGGCCGGCCTCGACGTGCTGTTCGACATCGACTGGCAGGGCGCGCAGCAACTCTACCAGACCTGCGGAGGCGACGTCGTCCGCGTCTTTGTCCTGCCACCGTCGATGCCCGAACTCGAGGAGCGGCTGCGCAAGCGCGCGACCGACAGCGAGGAGGTCATCGTCGGGCGGATGCGCCGCGCCGCGTCCGAGGTCAGCCACTGGGACGGCTATGACTATGTGCTGATCAACGATGACATCGAGCGCTGCTTCGTCGAGGTCCGTCATATCCTCGAGGCCGAGCGCCTCAAGCGCAGCCGCCAGACCGGGCTGATCGGGTTCATCCGCAAGCTCAACACGCCTGGAGGCTGAGCTATGCCCCACGCCCGGTTATGCGCAGCATTGGCGGTGTCAATTGCATCCGAAGCGCATTCTGCGGGAATTCGGAACAACCAGGATTACCCGTCAGCAGCTGTGGCGGCCGGTCTGCATGGGTCAACTATCGTCAGTTTCGATATCAACGAAACCGGCCGAGTCGAGAATTGCAAGGTACTGCGATCGAGTGGCACGCCAGTGCTCGACGATGCATCTTGCACATTGGTAATTCGACGGGGCGACTACAAAGTATCAACGGACGCACAGGGAACGGCTCACCGGCTCGCTGCGGGCCTAACCGTCCATTGGATTTTAGCAAATGTGCTGTCCACTGGAGCAGATCTTCCCGTTCAGAACGACGACGCTATCGTTATCTTCGACCCCAGCCTAGTCGAACGAAATGGCGTCAGGGTGGCCGTAAACGAGCCCGCTCTCCTTCCATTCAAGCGCTTCAAATTTCCCAGTGCGGTTCGGGGAGAGCCTCGTCCCGCCGAGACCGGCATGGCCGTGATGGTTGATAAGCGCGGGTTCGTCGAACAATGTAGCGTTGTCCGGCCTAGCGGAAATGAGACGCGGGATCGCGGGAGCTGCGACCTTGTGCGCCAAAATTTTCACTTCAAGGCAGCGACTGACGTTTCAGGCACACCTGTCCATGCGCTGACTTACAAGGTGTTCAAATGGTACCCTTGCCCAATTCAGAGCCCCTGCCGGTAGGGATTGGACTTAAACCAACAACGCCAAGAACCGCGCAGCTGCCTTGAAGTCGGCCCGCTTGTTCTCGCGCGCCTGGGTCGCGAAGCTGTCCTCGCCCCATTTCTCGAGCTGCCAGAGCTCGTCGAGCTGGGCGGCCGCAAAGCCGCTTTCCACATCGATCTCACCTTCGGCGAGCGCCAGCGCGATGATCAGCGAACCGGCGATGGTGACGAGCGGCTGGAACGCGACGAGTCGCCAGGCGTCATAACCGTGCACGGCTGCCGTCAGGCGGGCGACGGTTTCAGGCGGCTGGCGCTCGTGCATGATGCCGTGCACGATCTCGAACTCGATATTGTAGCGTTGCTGCGCCCAGTCGATCAGCGGGTCCCATGTCTCGGCCTGATGTCCGATCAGCTCGGCCGGGCCATCAGCGCGGTAACAGAGCAGGTCGGTTTCGGCATAGACCGCGACCGCTGTTGCAAAGGCGTGGATATCGGGCGCCACTCGGTCGATCGCAGCATTGGCGAGGCCGGTCAGCGGCATCGACCAAGGATCGACCTTCTCGACCTGCGCTTCCCATTCGGCCGCAACCGCCGAAGCCAGCGAAGCGGTCGGCAGCACGAGCTCGGCACGCGCCGGGGTCTTCACCGCACGACCGTCGAGCCGGATCGCATGGCCGCCCGCGACGGGCTCCAAACTGACTGTCTTGTAGAAGCGCTTCATGCTTTCGCTGCTAACCCATCCCTGAGAATTTCGGGTAGCTGATCGGGGCGGTCGGCGACGAAATGCGCACCTTCGTCGAACAATTCGGCAGGAGCGTGATAGCCCCAGGCGACGCCGACGGTCAGGCAGCCGGCGTTGATCCCCATGCCGATATCGAAGCTGGTGTCGCCGATCATAACGGTGTTTGTGGGTGTCGCGCCGGCATCGGCCATCGCCTGGGTGATCATCGACGGGTGCGGCTTGGACGGGTGGCGGTCGGCGGTCTGCAGCGAGACGAAAAACCGTTCTATTCCATGAACTTCGAGGCAATGCTTCAAGCCGCGATCGGACTTGCCGGTCGCCACCGCGAGCATCCAGCCCTCGGCATCGAGCCGACGCAGCGTCTCGGCGATCCCGGGAAAGAGCGGTTCCTCGACCTCCCCGGCGGCGCGCAGCCCCTGGAAGGCGCGCTTGTAGGATTCGGCGAGCCGGAGATGGTCATCATGCCCGGCCTCCGGCAGCAGAGCCCGCATCGCCTCGGTCAGGCTGAGACCAACGACCCGGCGGGTGGCGCTGTCGGCCGGCGGCGCGAGCTGCTCGATGACGAAGGCCTCGCGCATCGCCCGGCAGATGATCGCCTGGCTGTCGACCAGGGTACCGTCGCAATCGAAGACCGCGAGCCGGTTCATGCCCGGCTTCGTCCGCGCCGTTCGCCGCGCCGCGCCTTGCGCGCGTCCTTGGCCTGATGGGCCAGCGCGCGGCGCTTGCCCTCCGGCGTTTCGTTGAACCTGATCTCGTCGACCGGCAGGGCATCGCCCCTGGCTTCCTCGAAGCCGAGGATGCGCAGCGTTTCGCTGAAATGTTCGGGCAGACCAGCGGTGACGTCGACCGCGCCGGCATCGGGATGATCGACCCGCAGCCGCCGCGCGTGGAGGTGCATCTTGCGGCTGATCGTGCCCGTCAGAAAGGCTTCGGCCCCGCCATATTTGCCGTCACCGACGATCGGATGGCCGATCGCCGCCATATGCACGCGCAGCTGGTGGGTCCGGCCGGTATAGGGCTGAAGCTCGACC